>JBKJLX010000586.1:0-35365 GCA_046596645.1 Polyangiaceae bacterium
GGCACCGATCTGCCGCAGATGCCCGGCACCAACCTGGTCGGCCGTCCGCGGGAAGACGCGACCGTCCTCCTCGAGCACCCGGCATTGAACGCCGGCGACAGCCCGATGCCGATCCTCGCCGTCGCCGAGGTGGGCACCGGCCGCTCGGTCGCGCTCACCATCGACGGCTCGCATCGCCTCGGCTTCAGCACGTTCGCCGCGACCACCGCGGGCCGCGCCCACGGTGCGCTGTGGGACGGCATCGTCGGCTGGTTGATGCGCGACCCGCGCTTCGAGTCGGCCGGGGTCTCGCTGGCGCGCCCCTGCCTCGCCGGGGAGGAGGCGTCGCTGGTGGTGCGCTCGCTGCCCGCCGACGGAGCGGAGGTGTCGGTCGAGGTCGCGAAGCTCGGCACCGGTGAGATCGTTCACACCGGCAAGGTGCCAGTGGCCGCCAAGGGGCAGCCCACCGAGGTGCCGATCGGCAAGCTCGCCGCCGGCGGCTACCGGGCCGCGGTCGAGATCCTCCAGGGAAAGGGCCGGGCGCCGGTGGTGCGCCAGGACTTCGCCTGTGAGAAGGGGGGCGACGAGTGGGCCGACCCGCGCCCCGACGTGGAGCGCCTCAAGGCCATCGCCGATGCGACCGGCGGCGAGGTGGTCCCCATCGACGCCCTGGCGCGCCTCGATCTCCCCAAGGCGACGCCCATCGACGCCGAGCGCACGGTGCGCCCGGTCGCGCCGCCCTGGGCGTGGACCACCGCCGCCGCCGCGCTGCTCGGCGCCCACTGGCTGGTCCGCCGCAAGCGCGGCCTCAGCTGATCATCGGGATCACTCCGGCACCGAGAAGTGGCAGACCACCATCTCCCTGCCGTCGACGTCGTCGACGTCCTCGCAGCTGATCAGGGTGAAGTGGGACGACGTGCCGTCGGCCTGCGTGTCGGCCGAGGTGACGGCGTCGTAGCAGAGGGCGTCGCAGCTCCTCTTCTCGTCCTCTTCGGCGCGCTCGATGTAGAGCTCGAAGGGCTCCCGGCAGCCCGGGAGGAGCAGGGCGAAAGCGACGGCGAGCATCCGCTGGCGATGGGTGGTCCTCATGGTCAGAAGTGGTTGTTGTTGACGCAGTTGACCTCGGTGACGTGGCAGACCGCGAGGTCTCGCCCGTCCTCGCCCTCCTCGTACTTGCAGCCGTGCAGCTCGAAGGTCACGTCCTCCAGCGTGGCTGCGTCGAGGTAGTTGCGGCAGAGCGCGGAGCAGCTCCGCTCCGACCCTTCCTCCCGCTCGATGGCGAAGTCGTAGTCGGTCTCCGAGCAGCAGGCCGACAGCGCGACGGCGAGGAGGAGCCCCGTCAGGCAGCACAGGTGGGTCCGCACGGCGCGTCGTTCGCTGCCGAAGTGACTGGATGCTAGAGTCGAGGTCATACTGCCGAGTGAGCACGGCTCGTGCCGTTCTCGCGCCCGCCGGGCGTGACCCGTCCGCGCGTGGGATCGCGGCCCGTGAAGGCCGGGACCCGTCGTCCGGTGCGCAGATCGATGCACACTCCGCGGCGGCGGCTGCACACGCCACGGGGGGGCGCATCGTTGGCAACATGGCTTCCAACCGCTCGCCACGCGCTCACCTGCTTCGCAGGCTCGCGACCCTCGCAGCGGCTGCGCTGCGACGTTCCCCGCCGTGGCGTCGGCCGACGACGACGTGTTCGGGGGCGCCGGCTTCCACGTCTCGTTCACGTTCGGCGAGCAGCTGGGCGTGCGCTGGGGGCTGGAGGGCAACGTGATGGGCCTGGCGGAGGGCGGCTGCACGGCGCGCAGCGGCGGTTACGGCGTCATCCAGCTCGGAGCCATCAACACGTCGAGGATGCGACGGATCGCCGCCGCGCAGGGCGGCTCGCAGTTCTTGCAGGGGGGACCCGGTCTGGTCGGCGAGCTGGGCGTGGCCGCCCACATCCTGGCCGGGGAGCCCGGCGTGGGGCTGCACACTGGCGTCCTCCTCGACACTGCGCGCGGCTCGAACGCTGCCTGGTGGCCTGAGCCGAGCATCGGTGGGCTCACGATGACCGACGCCGATCGCCCGCGAGGATTGCGGGCGTAGACTCGCGCGATGCTTTCGCTGCGCCGCGCGACCGCGGCCGACGTTCCCGTCATCCTCGGGCTCATCCGCGAGCTGGCCACCTACGAGCGCGAGCCGGACGCGGTGGTCGCGACGGAAGAGGACCTCCTCCGTGACGGCTTCGGCGCGCAGCCCGCCTTTCACGTCCTGCTCGCCGACTGGGTCGAGGGCGGCGCACCGCCGGTGACCGTCGGCTTCGCTTTCTGGTTCTTCACCTACTCGACCTGGGAAGGCCGCCGGTGCCTGCACCTCGAGGATCTCTTCGTGAAGCCCTCCCACCGCGGCCGCGGCGCCGGCGTTGCCCTCATGCGCGCCCTGGCGCGCGAGGCGGTCACCGCCGGCTGCCGCCGCTTCGTCTGGCAGGTCCTCGACTGGAACGAGCCCGCGATCCGCTTCTACGAGAGCCTCGGCGCCCGCGTCCTGCCCGAGTGGCAGTCGGTCCGCGTCGAGGGCGCGGCGCTCCAGGTCCTCGCCCGCTGAGACGTGGCCGGAGCGCCGGCGCGGCGGCTCAGCCCTTCTTGACCGAGGCCTTCGCGCGGTCCCACGCGGTGTCGAGGTCCTTCTCCAGCGCGTCGACGGACTTCTCGATGCGCGCCTTGGCGCTGTCCATCGCCGCGCCGGTCTTGGCGCCGAGCTCCTTCACATCGGTCTTGATCGTGGAGCGGCGCTTCTCGAGGTCGACGATCGACCGGTCGGCGTCGCTCCGGGTCGCGCCGGTCCACTTCGCCGCGTCGGCCTTCATCTCGATGAGCCGCTTGTCGAACCTGGCGAGGCGGTCATCCATCGTCTCGCCGACCCTCGCTGCCTTGTCGGCCTCGGCGCGGTTCGCCTCGGTGACCTCCTCGTCGACCTCGGCCTTGGCCTTGGCCACCTTGCGGTCCGCTTCGGCCTTTTCCTCCGCGGCCTCCCTGTCCGCCTCGGCCCGATCCTCGGCGGCCTTCTTCTCGACCTTGGCGAGGTCGACGCGAGCGTCGCCGACGTCCTTGCGCTCCTCCTCGACGCGGTCCTGGCAGCCTGTCGCGCCGAGCGCGAGGGCGAGAGTGACGAGAGCGGGGGCGAGCGTAGCGATTCGATTCGTCATGGGAACGACCTCCTGGCCCTTGGGCCGTTTTGGGCTCCGCTGAGAGCAAGGCGCGTACCGTCCGCGCACCGGGTGCGATTTGCCCGCTCGGTAGCGTGCGGGCTCACGGGTCCGGTGCGCGCATGCGGCCCAGACGGGGCGTCGCGCCACGACTGACGTGAGACCGCGCAGCGCACGATCGCAGCGACCGTTTTCCCCGCGCCGAGGGTGCCGCCCGCGCGTGTATAGTCCGGCCGTCGGTTCGTCAGCGTCGTCGACGTTGGGGACGACCTCGACATCTGGGAGGGTACTTTGCGAAGCAACTTCATCTACTCGGGCTTGATCGTGGTGGCCGCGCTCGCGGCGGCGTGCAGCAGCGACGGGAAAGACGACGGCAGCGGCGGAGCGACCAGCAGCAACGGCGGCGCCGGCCCGAGCTCCACGACGACGACGACGTCGTCGTCGACCGGGGACGGCGGCGCTGGCGGCGCCGGGTCGACCACGACCACGACCACGGGCACCGGTGGCACCGGTGAGGGCGGCGACGCAGCCGGCGGTAGCGGGGGTGGCTCCACCGGCGATCCGGGCTGGACGCGCCTCACGCTCCTGGAGGGCGAAGCCAGCTTCCACAACACGGACAGCATCACCGCGATCTACTTCTCCGACCTGGAGACCGGCTTCATCGGCACCCGCGGCTCCGCGGACGAGAGTGCCCTCTACAGGTCGACGGCGACCGAGATCACCGACTTCGCGGTGCCGGAGGAGACGCTGACCGATCCGCCGGGCGCGCTCGGCAACTACAGCGTGCGTTCCATCGTCCCCACATCGGACGGTCTCACGGTCGCGTTGAGCACCAGCGGCGCGATCCTCACCTCGATCGACGACTTCGCGACGTTCGGACTCGAGGCGTCGGGCATCGACTACGGCATCGCCCCGCTGGAAGCGCTCTTCGAGACGGGCGACGGCTTCGTCGCCCTCATTGGCTCCGGCGTCGTCGCCACCTCGACCGAGGCGCCCGCCCCGGGCGTGACCTGGACCGAGACCTGGGCCCCCGAGGGCATCCCCACGACGCCCAACCCCTTCCCGGCGGAGGGCTGCGCCTACGGCCCGCGCACGCGCATCACCGAGAACCTGAACCAGATCGGCGGCGTCTCGCCGGATGGTCAGACCGTCATCTACGTCGGGCGCAGCCAGGACGTCGGCGGCGAGCACGTTGTGTGCGTCAGCAACGACGGCGGCGTGTTCTTCGAGCCGCGCGTGCTCGAGGTCGGCGAGGAGGCGAGCCCGGTCGGCCCCACCGCAGCGCTGATGGTCTCCGACACCGTCGGCTTCGTGGCGACCAGCGACTTCAGCTCGGGCGAAGGCGGCACCGCGACGATCTGGAGGACGGACGACGCCGGCGGCACGTGGGCCGCGACCACCATCCCCGCGGTGGTGAACGAGAATGTCGTGCTGATCACGACCATCTTCTTCGCTCCCGGCGGCGACGTCGGCTACGCGGCGGGCCAGTACGGCGCCTCCGACGGTCCGCTGCTGCTGAAGACCACCGACGGCGGGGTCACCTGGGTCGAGCCGAGCGGCGTCGGCTCGCTCGCGGCGGCGATGGACGAGGCAGGAACCTTCGGCCGCATCTACACCGGCTTCGCGCTCGACGAGGACAACCTCTGGGTCGGCGGCGACGCTGCCGGCCTGTTCTACAGCAACAACGGCGCGGAGGACTGACCTCGGCAACCGGTGCCGGTTCCGGGCTTCCGGTTCCGGCTTCCGGTTTCCGGTTCCGGCTTCCGGTTCCGGCTTCTCACCCTCGACCGAAGAGCGCACGCAGGAGTGTCGCGCCGTTGGGGGCGACGGGGCCGGAGCGTCTCGTCGACGACGAGATCGCGCGGGCGCAGATCGCGCCGCGTGCCTGGTGACAGCCTGGGGCCGCGGCCCGTCCTCAGTGGCGATCGCCAGGGCGCCGAGCGGCCGCCCTTCGTCGCGCGACGGCCCCGTCGGAGCGGCCCGAACACGCCCTCCGCCTGGTCACACGCGCCCATGAGATGGAGGTCGCCGGCCGGATTCACGCGCAGCGCCGAGTTGTCGCGGCGGACGCGATGGCTTGGCGCCGGGCGCCCACGCTGCCACAAGGAGCGGTCCCTGCCATGCGACCCGCCCGCCATCTCTCCTCGGTCGCCGTGCCGGTCCTGGTTGCCGTGGCGCTGCTCGCCGCGTGCGCCCCCCACGACGCCGCGCCGTCGCCCAACCGGTCGCCCACCCAGGAAAGCACGGCTGGATTCGCCGCGGCGCCTCCGGCCACTCCCGCGAGCCAGGCCGCTGCCGATGCCACCCCCGGCAGCACGGTCGGCGCCGATGCCTGCGGCGGCGATGCCTGCGGCGCCGACCCCATCGACGACACCGCACGGGCACCCGCCCTGCGTCGCGTCGCCTCCGATCAGGTGTGCATGCGGACCAACCGCTTCATGGGCAAGGCGCAGCCCTCGACCGACGTCGAGGGGCGCGCGTATTTCGGCTGCTGCGCCGGCTGCACCAGGCACCTCGGCGAGCACGCCGCTGCGCGCACCGCGAAGGACCCGGTGACCGGCCAGACGGTCGACAAGGCCGCGGCGGTGATCGGCGCGCGCCCCGACGGCACCGTCGTCTACTTCGCGAGCGAAGAGACGTTCGCGCGCGCCGGCGGCGCGTAGCGGTCCGGTTCCGGTTCCGGTTCCGGCTTCCGGTTGCGGTTCCGGTCTCCTCTATCCCTCGACGCACATCGCGATCACCGTCTCCTCCAGCACGGCAACCCCGCTCCGCCGCGACTGCCCCTTGCAGTTCATGTCGGCCGTCGCCAGAAGCCGCGGCCAGCTTGCGAGCACCCGCGGCGGCAGTCGACGCAGCGCCTGCGCCCGGTCCTGCGCCTTGAACGGCGGGATCCCTGCCGCGGAGGCGGCTTCGGGCGGCGACGCCCCGCCGCGCATCGCCGCGTCCATCTTCAGCAGCTGGCGCACGCACGAGGCGATGGCGCCGAGCGCCGGCAGCGCCGAGTCGTTGCCGTCGGCCACGTCGCGCAGTGCGACCAGCGACGCATCGAGCCGGCGCGCGACCAGCGAGTCGACGAGGTCCCACACCGAGCTCTCGCGGACACGCGCCACGACCACGTCGACGGCGTCGACGCCGATGGGCGCGCCGACGCCGACGTAGAGCGAGAGCCGCTCGACCGCGTCGTCGACGGCACCCAGGTCGGGGCCGGCGAGCTCGCCCACGCGCGCCGCCGCGCGCTCGTCGATGGCGTGGCCGCGCTCGCGGGCGGCGCTGCGCACGAACGACGCGAGCTCGTCGCGCCGCTTGAGCGGCGGGCACTCGACGAGGAAGCCCGCGCTCTTCGCGGTCTTCACGATGCGCCGCGAGCCGTTCAGCTTGCTCGCCACCACGATGACCGCCGCCGAGGGGCACGGGTCCTTGGCGTAGCTGTCCAGCGCATCGAGCGGCGCGTCCCTGGCCACGCCCTTCTGACCCTTGGCCTTGGCCCGCTCCTCGGCGCGCTCGCCGTCCTTCTCCCATCGCTCGGCGCTGCGGACGAGGACGAAGCGGCGGGGCGCCATCATGGGGACCATGCGCGCCGCGGCGAGCACATCCTCCACCGACGCCTCGCCGGCGGTGAACTTCTCCTCGTTGAACCCGGCGATGCCGCCGCGCGTAGCCACCTCGCGCACCGCGGCCACGGCGCGGTCGGCGAGGAGCCTCTCCTCACCGAGCACGAGGTAGAATGGACGGACCTTCCCCTCGCGGCACTCCGCCACAACTTCCTCGGGGGTCACGCAGGACCGCTCGCATGTTCGGGGAAGGACGGCAACGGATGGCCGTCTCTGTCCAACCATTGACCTGGACAATTCCAGGAGCTACTTGAGGAGTGCACTGGGGCGCGCTGGCGCGCCGAGCCCGGGTGACGTCGTGCTAGACCGATGAGCTTTCCAGCACCCTGATTCCGGCACGAGTTCTGCTGCCTCCAGGTCGACAGCGTCAAGGCAACAGAGCGACGACAGAGCGACGACGACAGAGCGACGAGAGCCTGAGAGGAGTGAGCGAGATGTACGTTGCCGACAAGGCAATCCGGCCTCAGCTCCGGATCCGCGCCGAAGCCCCTGTGCCCACGCGGTTCGGCGAGTTCCGCATGATCGTCTTCCACTTCGGCGAGCCGGAGGCAGGGAGCGAGCTGTCCCCCGACCACGTGGCGCTGGTCATGGGCGACGTCACCGGCAGGGTGGGCGTGACGGTCCGTGTGCACAGCGAGTGCCTCACCAGCGAGGTGTTCGGCTCGCTCAAGTGCGACTGCAAGGAGCAGCTGGAGGCGGCCCAGGCCGAGATCGCTCGCCAGGGCTGCGGCATCGTCCTCTACCTCCGCCAGGAGGGAAGGGGCATCGGCCTCGCGAACAAGGTGCGCGCCTACGCGCTGCAGTCGCTCGGCCACGACACGGTGGACGCCAATCGGATGCTCGACCTGCCGGACGACGCCCGCGAGTACGACGCGGCGGCGGCGATGCTGGCCCACCTCGGCGTCGGCTCCATCCGCCTTCTCACCAATAACCCGCTGAAGGTCGACGCGATGCGGTCGCTCGGCGTGGCGGTCGACGAGCGAGCGCCCTCCATCATGCGGCCCAACCGCTTCTCTCGCGGCTACCTGGAGGCCAAGCGCCGCCGCATGAACCACTCGCTCCCGGCGATGCCCCTCGCCGACCTCCCCCTGGCCGAGGCGGGCGAGGACGACATCGAGGCGGCGCCCGCCTCGCGACCGCGGCCCAGCGGCGTCGGCAACGGCGCCCCCCCGTCACGCCGCGCCAACGACGCCGAGTGAGAATCGCTACTTCCCCGCCTTGGCCTTGAGCTTGGCCTTGAGCTTCTCGGCGTAGCCGAGCTTGTTCTCCTGGGGGACGCGAGCGATGGCCAGCGCGCCCTCGGGAACGTCCTTGGTGACGCAGGTGCCAGTGCCCACGTAGGCGCCGGCGCCGATGGTCACCGGGGCCACCAGCTGCGAGTCGCTGCCGATGAACGCGCCGGCGCCGATGACGGTGCGGTGCTTCTGGAATCCGTCGTAGTTGCAGAAGATGGTGCCGGCGCCGACGTTGGCGCCGGGGCCGATCTCGCCGTCGCCGAGGTACGCGAGGTGGTTGGCCTTGGCGCCCTTGCGCAGCGTCGTCTTCTTGGTCTCGACGAAGTTGCCGACGTGCGCGTCCTCCTCGATGACGCTCTCCGGGCGCAGGTGGGAGAACGGCCCGATCTGCGCGCGGTCGCCGATGCTCGACTTCGTCCCGATGGTGTAGGGCTGCAGCCTCGCGCCGGCGGCGACGGTCACGTCGGTCAGCACGCAGCCGACGTCGACGAACGCCCCCGATCCGACGCGCGTCGCGCCGCGTAGCGTGACGCCGTGGGCGATCACCGCGTCCTGATCCACCATCACCCCGGCGTCGATGCGCGCGCCCACGGCGATGGTCGCGCCGGCACGCCGCAGACCGTCGGCGATGCGTCGGTAGAGCACGTCCTCCGCCGCGGCGAGCTGAGCGCGATCGTTGATCCCGGCGAGCGAGGCGTGGTCGGCGACCTTCACCGTCACCACCTCGCCCTCGGCGCAGGCCGCGGCGACGACGTCGGTGAAGTAGAGCTCGCCCTGCGCGTTGTCGGCGCGCAGCCCGCCCAGGGCCCTGGTCAGGAACGCGCGGCGCACGATGTACACGCCGGGGTTCATCTCGTGGATGGCCAGCTCCTCCGCCGAGCAGTCCCGGTGCTCGCGGATGCCCTGCACCCGCCCGGCGCCGTCTCGGAGGATGCGCCCGTAGCCGGTGGGGTCCGGCACGTCGCAGGTCAGCATGCCCATGGGGGACGCCGGGGCGCGGGCGAAGGCCTCGCGCAGCGCCACCAGGTCGGCGGCGCGCAGCATCGGCGTGTCGCCGCACAGCACCATCACTGCGTCGCTGCCGGTCGGCACCGCCGGCATCGCACACTGCACCGCGTGGCCGGTGCCCCGCTGCTCCGGCTGCTCTGCGGTGCGCGCGCGCTCGCCGAAGCCTGCCGCGAGCGAGGTGCGCACACTCTCGCCGTCGAACCCGACGACCACCACGACGTCGCCGACGCCGGCGGCGACCGCGGCGCCGACCACGTGGTGGATCATGGGCTTGCCGCACAGCTCGTGCAGGACCTTCGCCTTCCTGCTCTTCATCCGCGTGCCCTGACCCGCGGCGAGGATCACGGCGGCCAGCTTGGCGGCGTCGTACGAGGGGTTGGTATCGGGTGCGAGGGTTGCTTCTGCACCGTTCTCACGAGCTCCGGACACGGTCATCGGCGCGAGCTTAGCGCCGCCTCGCGCGATGCCACCTTGCTGCGTCGCGTCAGGATTCTTGACGCGGGTCTCGGCGGACGATGACGCCCATTCTGGCCGTCAGGTGCTGAACAGGGAAGCAATTCGTCTACCCTCGGCGATGGAGTATCACCGCATGAAGCGTCCTTCTCTTCCCCGCCGCATCGCGGCCCCGCTGGTGCTGGCCTCGATCGGGGCCCTGCTCTCGGGGACGGTGAGCTGCCACCAGGAGCTGGACACGACGCAGGAGGCGACGCCGAAGGCCACCTTCGGCGACGACGTCTACTCGATGTTCTGCGACCGGCTCGGCGCCAGCGCCATGCCGGAGGACCTCGAGGGCGTCTCGTACCGGTCGATCTGCCACCCGGGAGAGAACGGCAAATACAGCAACGAGGTCGATCAGTCCCTCCTCCCCTCGCCGGGCGGCAAGGAAGCGAAGCGGGCTCGCGAGCTCTCGGTGGCCAAGCTGGAGCGGCTCGCCACGCACCGGAAGAACCTGGTGAAGGCCTTCAACCAGGTCTTCCCAGACATCGAGATCGACGACCCGACGACCAAGAGCGAAAAGGACAAGGTCCGCCTCCTCGATGGCCTGCGGGACCTCGGCGCGCGGATGATCCCGCTCTACGAGGACAACCCCTACGACGAGGGCGGCGAGCCCCTGGCCCCGTCGACCACCCGCGCCCTGGGCCGCCTGTTCGACGCGCTGGCCGAGGACGAGGACGCGCGCGAGGCCCTGCAGAAGATGGCGGGCCGCCAGGGCTATCGCCCCTTCCACGTGGGCCTCGGCGCCATTCGCAGCTTCATGACCTACCCGCAGCTGCGGAACCTGACCAAGACGGCGCTCCAGGTCTTCGGGCCGGACGGCGAGGCGGTGCCGACGCTCCAGCACATGCTCGACGTCGGCAAGAAGGAGATGGTGACGGCGCGCAGCGTCGTCTCGCCGCTTCCCCAGCTGCTGGTCGACGAGGACAGGGGCTCGCCCAGCCGTCCGCGGCAGACCAGCGAGGTCGTCCGAGCGCTCATGCTCTCCGAGCACCCGTCCTTCGCGCTCGGGTTCGACGCACCGCCCCGCTACATCAGCGTCCGCGACAAGCGCGGCTCCGCCATCCCCAGCGGCTCGACGCCCGGCCTCCCGGGGTCGGTGCCCGAGCCCTTCTCCGACGAGGATTTCGACGGCTTCGCCGACGTCGACGCTCGCGGCCGCTTCATCGACGCCTCGGGCGATCCGCTCGACATCGGGACGCCCTTCCTCCTCGCCGGGGCGAAGCAGGACGAGGGCTCCGACATCTACGGGCGCCCCTCGACGCCGACCTACCAGTACGTCGACACCTCGCGAACGCTGGCGGCGTCGCTGGTGCGCGACATCGTCCCCCTCATCGATCCCACGAGCTACGCGCCGGAGGGTGAGGACGAGGCGAACGCCTGGCAGTACGAGAACGAGACCGTGATGTACGCGCTGCAGGGCGCGTTCGCGCTCTTCGGCGCGCGCGAGGAGGCGACCTACGACTTCGACAACGACGCCGTCCTCCCCGCCGGCTCCGACTGCGACACCTGCATCGAGTACGAGCGCTTCCGCGGCGAGGACTCGCCGCTGGCCGACGTCGTCCACGGCTTCGGGCAGATCCTCGCCGACCCCGACAGCGACGCCGTCCTCCTCTCGGTCATGGATCTCCTTCAGAACCACGAGCAGGAGGTGGCGCGCCTGGTGGGCGCGGCGCTGCGCATCAAGCAGATCGCCGACGAGCACGATCAGCTGGCTGCCTCGGGTCAGGTGCACCCCGCCGGGCTCACCCGCGAGAACCCGATCTGGGACGAGATGGCGGGGGTGCTCGGCCGCATCGCCGAGGAGCCGGGCCTCACCGAGAAGGTGCTCGGGGTCCTCGCCGGCGACGAGCTGATGACCGCCAAGGGCGGCTCGCAGCACGTCGGCGAGACCATCGCTGTCATGGCGACCCACGTCGACGAGTTCGACTACCAGCAGGCCGACCTGAACGGCCCGTCGGTCAACATCTCGGTGGGGCCGAGCTCGCTCTCCGACCCCGTCACCCCGGTGCAGTGGACCGCCCCGCGCAGCGACGCCAACCGCAGCATCCTCCAGCGCGTGATGCAGCTCATCAGCGACGCCCGGGGCGCCAAGACCTGCAACAAAGAGGACGCCAAGGTCGTCGCCAGCCTGGGCATCACGGTGGAGTGGCCCCTCACCGGCGGCTACTCGCAGTGCGAGCTGTTCGAGATCAACGACCTCGCGCTCTTCTACCTGCGCAGCATGCTGCCGCCGGCGCACGAGAAGCGCAGCGAGTTCGATCTCAAGGACGACGTCCTCCTCGACATCATGGACTTCGCCAACACCTTCATCAGCCCGGACCAGATGTTCGAGGACTCCAGCGGCATCGAGGGGATGACGCTGCACCCCACCAGCAAGGCGCTGAACCGGCTGGTCTTCTACGGGGCCCAGTCCGACCAGTTCCCCAACATCGCCGATCTCGATCTCGTCGGCTTCGGGGGGAAGACCGACACCTTCATCCACAAGCTCATGGAGCCGGTGGGCACCAACGTCTGCGCGCCCGGGCCCAACGGCCTGCCCCAGTGCCCGCAGGCCGACCTCCTCCGCATGCGCGACGCCAACACCATCTTCGCGCTCGAGAAGCGCGCGATGCAGGAGTACCTGGAGCCGCTGATCCGCACCTTCGCCAACGTCGGATGCACCGGCGACGGCTCGGGCTGCAACGTCCCCGAGCGTCGCGGCGAGGACATGTTCCTCGACATCCTGCAGATCCTCTCCAAGAACTGGAACGGCCCCGACCACGGCGCCGAGTGCTCGGAGTCGCTGCCGAAGACCGACCCCCGCTACTGTACGGGCGCGGGTCTCAACCGCTACGAGCCCATCCTCGACAAGGCGCTTCGCTCCGATCTCCTGCCCGCCCTGCACGAGTTCGCCAGGGCCGCGCACGACGTGCAGCGCATCACCATCAAGCGAGGGCCGCGCGCCGGCGAGGTCGTCACCGGCTCGGCGCTGCTCGAGCACGTGACCGAGATCCTGTTCTCCAGGGAGTACGCGACGCGCCTGCAGCTGGCGGACCGCTTCGGCAACCGCACCACCACCTGGGCCGACGGCACCCCCCAGGCCCAGCTGACCGTGTTCACGCTCATCGCCGACGCGCTCAACCGCTTCGACGACGCCTTCCAGTCCACCGATGAGAACTTCGCCCGCAAGGGCCCGTGGAAGCGCTCGCGCTCGCAGCTGGTCGACGCCTTTCTCGCCGTCGACGGCGAGGGGACTTCGGCGCGCTTCCGCAACCCGAGCTTCGCGCCGATGACGCTGTCGGTGCTCAAGGTCGTGCGCGAGCAGGTGAACGGCAACTGTCCCACACGCGAGGACGGCGTGGAGTGCCGCTGGGCGAAGTGGGACATGGGCGCGAAGTTCGCGGAGACGCTGAGCGGCCCGCTGTTCGCCTCGATCCAGGACACCACCGAGGCCATCCGCACCGACGACGCGGCCCGGCGTGAGCTCCAGCGCGCGCTGACCTTCACCCTCCTCTCCGCCAGCGAGGACGACGCGCTGCAGGGCACGCTGGCCTCGGTGAACGATCTCCTGCAGGTGCTCGCCGACGACGCGAACCTGGCGCCGGTGCTCAAGGCCGCCAGCGTCGCCGCCAGCGCCGAGAAGGACCCTGACGGCGCCGGCTGCGCCGACCGCACACTCGCCGTCCTCAAGGCCCTCGTCGACGACGAGTACGATCGCTACCACGTGATGGACGTGGCGCTGCCGAACCTGGTGAGGCCGCTGACCGACGACGACGGCGACGTCATCGGCGCGTCGCCGATGGAGATCATCATGGACGCCATCGCCGACGTGCACCGCATCGACGCGTCGAGCGAGGCCCCCAACCAGGCCGACGACTACGAGGCCATCATGGGCACGGTGCGCGACTTCCTGACCGACGACACCCGCGGTTTCGAGCAGTTCTACACGATCATCCGGAAGCGACCGAAGCCGTGACACGCTCATCGTGGGGGACGACGGCCGCGCTCGCGCTGGCCGTCGCCCTTTGCTCGCCCTGCGCGCTGGAGCACGAGGCCTCGGCGGCGGGCCTCGAGTACGCGAACCGCGGCGTGCGCCCGCTCGGGCGGGGCGGGGCGTTCGTCGCCGGCGCCGACGACGGCGGCGCCGTCTACTACAATCCGGCGGGCCTTATCGACGCCGGGACGAGCATCCTCTTCGACGCGAGCTGGGTGAACTTCTCCAGCGAGTACACGCGAAAATCGACGCTCCGTCAGATCGACCCCAACACCGGCGAGACGGTGGGGACCTACGAGCGCACGTTCCCCACCGTCGACGGGACGACGCCGTTCCTCCCCATCCCGACGCTGGTCGGCACCTGGGCGCCGCACCCCGACGTGGTCCTCGCCCTCGGCGCCTACGCGCCCTACGCCGCGCTCAGCAGCTACCCGGAGGAGGTCGACGGCCAGCCGGCGCCCCAGCGCTACTCGCTCTACTCGCTCGAGGGCTCGGCGCTCGCCGTGCTGGGGCTGTGGGGCGCCTACGCGCCCATCGACGAGCTCCGCATCGGCGCCGGGTTCAACGCGCTGGTCGGCAACTTCCGCAGCACGCTCGCCTTCTCGGGGTGCCTTCCGGACCGCTTCTTCTGCTCGCCGGAGAATCCCTACTGGGACGTGCAGGGGGAGATCGCGGTGGGCCCCATCTTCGCGCCTTCGGCCAACGTCGGCGCCATCTGGGAGTTCCTCCCCGGGTGGCGCGTCGGCGCCTCGTTCCAGGGGCCCTTCGCCATCGACGCGCCGGCCACCCTTCGTACGCGCCTGCCGCGGGCCCCGCCGTTCTCCGAGGCGGAGCAGGTCGGTCAGGACGCGACGGTGAAGTTCGATCTGCCCTGGGCGCTCCGCCTCGGCGTGGAGACGCGAGCCATCGTCCCCGAGCTGCGCCTCGAGGTCGCCTTCGACTACTCCGCGTGGAGCATGCAGGATCAGATCTCGGTGGAGCCGCACGGGATCTACCTGGGCAACGTCGCGACGCTGCCCGCCGAGTACTACATCCCCCCGGTCGCCATCGAGCGCGGCTTCCAGGACGCCATCGGCGTGCGTCTGGGCGGCGAATACGCGGTCGACGCCAGCGAGGACCTCACGCTCGATCTGCGCGCCGGCCTCTCCTACGAGACCAGCGGCATCGCGCCGGAGTACCTGACGGTGCTCACCATCGATTCCAACAAGGTGACGCCGTCGATCGGCGCTGGCCTCCATGTGAAGGACGACTGGCGATTCGACTTCGTCTTCGCCTACGTCATCGCGGAGACCGTGGAGGTCGACCCCTCGGAGGGCAAGGTGACCCAGGTGGTGCCGGTCCTCGCCAACCCTTCGGAGTCGCCGGACATCGTCAACGGCGGCACCTACGCGTCGCGCGCCATCATCCTCGGCCTGGGGGTCGTGTACACGTTCGACCGCCCGCGCGAGGACGGGAAGGATGAGCCGGCGGAGATGGATGCCGTCCCCGCCAAGGCCGCCGAGCCCGCGCCGAAGAAGGAGCCGGAGCCCGACGCGGAGGAGGAGGACCCGGAGGCCGACGCGGACGCCGAGCCCGCGGCCGACGAGGAGTGATGCGCCTCGGCGCTCAGGGGTCCACCGGGCGCCGGAGCGCCTCGGGCATGTAGGGCGAGCCGTCGAGCGCGCTCCATGCGGTCAGCGCGAGCACCGCGAGGATGGCGAGCGTGAGCGGCACCGCCCACCACCTCCGGCGAGCACCGGGGACACCGCCGGGATCGGAGGCAACCCACTGCGCCCGCTCCTCGGCGAGCGCCGCCGGACCCACGAGCGCCAGCGTCGGCTCCGCCTTGCGCGGAGCACGTGCGCTGGGCAGCGCGTCCACGGACCGTGCAATGGCGCCGAGCGGCGGGAGCAGCGGCGCCTGCTGGAGGAAGTGCCCCGCAGCGCCGGGCATCGAGTCGACGACCGGCATGGGACCGGTGGGGACGCTCACCGGCATGTCCGGCGACGGCGACCAGGCCGCGCTGGTGCCCGGCGCCAGCTGCTCCGGCCGCGCGCCGGCCGCGCTGCTCCCCGAGGAGGAGGCGGCCATCACCGCGCGCGCGAGCGCTCCGATCTTCGGCGGGATGGCGGCGATGCTGGTCGCGGGCTCCTCCTCCGGCGGAGGCTCGCCCGAGGTGGCTGCGAGTCGCGCCATCTCCGCGACCGAAGCGGGGATCACGCCGACCGCGGTCGGGATCGCGTCGGACTCGCTCGCAAGCGAGAGGTCGGGCTCAGCCATGGCGACCGGCGGCAGAGCGCCCACCAGACGGTCGCGACGCGCCGCGATCTGCGTCCTCGAAGGTGACGGGGATACCAGCGTGCGCGGTGCGGGCGGTCGGGGGCCCGTGGTCTCCCGCACCAGCGTCACTGTCGGCTCGGGGTGGGCGGCGAGCGGGCTGCGCCGGACCTCGCCGGGGACCAGGGTCTCGCCGAGCAAGCTGGGTGCAGGCGCGTCGGTGAAGGCCAACTCCGCCGCGCCGACGCGCACCGTCGACGGCACGTCCCCTGGCTGCAGCGCCTCGCGGAAGGCCGTCACCAGGGCGCGCGCATCGGGGAACCGGTCGGCGGGGGACTTGGCGAGGCCCCGCGAGAAGAAGGCGTCGAAGCGGTCCCCGAGATCGGCGGCCACCTCGCCGGCCCGGCGCGGCGGATCGCGCTGCACCCGGACCAGCACCTCGGCGACGGTGCCACGGAAGGGGAGCTCGCCGGTGAGGCAGCGAAAGAGGACGACGGCGAGCGAGTAGAGATCGGTGCGCGTGTCGACGGCCTGGCCGCTCGCCTGCTCGGGGCTCATGAAGAGGGGCGAGCCGACGACCGTTCCCGCGGCGGTGCGCCGCGACTCGCCCATCAGGCGGGCGATGCCGAAGTCGAGGACCTTGAGCGTCTCCACGTCGATCCCCGGCGTGCGGCAAATGAACAGGTTCGACGGCTTGATGTCGCGGTGCACGACGCCCGCCTCGTGTGCGACGACCAGCGCCGCCGCGGTCTGATCCGCGACCCACCCGCAGGTCGCGGGCGGCAGGCGACCCGCCTCGCCCAGGCGATGCTGCAGGTCCTGACCGCGCAGCGCTTCCAGCACGATGTAGGGGACGTTCTCCGACTCGCCGAAGTCGAAGACGGTCACGATGTGCGGGCTGCTGAGCTGCGCCGCGGCGCGCGCCTCGCGCTCGAAGCGACCTCGCGCGTCGGGCTGAGCGGCGAGGTCGAGCGCCATCAGCTTCGCCACGACCGCCCGGCCCAGCCGGTCGTCGTGTGCGCGCCAGATGGAGCTCATCACCGTCCGCGCGATGCGCTCCTCCAGGAGGTAGCGATTGGACAGCAAGGTCCCCGGGCCGTGGACCACCTCCCCGGTCGGCGTCGCGGTTCGCAGCGGACGATCTTCCACGGCCGATCCACGAGGGTACCAGCTGCAGGGAGGCGCCGGCCACGCGCCTCGTGGAGCGGCGACCGCCTTTCTAGTTGCGGCGATCGGGGGCGCCAGGTGCGGCGGCCGCGGTCGGGGCGCCTGCCCGCGCCTGCGTCATCGAGGGGATAGCGGGGTCCTCCTCCAGGCCGACCTTCTCGGCGGGGCGGGTCGCTTGCTTGGCGTAGACGACCAGCGTCTCCCCCGGCACCAGCGCGTCATGGCGCGAGCGGTGGTTGATGCGCTCCAGCATCCCCAGCGTCAGATCGTAGCGCTGCGCCAGCGACTTGAAGGTGTCGCCCTGGCCCACCACGACCTTGATGCGCTGGCGGCCCTTCTGGCCCTCGACGTGCTCGAAGAAGTCGTCGGTCCCCGCGATCAGCAGGCGGACGCGCTGGGGATCGAGGAGGCGCACGTCCTCCGCCTTGCGGCGGGGGTCGAGGAAGGCCTGGAGCACCATCTTGCCGTGCAGCTGGGCGGACGCGTCGATGGCGTTCCACCCGCAGAGGTCGTCCACCGTGACGCCGAGGACCCGCGCCACGTCGCGCAGCTCGTCGCCCCACACCACCTCGTAGAGGACGTGTCGCCGCCCCGGGATGTCGCTGGCCCTGCGCGAGACGACCACCGTCGGCGGCTCGTCGGGATCCCCCTCCGGGGGGCCGTCGGCGCGCGGGACGAAGAGCGAGGTCCCCGGGCGGAGCGGCACGGTGCTGGAGAGACCGTTCAGCTGGCGCAGCCGGGCCTCGGTCGTCCCCCGCTCGGTGGCGATCGACTCCAGCGACTCGCCCCACCGCACCGCGATGCGGTCCATGTCGGCGGCCCCGGCGTGGGTGCGGGCCAGGGTCCGGCCTTCGAGCTTGGCGGCGATGCCCATGGGGACCCGCACCGCGAACATGGCCACGCCGCTGCCATCGGGGGGCGTCGTCGCCTCGAGGAGCTGCGGGTTCAACCGGCGAAGCTCGTGCACCTCGGCGCCGCTGGAGATCGCGATGGCCGCCAGCGACACGCCAGGGCCGACCGTCGCCACCTCGAACTTCTCCGGCGGATCGGCCGTCACGCCGGTGAGGCCGAAGGCGGCGGGGTTCCGCGCGACCACCGCGATGGCGATGATCTTGGGGACATAGAGCGCCGTCTCCAGCGGGAGGCCCGCCTCGAGGCGCGACAGCTCCCAGAAGTCGTTGGTGTTGTACTTGCGGATCGAGGTGAGCAGCGCGCCGTAGCCCATGTTGTACGCAGCAAACGCGAGCTCCCAGCGGCCGAAGCGCCGGTTGAGATCGATGAGGTAGCGGGCGGCGGCGTCCGTGCTGCGCTCCGGGTCGAGCCGCTCGTCCACCCAGCGATCGATGCGGAGGCCGTAGGCCTGCGCGCCCTTGGGCGTGAACTGCCACAGGCCGGCGGCGCCGGCGGGGGACTGCGCGCGGGGGTCGAACGCCGATTCCATCATCGCGAGCCAGGCGATGTCCTCCGGCATGCCGTGGCGGCGGAGCACCTTGCGGAGCGACTCGCCGTAGCGGCCGAACTTGCGGAGGAAGGTGGTCGCCATGCTCCGGCCCTTGGGCGAGGAGCGGTAGAACTCGAGGTAGCGGACGACGCGCGGGTCCCAGCGGAAGGGGATGTCCGGCTTGGCGAGCGCGTCGAGCCACGCAAGATCGGTGGGCGCCACGGCGACGGCGGCGCCGCTGGCCGGCGAGGCGCCTGCCGGCGCCGGGGCAGGAAGCCCGGAGGCCGTCACCCGCGGCCCGTCGTCGCGCTGCCAGGGCGCGGGGCGCGCCGGCGACAGCTCGGGGAACAGCACCGGATCGAGCGCCTTCAGCTCCTCCACCTCGGCGGCGGGCTCCGCGGTGGTGCCCTGACCGCCGGTGACCGACGCGCGCGCGGCGGGATCGGGCGTGCCGGGGGCGGAGCTTGCCTGGCGCGGCGCCTTGGACTTCTGCTTGGCGCCGCCGCCCTTCTTTGCGGGCGCGGCCGGGCGCTTGCCGCTCTGCGCCTTGGCGGGGCTCTTCGCCGGCTGAGCGTGCAGGGGGGCCGGGCTGAGGGCCAGCGTGAGGCCCAGCGCGAGGCCCAGTGCCGCCGCGAGGGCGGACGCATGGCTCCTCTTCCAGCACCTGCCGGTGCAGGAGATCAGCGTCTGCATGCGGGCCGAGTCGTCGCATGCACGCGGCGGGGGGTCAAATTGCCGCCTTTCTGTGACGGTCGCTGCCGCGCGGGAGGGGATTGAAGTTGTCGCGTGGGTGGCGAGGTGCTTCGTTTCTCCCGAGGTTTCAGCGGTCATGGCAGAGCGAGGCAGTCTCATCGCGCTGAAGCGAGGCCGGAACGGCGCGCTCGCCGGCACCCGGGCGCGCTTCCTCCCGACGACGAAGGAGGATCTCGCGGCGCGCGGCTGGCCTTCGCTGGACGTGCTCCTGGTGAGCGGCGACGCGTACGTCGATCACCCCGCCTTCGGGGTCACCCTCATCGCCCGCTTCCTCGAGGCGCGGGGCTACAAGGTCGGCATCATCGCCCAGCCCGACTGGCAAGGGGTGGAGGACGTCGCGCGCATGGGCGCGCCGCGCCTCTTTGTCGGCATCACCGCCGGCAACCTCGACTCGATGCTGAACAAGCTCACCGCGCAGAAGAAGATGCGCGGCGAGGATCAGTACTCGCCCGGCGGCCGCACCGACATGCGGCCCAACCGCTCCACCATCGTCTACGGCAACCTGTGCCGCCGCGCCTTCCCCGGCGTGCCCATCGTGCTGGGCGGCATCGAGGCGTCGCTGCGCCGCATCGCCCACTACGACTACTGGGCCGATCAGGTCCGGCGCTCGGTGCTGCTCGACGCCAAGGCGGACATGCTGGTGTTCGGCATGGGCGAGCGTCCGATCTGGGAGATCGCGAGGCGCCTCGACGCCGGCGAGCCCGTGCGAGCGATCCGCGACGTGCGCGGCACCGCGGTGCCCCTCCGCAAGGGCGAGTGGGAGGAGCTGCCGCGCTCTCGTCACGTGGGCGACGGCAAGGTGGTGTGGCTCCCCAGCTTCGAGGAGGCGGCGAAGGACAGGACCGCGTTCGCCGAGATGTCGCGCGCCTTCCAGTACGAGACCAACCCCGGCAACGGGCGGCCGCTGGTGCAACCCCACGGCGCCGAGGCGGTGTACTTCAACTCCCCGGCCGAGCCGCTCGCCGAGAGCGAGATGGACGAGCTCTACGATCTGCCGTTCACCCGCGTTCCTCACCCCGACTACCAGGACCCGGTCCCCGCCTACGAGACGATCAAGCACTCGATCGTCACCATGCGCGGCTGCTTCGGGGGCTGCACGTTCTGCTCGATCACCGAGCACGAGGGGCGCGTCATCCAGTCGCGTTCGAGCGAGAGCATCCTCCGCGAGGTCCGCGCGCTCCGTCGCATGGACGATTTTCGCGGCACCATCACCGACGTCGGCGGGCCGACCGCGAACATGTACAAGATGACCTGCAAGAGCGAGGTCATCGAGAAGGCGTGCCGCCGCCTCTCCTGCGTCCACCCGGGGATCTGCGAGAACCTGAAGACCGATCACGACCCGCTCCTCGACGTGCTGAAGCAGGTGCGCAGCGAGCCCGGGGTGAAGAAGGTCTACCTGGCCTCCGGCATCCGCTACGACCTGGCCGAGCGGTCGCCGAAGTTCGTCCGCGAGCTGGCGAAGTTCCACGTCGGCGGGCAGCTGTCGGTCGCGCCCGAGCACTCCTCGCCCGAGGTGCTCGACAAGATGAAGAAGCCCGGCATCGAGAGCTACGAGCGCTTCGCCGAGGGGTTCAACTGCGCCAGCCAGGAGACGGGCAAGGACCAGTACCTGGTGCCCTACTTCATCTCCGGCCACCCTGGCTCGACGCTCGAGCACATGATCGATCTCGCGCTTTGGCTGAAGAAGAAGGGGATGCGCCCGCGCCAGGTGCAGGACTTCATCCCGACGCCGATGTCGATGGCGACCTGCATGTACTGGACGGGCATCGACCCGCTGACGCGCACGCCGATCCACACCGCGAAGGACCTCAAGGAGAAGAAGCTCCACAAGGCGCTGCTCTTCTACTGGGATCCCGAGCACCACGACGAGGTGCGCGAGGCCCTGCGCATCGCGCGGCGGACCGATCTGATCGGCACCGGACCGCACTGCCTGGTCCCGCCCGACCGCGGACGCGGGGCGCTGCCCATCCACATGCGGCGGCCGCGGGTGCCGCGTCGATCGACGACGCGCTGATCGACTGCCTTTGCGCCGCTAGAGCGCCGCGAGGAACGCGGAGATCTCGGGGAGCGACATGACGTGGTTGGCGAGGCCGGCGCGCACGACGGCGCCGGGCATGCCGAAAACCACGGCGCTCTGCTCGCTCTCGGCGACGACGATGCCTCCGCCGTCGCGCACCGCGCGGGCGCCGGCGAGGCCGTCGTCCCCCATGCCGGTCAGGACGATGCCGACGACGCGCGGGCCCGCGTGCTCGGCGGCGGTCTTCATGAGAAGGTCGCCGCTCGGCACGTAGCGCTCGTTGCCCGCCGGCCGCAGGGCGACGCCGAGCTCGCTGCCGCCGCGGGGCGCGACGACCAGGCACTGGTTGCCGGGCGAGACGTAGCCCCGACGCTCCTCCAGCGTCTCCGGCGCGTCGACCTCGACGAAGCGGATGGGGCCCTTGCGATCGAGGCGCTCGGCGAAGGTGCGGGTGAACGACTCCGGCATGTGCTGGGCGATCAGCAGCGCGCCCGGGAAGCGCTCGGGGAGGCGACTCGCGATGTCGAGGAGGGCGATGGGGCCGCCGGTGGACGACGCGATCGCAACCACGAAGCGCACCTTGGGGCGGGCGCCCGTCGGCTCCGGCGGCTCGGAGGCGGGGAGGCGCGGTCGCTCCTCCGCATCGCGGTCGCCCACCGAGGGCATGGGCGGGCGCATGCGCGTCCCCACCGTGCGCAGGTGACGCGTGAGCTGCACCTTGGCGACGATTTCTTCCTTGAGGGTCGTCTCCGCCGGGCGGTGCGCGCTCGGCTTGACCACGAACTCGACCGCGCCCAGCTCGAGGGCCTTGAAGACATTCTCGCGGCTGGCGTGGCTCGAGCACACCACCACCGCGGTCGGCTGCCGGGCCACCAGGATGCGGAGGAAGGTGAAGCCGTCCATCCTCGGCATCTCGAGGTCGAGGGTGATGACGTGCGGCTTGAGGGTCAGCGCGGCCTGCAGCGCCTCCTCCCCGTTGGCGGCGGTGCCGACGACCTCGATGTCCGGCTGGGCGGAGAGGGCATCGACCAGGCTGCGCCGGAACACCGTCGAGTCGTCGACGACCAGCACGCGGAGCTTTGCCAGGGGCGGGGGCACGAGGGGAGCGGTCACGGTCGCGTCCTGCCGCCGACGCGGCGCTCCAGCGGCTTGCGGTACACGATCTCGCTCCTGAGGCGCACCGGCTCGAACAGCCCGGCCGAGCTCTGGCCCGGCTCCACCTCGTTGGTGGCCGACAGCCGCGCCGATCGCTGCTGGTCGTGGAGGAGCGACTCGGAGTGGCCGAGCAGGAGGAGCCCGCCGGGCGAGAGCATCTCGTGGAAGGTGCGCACGACGCGATCGCGCGCGGCGTCCTCCATGTAGATGAGCACGTTGCGACAGAACACGGCGTCCACGCTGCCGATCAGGGAAGCCCGCCCGCGGTCGAGCAGGTTCATGTGCGAGAAGTGAACGGCGCGCCGCAGCTCCCCCGCCGCGGCCCAGGCGGTCGGCCCTTGCTCGGGGAACCAGCGGCGCCGCGTCGCGTCCTGCACCGCGCGGAAGGAGCTGGGCCCGAAAACCCCCCGCCGTGCCGCCTGGATGCAGCGGCGCGAGGCGTCGGTGCCCACCACGTGGATGCCGGCGGAGGGTACCTTGCCGGCCTCGATCAGGGTGAGGGCGATGGAGTACGCCTCCTCCCCGGTCGAGCAGCCGGCGCTCCACACCGCGACCCGTCGCGGCGCGCCGAGGAGCGCCATCCCCTCGTCGGCGAAGGCCCTCAGCTGCGGCTCCTCGCGGAGGAGGTACGTCTCGTTGACGGTGACGAGATCGATCGCCTCGGCCAGCTCGGCCTCGCCACGCTCGCCCCACAGCACGCGCACGTAGTCGGTGAAGGTCGACAGCCCGAGCCGCGTCAGGCGCTCGCGGAGCTTGCGCTCGAGCGTGGGTCGCGCATCGGGCCCCAGCACGAGCCCGTAGCGGTCACGGAGAAGATCGAGGATCGCCGCGAGCTCGTCGGGCGACATGCGCGGCTCGAACGGCTCCGTCACGCCGGACCCTTCGGACCGGAGGGCTGCGAGGGGCGGGGCGCCGGCGCCTCGCTGGGCGAGCGCTCGCGCGGAGGGGCAACGCCGACCACCAGCTGTGCGAGCTTCTCGGCGTCGAGGACGAACACCAGCTCGCCGTCGCGGGCGGCGACCCATGCCACGCCGCGGGTCTTCGGGTCGCCGAGCGCGGCCGGCGGCTCGCGAGGCGGGGAGGTGGAGCCGAAGACGTCGGTGACGCGATCGACCACCAGACCCAGCAGCTCCTCCCCTGCGCGGAGGAGGATCCACTTGGTGCCGCGGCTGGCCGCGACGCGGGGGAGTCCGAAGTGCCACCGGGCGTCCACGATGGGGACGACCTCGCCGCGGTGGTCGGCGACCCCCACCACCGCCCCCGGCATCTGCGGGACGGCGCTGGTCGGCGACGGGTTCACGATCTCGCGCACGTGGGCGATGTCGAGCGCGTAGTGGACGTCGCCCACCACGAAGCCCACCAGGCGCTTGTCGCCCTCGCTGCGGTCCTTGGCCCTGGAACGCGAGCGGCTCACCGGAGGAGCACCCGCAGGTCGAGGAGGATGATCACCTTGTCCCCGACGCCCTCGGGGCGGGCGATGCCGGAGACCGCCTCCGAGACGTCGCTCCCCAGCACCACCGCGGCCCGCTCGATGTCCCCCTCCGGCAGGCGATGGACCTCGAGCACCTCGTCGACCAGCAGGCCGAGCACCTCGATGTCGGAGCCGACCAGCAGGATGCGGCTTCGCCCCGTCAGCGGCGCCTCGTCCACCCGCATCAGCCGGCGCAGATCGAGCACCGTCACCACCAGCCCGCGCACGCTGACGATCCCCAGCAGGTGGCGCGGCGCCCGCGGCACGTGGGTGATCGGCGGCGGCTTCAGGATCTCGCGGATCATGGAGACCGGCGCGGCAAAGGCGTCGGTGCCCAGCCGGAACGCCAGGTACTCGGTGACCGCCCCGCGGCTGCTGGCCCGGGCGCGCGCCGGGGATCGTGCGGCGGCGCGGGCGAGGGCGCGCGACGTAACCGGGCGCCTCTCAGACACGGCGCGCCTCGGGCTCGAGCACCGGGCGCGCCCGTCCGCCGCTCAGCTCGTCGAGCAGGGCGAGGGTGTCGACCACCAGGCCCAGGCGCTGATCGCCGAGGTCGGCCGCGCCCGCGAACCCGCGCACGTCGCGGAGGGATCGGCCGAAGGCCTTGACGACGACGTCCTGGCCGCCGATCAGGCGGTCGACGACCAGGCCGAGGCGGTTCGGTCCGGCCTCGGCGACGACCACGAACTCGCGGCCCAGCGCCGCCACGCCCGGCGGCCGTAGCTCGAAGAGCGTCGCCAGCCGCGCGATGCGCAAGGTGGTGCCGCGCAGGCTGATCGTCTCCCGGTCGTCGATGACGTGGATGCCCCCCTCCGGCATGACCACCGCCTCCTGCACGTTGGTGAGGGGGATGGCAAAGGCGCGGCCCGCGACCTCCACCACCAGCGCGCGGATGATGGCGAGGGTGATGGGAAGGGTGATGGTGAGCTTGGTGCCGATGCCGAGCTCGCTCTGCACGTCGATCACGCCGCCGAGCCGGCCGATGTTGGTCTTGACGATGTCCATGCCCACGCCGCGGCCGGACAGCTCGCTCACGGTGTCGGTGCGGGTGGAGACGCCGGGGAGGAAGACCAGGTTGAGGATGTCCTTGCGGCTGGTGGAGCGCACCTCGTCCGCCCCGATGGCGCCGCGCTGCAGGGCCGAGGTCACCAGGCGCTCGGTGTCGATACCGCGGCCGTCGTCCTCCAGCTCGATGACGACGTGGTTGCCCTTCTGGAACGCGTTGAGCGCGACGGTGCCGATCTCCGGCTTGCCGACGCGCGTGCGCTCGGCCGCGGTCTCGATGCCGTGGTCGATGGCGTTCCGCATCATGTGCATCAGTGGGTCGCTCAGCTCCTCGACGATGAGCTTGTCGACCTCGGTCTCGGCGCCGGTGACCACCAGGTGCACGTCCTTGTCTGCCTCGCGCGAGAGCTGCCGCGCCACGCGCGCCAGGCGGTCGAACACCTGGCCGAGCGGGACCATGCGCACCTCGAGGATGCCCTGCTGCATCGCCTCCAGGTGGCGCTCGAAGGAGCGCTCCAGCCGTGCCAGATCCGCGCGAATCTCGCGGGCGCTGGCCCCGCTGCGGATCCGCTCGTCCAGCCGCTCCAGGCCGCTCTTGACGATGCCCAGCTCGCCGACGACGTTCATCAGCAGGTCGAGCTTCCGGATGTCGACGCGCACCGTCTGGCTGACGGAGCGCAGCGACGCGTCTCTCCCCCCCTCGGGGGTCAGGGCCATGGGGCCGATCGAGGGGCGCGCGGTGGGGAGCCGCGGCATCGCGACCGGTCGGGGCGCCTCGGCCGATGGCTTGCCGGACTGCGGGGGCGAGCCGCCCTTGCGGCCGACCGGCGCGATCTCCGCCCCGAGCGGGCCGAGCACGAGGGTGAGCGCCTCCATCGGCTCGCGCGACGCCAGGAGGATGTCGAGCTCGATGGTGTCGACGTCGGCGCCGCCGCCGGTGGGGAGGTAGGTGATGATCTCGCCGAACGGCTTGGCGGTCGTCTTGAGCCGCTCCAGCGACTCGTCGATCGTCATCAGCTCGAAGCGGACGCGCAGCCGGAACAGCGCCATGCCCGCGTCGACGTTCACCCGCAGGCGGTGCTCCTCGTACTCGGTGAGGACGGCGAGCACGCCTGGATCGAGGTCGAACGCGTCGGGCCCGGGGGCGGGCGCCGCTGCCGTCCCGCCGCGGAGCAGCACCAGAAGCTCCTCCATCTCGGGCAGCGGGCCCTCGTCGGCGTCGCGCTCGGCCTGCAGCAGGCGCCCGCAGACGTCGGTGGCGCGGAAGAGGATGCCCAGGGTGCGGTCGTCGAGCGCGGCCCGGCCGAGGCGGAGGTCGTCGAGCAGCTCCTCCAGCTCGTGGGTCAGGCTGGAGAGCCTGGCGGCGCCGAACAGGCCGGAGAGGCCCTTCAGGGTGTGCACGGCGCGGAAGACGTCGTTGACCAGGTCGGGGTCGGGCGCGCCGGTCTTCAGCGCGTCGTCGAGCGCCAGCACGTCGCGGCCGAGACCCTCGACGATCTCCTGGGCCTCGGCGAAGAACTCCTCGCGCGCGCGGTCGATGACATCGCTCATCCGATCGGGCGCGGATCGTACACGCGGGGGACACCCCCGCGAACCCCCCGGGCGCCGCTAGCGCGGCCCGCGCAGGCTCACGAATGAACGCGCAGGACGACGCCGGTACGATTCGCCGCTCGGTGGGCGCCCGCGAGCTGGCCGCAGGCGCCGCCCACGTCTCTTCCCCGCGGCCTGCGCACCAGGGTCGTCACGCCGTGCTGGACGAGGCGGGCGACGAAGGCCGAGAGCGCCTCGGTCGAGGGCGCCCGGATCGACGGATCAGGCCCCGGATTCACCGGGATGACGTTGACCCGGCAGCGGAGGCCCTCGGTGTAGGCTGCGACCAGGTCGGCATCGGCGGGGGCGTCGTTGAACCCCGCGATGAGCACGTACTCGAAGAGGACGCGCCGCGCCCGGGGGAGGCTGGCCTGCAGGGCGGTCTTCAGCGCCGCCATGGGGAAGCGCGCGTTGATCGGCATGATCGCGCCACGGCGCGCGTCGTCCGGCGCGTTGAGGCTGACCGCGAGCTCGGCGCGGCAAGTGCGGAAGAAGGTGCCCAGCCGGTCGGCGACGCCCACCGTGCTCACCGTCACCCGCGAGGGTGCCAGGCGGAAGGCGCGCGAGTCGGTGAGCAGGTGGGTGGCGCGTGCCACCTCGCCCAGGTTGTCGAACGGCTCGCCCATGCCCATGAAGACGACGTTGGAGAGGGCCGGTGTGCGACCGCCCCAGGTGGCGCGGGCGATGCGCACTTGATCGACGATCTCCCCCGCGTCGAGCTGGCGCGTGAGGCCGTGCGCGCCGGTCTCGCAGAAGGTGCAGGCGCGCGCGCAGCCGACCTGGCTCGAGATGCACACCGTCGTCCGCCCCGGGCCCGGGATGAGGACGGTCTCCAGCAGGGCGCCGTCGCGCGCTCGGAGGAGGATGCGCGCCGTCCCGTCGTCGGCGGGGGCGACGGTGTCGACCGTCAGCGAAGGGGAGACGTCGAGCGCGAGCAGCGCGGCGTGCGCCCAGGCGCCGACCCCCAGCAAGGCGAGCGCCTCTCCGTCCCACCGCGGCACCGGATCGCCGCCGAAGACGTGCGCGATGACCCGGCCGGCGGCCGAGCGCGCCGCCGACGGCGTGCCCCCGCGCTCGACCAGGTGGGCCGCCAGCGACTCCACCGAGTGCGACGCGAGCAGGGGCGCGAGATCCTCCCGCGTCCGCGACGGGGCCCCGCGCGAGCGCGCGCCAGCAGGCGGCGCGGCGGGCGGGACAGCAGACCCGGAGTCGTTCACCACGCGGCTCTAGCACGCCGCGGCGGCGCCGAGCCGCTGAACCGGGGTGCACCAGTCCGCTGCAATGTTTCTCCGTTCCCGCGCCTGACGGCGCTGGAAATGCGGCGGCGCACGCCTCCGTTTCGGTAGAGTGGCGCCGCGCATGGCCCTCACTCGACTGCTGCCCGCGCTGGGCGTCTCGCTGGCCCTCTCGCTGGCCCTCTCCCTCGCGGCCGCCGTCGCGTCCGCTGCGCCCAAGGACGCACAGGCAGAGAAGGCGCACACCAAGGCCATGGAGGAGGCGTACCTGGAGTCGCGCTTCGACGACTGCGCCGAGATCCTCCAGAAGTCGATCGACGCCTGCGGCGATTCCGGCTGCTCGCCCAAGATCAAGGCCAAGCTCTTCATCGACCTCGGCACGGTGCAGGCCGGTGGCCAGGGAAAGAACGACGAGGCGGTCGCGTCCTTCGTCGAGGCCCTCAAGCTCGACAAGGCGGCGGCCCTCGACCCCGACTACGTCAAGAAGGAGATCCAGAAGGCGTACGACGAGGCCAAGGCCAAGCCGAAGGACAGCGGCGGCAGTGGCGGCGGCGACGAACCGCCGGCCGCCGGCGGGGACGGCGCGCTGGAGCACGAGCCGCACGCGGAGCAGAAGGTGAACACGCCGGTCCCCATCCACGTCGTGGTCCCGGAGAAGCCGAAGGTCTCGCGCGTCGTCGTCCGCTACGTCGGCATCGGCAAGAGCGGCACCCAGGAGAAGGAGCTGGAGAAGTCCGGGCAGGCCTACCGCGGCAACATCCCCTGCGAGGCGACCGTCGAGGAGGGCACGCTCAAGTACTGGGTCGTCGCCGAGAACAAGAAGGGCGACGTCGTCGCCAGCTCCGGCAGCGAGGAGGCGCCGCTCTCCACCGAGATCAAGAAGCTGATCGAGGGCAAGGCGCCGCGCTGGCCCGGCTTCGCCCCGCCCGACTCCTGCTCGGCCGGCACCGGTCGCCAGTGCGTCGACGACTCCGACTGCAACGCCGGCGAGACCTGCAGCGGGGCCGAGTGTCTGGCCGCCGCGTCGCCGACCACCAGCGACGGCGACGACGACGACGCCGGCGGCAAGGACCTGCGCCGCTCGTGGATCAGCGTGTGGGTCGCCCCCAACCTGGCGATGGTCTCGGGCGACGACGTCTGCTCGGCCGGCGGCCAGGCCGACAACGGCTTCGTGTGCCTGCGCGAGAACGGCACCCACTACCTCGGCACCCCGACCGCCGGGCAGGCCAACAACGTGAACTTCGGCTTCGGCCTGGGCCCGGTGAGCCTCGGCCTCGCCTACGACCACCTGGTCATCGATCAGATGACGCTGGGTGTGCGCGTGGGCTTTGCCTTCGGCGGCGCCAGCGCGACCGACGACGACGGCGTGTCCTTCATCCCCGTCCACGCCGAGGCGCGGCTCGCCTACTACATCACCAGCAACCCCTTCGCCTCCACCGGCGTGCGCCCCTACGTGTTCCTGGGCGCCGGCATGGCGCAGATCGACGTGCCGGTCGACGTCGAGGTCCTGGAGGACGGCGAGGCCTGCGACGCCGAGGACCCGAACGACTTCGAGAGCGAGTGCACCGCCGAGCTCGCCGACGGCAGCGTCGAGCCGCGCCGGCAGACGCTCACCGCCTACAAGCAGGCCGGCCTCGGCTTCGCTGCGCTCGGCCTCGGCGTCGCGCTCGCGCCCGCCGATCCGGTCGCCATCCACCTCGGCGCGCGCTTCGGCGTGACGTTCCCCGTCCTGGTCCCCACCGTCGCCCCCGAGCTCGCGGTGGCGGTCGGCTTCTAGCACCGTGGCCGCACCCCAGGGCATCCGCGAGCCGCGCCTCGCATCCGCCGTCGACGAGGCGATCGCCGGCGCGCCGCGCGAGCGCGTCATCGACTTGCTGGAGCGGGCGTCGGGGCTGCCGGGGCGCGCCAACGTGAACCTGGCGCGCGCGGTCGCCGAGCGCATGGCCTCGGCGGGCAAGTCCGGCCGGGATCTGGCCGAGGAGCTGGCCGCCACGGGCATCGACGAGAAGCGGGAGACCGCGCTCTTCCTGGTGCACGTCGGCCTGCTCGGCATCGCGCTCTCCGCCGGCCTCAAGGGCGGGGCCGGCGCCTCCGCGCTGGGGCCGGTGCACGACGCGGCGGGCGACAACCGGCACGAGGTGCGCGACGCGGCGCTGCATGCCCTGGTCGCCTACGTCGAGAAGAACGGCGACGCGGCGCTCGACGCGATCACCGGCTTCTTCGACGGCTACCTTCACGCCCACGTCGCGCTGGAGGCGCTGGCGAAGCGCGAGGCGCTCGACCGCCTGCAGCGCGCCGACGTGCTGGTGGAGCGTCTCGACGCAGCGTTCGCCCTGGCCGACACCGCGCCGCGCGCCGCCGATCGCTCGCAGGGCGTGCGGACGCTGCGCGCGGGGCTATCGAAGCAGATCGCCACCTTTGCCGGCCGCTTCGAGCACGAGATCCTGACCTGGCTCGAGGGGTGGCTCGACCGCGCCGAGCACCCGGAGAGCCGCGCCGTGCTCGAGGCATCGCTGGTCGAGCTCCGCCGCAAGAGCCAGGGCGACGCGGTGGTGGCCCGGCTGCGCGGCAGGCTCGCTGCGTCCGCTCCCGCGCCTCGCGATCCCGCGCGGATCGTCGCGGGGACGCGAAAGCGAAGCCGCGGCCGGCGGTGACCGAGGGCGGTCACTCGCCCGCCCGCGCGACGGAGCGCGGCGTCATGGTTCGATGAGTACGAGATCGATACCGGCGGCACGCATGGCGCGGAAGTCGGCGTCGCGCGTGAGGAGCGGCGCCGCGTGGGCGAGGGCGTGCGTTGCGATGAGCAGGTCCATCGATTTCACGGTGACCCCCTTGCGCGCCAGGACGAAGCCCAGGTCGCCAGCCTCCTGCCACAGCGCGGCGGGCGTCGGGAGAGTCGTGCAGGCATCGAGCAGAGGGAGCACCCGCTTGCGGTCCGCCGTGGATCGGAGCCCCCTTCGGATCTCGGTGAGCACGGGTCCGCAGAGCGCGACCTCGTTCGTCGCCAGCAGCGAGTCGACGAGGGCGGCGTAGGGATCTCGACCACGGAAGAACTCGACCCATGCCGACGTGTCGACGAGGATCACCGTCGTGTCTCGAGGTCCAGCTCGAAGTGCACCTTGCCCTTCAGGCGTCTGAGGCTGGACCGCATGTCGCGGCGCTTCAGCTCGTGCAGCGCTTCCACGACCGTCTCCGTGATGCCCTTCCCTGTGATGCGGGTCGCCTCGTCGAGCACATCGCCGGGGACGTTGACCGTGATCTTTCGGGCAGCGCTCATCCCCTCAGTATTCTCGTATGGTCAGAGCTGGTCAAACGACTGGTCCGCCGGCGCCCCCCGCCCGATCGGAGACTCGCGGCGGAGGACGTCGCGGCGGGACCTGACGGAACGAGGGTGAGGTGGTACGAACACCGCGCGCGCGATGGCCGACGACGACGACGATGAACGGGACGTCCGCGAGCCCCCGGTGTCCCTCGGCGCGCGCATGAGCGTCGACCCGACCTCCGAGATCAGCGCGGTCTTCGACGACCTGGAGCAGCTCCTCAAGAACCCCGACGTCGTCGGGGCGCTGGCCGAGCGCGGCCTCAACGCGAGCCTGGCGCTGGTCGCGGTGGAGGGCCTGCGCGCCTACCTCGCCGGCCGCAAGGCCGACGCGGTCGACGACCTGCGCACGGTCGCCGAGGAGATCGAGGCGCGCATGGGCTTCTCCGCCAGCGGCGAGCCGCCGGCGGATGCCTGAGCGCGGTCAGGGCGGGCGCGGGCCCCGCGTCGGTGCGCGCGCATGGCGGCCGTGAGCGACGACTTCTGGGCGAACGGGCTCCCGGTGCTGGAGTCGCGGCGGGTGCGGCTCCGCCCCATGGTGGTGGCTGACGCGCCGGCGCTGATCCCGATCTACGGCGATCCCATCGTCGCGCAGTGGGGCTTCGCCCCGCCCGTGGCCACACTGGAGGACGCGCAGGCGCTCGTCCTCTCCTGCGGGCGACTGGTCCAGGCGCGCACCCTCTTCCACTGGGGCCTGTCCCTGGTGGAGGACGACGTGATCGTCGGCCACTCCACCCTGTTCCAGATGGACCTGAAGAACCGCCGCGCCGAGGTGGGCTACTCGCTGCGCCGCGATCTGTGGGGCCGCGGCATCGTCACCGAGGCGCTGGACCTGCTGATCGATCTCGCCTTCGGCCCCCTCGACCTGCGCCGGCTGGAGGCGGACGTCGACCCGCGCAACCTGGGCTCGCTGCGGGTGCTGGAGAAGGTCGGCTTCCAGCGCGAGGGGCTGCTCCGCGAGCGCTGGGAGACGGAGGCGGGCGTCGACGACACCGTCATCCTCGGGCTGCTGCGTCGCGAGCGGTCGCGGCGCGCCCCGGCCTGATGAGCCAGCCCGTCCTGGCTGCAGGCGAGCCGCTCAGCCCAGCGCGAAGTAGACGACTCCAAGGACGCCGATCACGATCGGGATGCCGAGGAAGCGGGCCCAACCGGTGGTGAGAAAGCTCTCGAGCCGGTTCAGTTCGGTCAGCATCCCTGGAGGCTATGCGGATGCCGCCCGGCGCGTACGACGATCGCCTGCTGGTCAACCTGGGCGCGTCGCGAGCTTCCGCTCAAGCTCGGCGACACGCAGCAGCGCATCCTCGGCGCGGGCGGCCTCGTTGTCTGCGCGTGCGGCCTCGTTGTCTGCGCGTGCGGCCTCCTTCTCCTCGCGCTCGCGCGAGGTCGGGAGGATCTCGCCTTCCGCGGTGAACCAGCGCAGGAGCGGAGCGTCGATCTCGTCGAGGTGCGTCGGCGCGACGCCCAGGGACAGGCCGGTCACCCCGGAGGGGAACCTGCCCGACGCGTCGGGCTCGCGACGACGGTACGCGCGGGCGGCGTGGTCGAGCTGGTAGCCCTCGAGCTCTGCGGTGAAGGGATCGAAGAGGTAGAGCTCCGGCACGCGCAGCTGCGTCGCGTAGACCCGCATCTTGTCGCCGCGATCGATGTGAGCGGTGGACTCCGAGAGGAGCTCGATCACGAGATCGGGAGCCTTTCCGTGCTCCTCCCAGACGACCCAGCTCTTTCGCTCCCGGCGCTCGGTGCCGACCACGACGAACACGTCTGGCCCGCGAAAATCGTTCCTCTTCGCCTGCAGCTCGCTGAAGTAGACGAACATGTTGCCGCCGACGTGGGTGTCGTCGCGGTCCCGCCACGCGTCCTTCAGCGTCGTGATGAGCAGGAGCATCTGCTCGACGTGCCGCTGCGTCTCCATGGGCTCCCCGTCGGTGTGGGGGAGGTCCTCGCCGCGCGGCGGTGGCTTGAAGCCGGGGTTCAGGGGCGTCATCGTGGTGGCCATCGCAAGCGTACCTCCCGGGCGGCACCTTGCGAGCATCGGGCCGGGGCGGGGGACGTCGTTCGCGGCGTGTTCTTCGGCTCGACGCAGTGGCGGGGTGGGTGGCAGCGCCGGCGGCCGCCAGCTTCGATCAACCGCTCGGCTACCGAGCGGGCGTGCCGATGTCGTCGCGCTGGTCCTCCTCCTCGTCCTCCGCGCACGGGTTCATCGTCGGCCTGGAGGCGTGGGCGGGCAAGGCGTTCCACGTCGGCGCACGCCCCGAACACCGCGTCCGCCTCACCCTCCACGAAGACGTACGTCGCGATCCGAGCCATGGTGCGAGGGCGGTCGTCTGCTCCGTCCAACGAGCCTGGCGTTCACCCGCGCCCGGTCGAGAGAGCGCGAGCGACTGAGGTCGGCGTCGGGTGCAACGCCATGTTAGCCAGCCTTCTCTTGTGAGCTCCACTGACCTCCCCGTGGTCGAGATCTGGCGAGGACCCGCGCCCATGGATGCGGGCGCGCCGGAGCCCTGCGTCGAGCGCGACGGCGACCGCGCGTGGGTGGCGTACCTGGCGCACGATCCGGAGTTTCCCAGCTGGGACGCTCCGGACGTTGCCGAGTACGTGGGCGGGCACCCCGGGGAACTCTTCGGCGTTCTCCGGTTTGACGGCGTGACGAGGTGCTTCCTCGGCTCCCCGAACGACGAACGGCTGCACGAGCACCCTCTCTACGCCCGTGGTCTCAAGTTCTACGAGTTCCACCGCGTGCTCACTCGCACGGACCCAGGATGGTGGATCGTCACGTTCCACGATGAGACTCTGGAGGTTCACGCCCGGTCAGCGCAGGCTCTCCCCGCGCGGTTCGCGGCGTCTCCGGCCGAGGCGATCTCGAGAGCCAGGGCTGAGACGTAGCGCCCGCGAAGGAACGAGGGCTCGCGCTCTTTCTGGCTGCTGGCCAACATGCCGTTGCACCGACGCCTGACCTCGGTCGCTGGCGCTCCCTCGGCCGGGCGCGGGTGAACGCCAGGCTCGTTAGCCGACTCCCCTAGATCCGGAAGGTGCGGACCTGCTTGAAGCCCGCTGAGAGGCGTTCCATGTCGGCGACGTCTCCAGTCGCGATGACGGAACGCGGGAAGTCCAGCGCGGTAGCGACCACGAACGCGTCCACGGCGTGGTTGGATGCCAGCTTCGCCCTCGCCAGCAAGTGGCCGGCTCTTCGCGAGATTCTCTCCGTGAGCGGCTCGACCACGATCCCTCTCGCAGCGAGCACATGATGGATGGCCGCATCGAGCCTTGGCGAGCGACACACCTCGGCGAGAACGGCAGCGGGCGCGCAAACGATCGCGCCGTGATCTCGCGCGAGCTGCAGAATGGCGCGCGTACGCGTGGCGAGACGGCCTCGCTCGCCCGGGTGTGCGAGCGCGTTGAGCGCCTCGGAGTCCAGGATCAGCGCTTCCGCCATGCCCGACGCGCATCGGCAAGCGCCTCTTTCGGAACCGGTCCGAACTCGCGGTCGAGCTCATCGAGATACGCCGAGAGCTGCTCTCGCTCGAGCTCATGCGCGATCGCGCGCGTGACGAAGCTGGAGACGCCCCGCGCGCCGACACGCTTCCGGACCTCTGCAGCCAGTGCGCTGGGGACGGTGATCGAGAGCTTCGCCGCAGGCTCACCCATGGCGCAATCCTACTCGAGTGCTAGCCGGTCAATTGCGGCGGTCGGCCGCGACCGCGGCAGGGGCCTCGCGTGCCCGCCACCTGGTGTCCATGCGACGACGACGCCCACGTGACGGCCCCGGGGCACCATCTCGCCCCGCGGCGTGGCGCTGGCGGAGAAGGTCCTCGAAGCAGACCACGGCGCGGCGCTGCCTCTCGCGAGGCCGCCCAGCGCGTTCCGCGAGCGCAGCGAGCACGCGCAGACGGCAGCCTCGATGCGGATCAGTGCAAGGTTCTGGTCCTCGGCAACCCGCGCCCGCCGCATCCGGGACTCCCGCCGCAGCGAGCGTGGGTGGGGGGAGGGCCGAAGGGCGTGCCTGCCACGGGGGTGAGGCCAGGCAGCGAGGGACTCTGCCTTGCCTGCTGAGCCGGACAAAGAACGTCACCCCAGGGCTTCCCGTCGGCCGATCTTTGTCGGAGGATGCCGGCCGACGCTTCGACAGCCATGTCGGAGTGCTGTCGGGAGGACGAGTATGCCAAAAGCACAACATTTGCTGATAATCATCGCGCTCGCTGCGGGTGCGTGCTCGCGTTCGAAGTCCACACTGGCGGATGGCAGCGCCGCGCCCGTTACGGAGGCGGCGCGCTCAAGCGTCCCCACGGCTAGTCCCCCCGCTGAGGCCCCGCGCCCGCCGACGCCTCTGCGGCCCGCAACCGTCCCCGCGGCCACCCCACCTTCGGCGGCGCCCTTGGACTGATCCAATCGGCGGCGGCTCAGAGACCCACCCGGGGTGCGTCAGCGATGCGGCGGCGGCACGATCGTGATCCAACGCGCCGTCGTGGGAGCGAGT
>JBKJLX010000642.1:0-19818 GCA_046596645.1 Polyangiaceae bacterium
ACTCGCTCCCACGACGGCGCGTTGGATCACGATCGTGCCGCCGCCGCATCGCTGACGCACCCCGGGTGGGTCTCTGAGCCGCCGCCGATTGGATCAGTCCAAGGGCGCCGCCGAAGCGAGAAGACGCCCCACCACGACTTCTCGACGCGCTGCAGAGCGTCGAGCAGCCCGGCGAGGTGCGGCATCGCCTCCTTGTCAAAGCGCGATAATGCGGCCTTCACGAAGTCGCACTCGCGAAGGTCCACGACCTCGGCGGTATCGTCCGGGCAGTTCTGACGAACAGCCTCCGTCACCAGCTCCGGACCCCACCCGTAGATCCCGGTGTGGAGGTCGAAAGGAACGAACACGACCAGATGCGCCATGGCGATACCTCTTCCGTGGGACGCCGAGGGAGACGACGATAACGGCGGACCAGAACACATAGCAGCCGCGCGCGCGCAGATCGCACACTTCACAGCGAACCTGCGACATCGAGGGTCGCGGAAGCCGAAGGCCCACAGGCGTCGTTCTCCGCCGGCGCGTCATGGGATCGTCCTTGCGAAGCGCACTCGCGCCGTCTGTCGATCGGCCCAGGTGGTCTGGTGCTCTCAACCTCTTCCAGCCGGAGCGGGCGGCCGCCGCTCGCGCGCCCTGGCTTCTACCCCGTCGCGCGGCAACTCAACTCCACGGCTCCCTCGACGGACGCTCAATTGGATGAAACATCAGACGTATTCAGCCGCGCTGGCGACGTCCCGCCCCTGTTGAAAGTTGAGTGGCGGTTCCCCCCGCCCCGATCGGAAGATCGGGGTCGTGTACGATCACTCCCCGTGGCGGACTTCGACGCGTAGCGGCCAGGCCGACGGCGAGCTGCCGCTCGGCGGCCGACGTGTTCGCGTCCGACGGCCGCGCGTGCGAGCCGGCGGGGGCAAGGAGCCCCCCTTGGAGACCTGGGAGCGGTTCGCCCAGGCCGGCCCGCTCACCCCGCGCGCCGTCAGCAGATGGTCCTCGGTGTGTCGACGCGCGAGTACCACCGGTCGATAGAGCCGGCCCCGCCACGCGTAGCCACGCGGGGCACGAGCAAGAGCGCCGCGAGCCAGCGCTCCGTGGCGACCACGCGCGAACGACTCGCGGAGATGATGGGTCGCGGCCTCGGCGAGCTTTCGATCTGCGCGGTGATGATCGACGGCATCGACGTCGGCGAACATCTGGTGCTCATCGCCATGGGCATCGACGAGGGCGGCACAGAGCACGTTCTCGGCCTCTACGAGGGGGCCACCGAGAACTTGCCGAGCGTAGCCGGCTTTGCTGGACGACCTCGAGCAGCGCGGCTGGCGAACCGATCGGGCGATGCTGTTCGTCATCGACGGGACCAGGGCTCTGGCCAAGGCGATCCCTGAGCCGCGACGTCGCTGCGTGCGGGCCTCGACGAGACCCTGACCGTCATGACCTTCGGGCTGCCGTCGATGCTCGTGAGAACGCTCTCGACGACGAATCTGAGCGAGTTCGTTCAACGGGGAATTTCGCCGGACGACCCACAACGTCGCTCGATGAGAGACCGGCGACATGGTTTTCCGCTGGCTGGACGTCGCCCTCGACGAGGCTGCCAAGACCTTCCGGAAACTCCGCGGTCACGGCGGCATGCCGAAGCTGATCAAGGAGCTGCGGGCTCAGACTCGAAGCTCAAGCCAGCGCTCGTTGACGCAATCAAGAAGGCTGCATAGGGACCGTGGGACCGCCATCCAATGTCAACAGGACGCGGGACGTTGCCCCAGCCGAGCTGGTGTGTCGACCGGTTGCGAGCGACGAAGCAACTCCAGGTCACTGATCGCCGCTCCGCAGGTCGCCAGCCCGACGGCGGTCGGGGGCAACCGGCCGCTCGAGGAAACCGATATCGATAAGGTAATCGAAGTAGGTGGTCAACAGTCGGTCGTCGACGGGCGGGCACTCGATCCCGGATCCCGCGAGCGCGCGCATCGTGAGGTCGCACGCGAACTCCGGTTCGCGCACCCGGGCGGGGCCGGCCGGGACCACGCCCACCGGTCCGGCTCCGTCCCCTCCCAGCACCGCAAGCACTGCACCGAGGAGCAACCCGGCGGAGCCGCGGCCGAGCTCGTTCAGCCTCGCTCGCCACACGTCGAGTGGCTCCAACCTCACTTCGTAGCCGAGCGACTGCATGAATTCGACGATCTGCCGCAGCGTCGCAGGACGCGGGTTGACCAGGTGGTGCGTCGTCGGCGTCGAAGGGTCACGCCGTGCTAGCTCAACAATAGCGCGAGCTACGTAGTCGACCGGCGTCATCTCGATGGACATGTCGATGTCGGGCGCCGCCCCCATCAGGACGAAGGCCTTCACGATGGTGCAAGTGAAGTCGCCGATGTTGGACGCGCCGGAATTGCTGTCGCCCGTGACGCGGCCCGGGCGATGGATGCGGACGGGGACGCCGCGCGCCTGGGCCTCGAGCACCAGCCGCTCGGCGACCCACTTGCTCTGCGGGTAGCCGCCGGCCAGGCGATCCTGGTGCGCGGCCTCCTCGCCCTCCGCCACGTGGCGGCCGGCGTACCACGGCGAGAACACCGACAGCGTGGAGACGTAGTGAAGCGACTTGGCCCGCCCGCTGGTCACGAACCGCAGGATCTCCCGCGTGCCTTCGATGTTGGCGGGCTTCAGGCGGGCATAGGGCTCGACGAAATTCACCAACGCGCCGTTGTGAAATACTTCGCCCACCCGCCCGGCGAGGCGCGCCAGCTCCGCAGGATCGACGCCGAGCGACGGCTCCGCGAGATCGCCGAGGACGGGCACCACCCTCTCCGCGACGGCAGCCGGGCTCAGGCGATAGCTCTGCAGCGCCTTCTCGATCTTGCGCCGCCCGTCGTCGACCGTCTTCGCGCGCACCAGGCAGTGAACCTGGCCTGTTGTCGCGCGGAGCAGCTCGTGGAGCAGGAACGCGCCGACGAACCCGGTGGCGCCGGTCAGGAAGACGTCGTCCGAACGCGGCGCCAAACCGTCCGGCGCGTTCGGCCGGACGCCCTCCTCCAGGATGGCTTCGCGCCGCAGGTCGATCCTGTCCTCGATCACGGTCCCCGAAACGACGCGCGCGAGCCCCTCCACCGTTGGCGTCGCGAACAGCGACGCGAGCGGCACCCGCATCCCTACCTCGTCCTCCACCGCGGCGAGCAGGCGGACCGCGAGGAGAGAGTGGCCGCCTGCGTCGAAGAACGACTCGGTGACGCCCAGGCCCGGCGCCCCGAGCACGCGTTGCCAGACGTCGAGGAGACGGCGCTCTAGGTCGTTTCTCGGAGCCGTGCCTCCACCGCCCTCGGCAAGCACCCTCGCCGCGAGGACCTTGCGATCGACCTTGCCGTTGGGAGTGGTCGGGAGGCGCTCGATCGACGCGACCGCCGATGGGATCATGTAGTCGGGCAGCTTCGTGCGCAGCCGGTCGCGCACGTCATCGGGCGGCGTCCCGACGGTCACCGGTACGACGAATGCGACGAGACGCGCCGCGTCGCCGCCACCTTGGACCACGACCGCGCAGTCAGCGACGCGCTCGTCCTCGCGGATCACCGCCTCGATCTCGCCGAGCTCGATGCGGAAGCCGCGCAGCTTGACCTGCTCGTCGATGCGCCCCAGGAAGTCGATCTGCCCGTCGGGCCGCAAGCGGACGAGGTCGCCGGTGCGGTACATCCGCGCGCCGGGGATCTCGGAGAACGGGTGCGGAACGAAGCGCTCGGCGGTGAGGTCGGGACGCCCAACGTACCCGCGCGCGACCCCTCGACCGCCGACGAAGAGCTCTCCGGCGACCCCAACCGGCACCGGGTTGCCGGAACGGTCGATCACCAGCACGTCGACGTTCGCGATCGGCGTCCCGATCGGTGGTTTTTGGCCGTCGTCCTTGCACTCGGCGATGGTCGTCCAGATCGTCGCCTCGGTCGGGCCGTAGAGGTTGAAGAAGCGTCGGGTCTGCGCCCATGTGTGGACCAGGTCCGCCGGGCACGCCTCGCCAGCCACCGTCACCACCGCCAGCTCGTCGAGCTCCGCGGGGCTCATGACGGCCAGCGACGACGGCGGCAGGGTAACCACGGAGATGCGCTGCTCCCGCAGCTGAGCGTGCAGCTCAGCACCCGGAATCCGCGCGTCGCGAGACGCCGGGTGTAGCGTCGCCCCGGCGGCGAGCGCCATGACCATCTCGAACACCGACGCGTCGAAGCTCGGAGACGCGAACTGCAGCACGCGCGACCCCGGACCGACGCCGAAGGAGCGGATCTGCTCCGCGCTGACGTTGGACAGTCCACGATGGTCCAGTGCGACGCCCTTGGGTTGCCCCGTCGATCCGGAGGTGTAGATGACATAGGCGAGGTCATCGAGCTGGGCGCAATCCTCGAGCCGGCTCCCCGACTCGCCGCTCCACAGGGCGTCGTCGTCGATCGCGAGCACGGGGGCGGAAGTCGCCGGGACCCGCGGGACGAGGTGACGCTGGGCCAGCACCACCGCCGGCCGGGCGTCGCCGATCATGAACCGCAGCCGCTCGACCGGGTACGCAGGATCGAGCGGGAGGTACGCTGCGCGCGCCTTCCAGATGCCGAGCAAGGCGACCGCGGTCTCCACCGAGCGCTCGAGGAAGCAGCCCACCAGCGCACCGCGGGTGACGCCGAGCCGGAGCAGGTGCCGCGCGACGCGGTTGGAGGCCCGATCCAGCGCGCGGTACGTGACCGTTCGCTCGTCGTGGACGACCGCGACCGCGTCGGGCTGACGGGCCGCGTGCTCGGCGAACGTGACGTGGACGCACGGCGTCGCGACGTCGGTCGCGATCGACGCGACGAGGCGCCGCTGCTCGCCCGCCGTCGAGAGCGCCACGGCCTCGATCGGTCGGTCCGGCGCCTCGACGGCGACCTCCAGCACGCGAACGAACAGCGCGCTCAAGCGCTCGATCGTGGTGACGTCGAACAGGTCGGTCGCATACTCGAAGGATCCGAGTAGCCGGCCCTCCGACTCGACCATCTCCAGCGTGAGATCGAACTTGGAGCTGACCGCCTCCAGGGGCATCGGCGCCATCCGCAGGCCCGAGAGCTCCACGGTCGGCACCGGCGTGTTCTGGAGGACGAACATCACCTGGAACAGCGGGTGGCGGCTCAGATCGCGCGGCGGCCGCAGCTCTTCCACCAGCTTCTCGAACGGCAGATGCTGGTGGCGGTAAGCGCCGAGTGCCTCCGCACGCACCCGCGCGACGAGCTCGCTGAAGGACGGCGCCCCCCGCAAGTCGGTCCGGATGACGATGGTGTTGACGAAGAAGCCGATCAGCGGCTCGAGCTCGGCCTGCGTGCGGTTCGCGATCGGCGTGCCGACCAGGACCGTCTCCTCGCCGCTCAGCCTCGACAGCAGTACGTTGAATGCGGCGAGCAACGTCATGTACAGCGTGGCGCCCTGCTCGCGCGCCAGCGTGTTCAACGCGGCCGCGGTGATGGGCGGGACCTCGAATCGGTGGCGAGCGCCCCGAAAGCTCTGCGTCGGCGGACGAGGCCGATCAGTGGGAAGCTCGAGCGCCGCGGTCACGCCCCCCAGCCGGTCCTTCCAGTACGCGAGGTCCGTCTCGAACGAAGATGACGCAAGCACCGTCCGCTGCCACGCCGCGTAGTCGGCGTATTGCACCGGCAGGCCGGGCAAGGTCGACGAGTCACCGCGGACGTGAGCGAGGTACAGCGTCGTCGCCTCCCGCACCAGCACACCCAGCGACCATCCGTCCGCGACGATGTGGTGGAGCGTGAGGAGCAGCACGTGCTCCTGCTCGCCGAGCTTCACCATGCGGGCGCGCAGCAACGGGCCGCGGGCGAGGTCGAAGGGCATGCGCGCCTCGCGCGCCGCCTCCACCTGAACGCCGGCGGTGCGCTCGGCGGCCGAAACTTGCGTCAGGTCGAGCACCGGCAACGGCAGGCCGGCCTCCTCTGCGATCACCTGCTCGGGAACGCCGCCGCGGACGGCGAACGAAGTGCGGAGCACCTCGTGCCGACGCACCACCGCCACCAGGCTCTCTCGGAGCGCTGCGACGTCGAGCCGGCCGGCGATCGCGATCGCCAGCGGGATGTTGTTGAAGGTCGCATCCGGCTCGAGCTGCTCCAGAAACCAGAGCCGCTCCTGCCCGAACGACAGCGGGATGGGGCCTCCCCGGGCGATGCGGGCGATGGGCGGGCTGGCGCCGAGCCGTCCGCCGAGTAAGGCGGCCTCGACCCGCGCCGCCAGGCCGACCACGGTCGGCGCTTCGAAGAGGGCCACCAGTGGAACGTCGACGGCCAGCTCCTGACGCACCCTCGACACGACCTGCGTCACCAGAAGCGAATGCCCGCCGAGATCGAAGAAATTGTCGTGGATTCCGACACGACGAACGCCGAGCAGCCTGGACCAGATGGCGGCGAGGGCTTTCTCGACGTCGTTGCGGGGAGCGACGTAGGGCTGCTCCAGCTCGGGCCGCGCGTCGTCGGGTGCCGGCAGCGCGCGCCGATCGATCTTCCCGCTCGAGGTGAGCGGCAGCGCATCGAGGACGATGAACGTCCCTGGGACCGCGTGTTCGGGCAACCTATCCAGAAGGAAGGCGCGGAGGGCGCTGGTCGTCGGCGGCGCGTCCCCGCGGCGACCGACGTAGCCGACCAGGCGCTTTCGACCATCGTCCTCGGTGCGTGCGACAACCGCGGCGGCGGCAACCGATGGATGTCGCGCCAGGATCGCCTCGATGCCGCCCAGTTCCACACGGAAGCCCCGGATCTTGACCTGCGCATCACCACGGCCGACGTACTCGAGCGCTCCATCCCGCCGCCGTCGCACCACGTCGCCCGTGCGGTACATCCGGGCGCCCGCGACGCCGGCGAACGGGTCAGGCACGAACTTCTCTGCAGTGAGGTCGGGACGGCCAAGGTAACCGTGCGCCACGCCCACGCCTCCGACGCAGAGCTCGCCGGCTACGCCCGTCGGCGCGGGCACCTCGGCGCCGTCCAGAACGTAGGTCGACGCGTTTGGCAGCGCACGACCGATGGGCGGCGACGCGACGTCGGCGTCGCACTCGTGAATCGTCGCGCAGACGGTGATCTCGGTGGGGCCATATGCGTTCAGGAAGCGGCGACCCGGCTTCCACCGTGCAACGACCGCGGACGGGCATGCCTCGCCGGCCGAGACGACCGTCTCCAGGGCGTCGAGGTGATCGGCCGGCGTCTCGACGAGCGCCGTGGGCGGCAGGGTGACGACCGAGATTGCGCGCTCGCGGAGCAGGCCCGCCAGGGGGGCGCCGGGTGACATCGCATCGCGCCGCTCCAGAACCAGCTCGGCGCCCGCGATCAGCGTGGTGAAGACCTCGGAGACCATCGCGTCGAAGCTGAGCGCCGCGAACTGCAGGACCCGACCCTCGGCGGTGATGCCGAACGCCTCGATCTGCCGCTCCACCAGGTTCGTGAGCCCGCCATGGTGGAGCTCGACGCCCTTTGGCCACCCGGTCGAGCCGGACGTGTAGATGACGTAGGCGCGATCGCTCGGTCCGACGTGTCCAGCCGGAGGAGCGTCGCGAGATGCGTCTCCGCGACGCGACGCTTGGTCGATGTCGAGGGCCGGCACCCCGGTCGAGGGCAGGAGCGACGCGTTGTCGGCGTCAGTCAGCACGACGCGCGGAGTCGCGTCGTTCATGATGTAGGCAAGGCGTTCGCTTGGGTCCGTCGCATCCAGCGGGAGATATGCGGCTCCCGCCTTCAACGTGGCGAGCACCGCGACGACGAGCGCTGGCGTACGGCCCGCGCCAATGGCGACCAGATCGCCCCGCACCACGCCGACCTCGCGGAGCTGATGCGCGAGGCGATTGGCGCGGCGCGCCAGCTCAGCGTAGGTGAGCGAAACGTGCGCGGCGGTCACAGCGACGGCGTTCGGAGTCGCCGCGGCGCGCTCGTCGAACAGCTCGTGAACGCAGCGCGAGGACGCCGGGCGGCGCGCATCGATGGCGGAGCCGATAAGCTCCGCTCTCTCGCGCTCGGTCAGCAAGGGCAGCTCGACCAGCCGGGTTTGCGGCATCACGACGACCGCCTCCAGGAGCGTCTGGAAGTGGCCTATCCAGCGGTCGATAGTCGTCCCGTCGAAGAGATCGGTGTTGTATTCGATCAGGCCGACCAGGCCCCGCTCGACCTCCGCCATGTTCAGGAACAGGTCGAACTTCGCCGTGGCGGTGTCGAGCAGCGCGTTCTCGATGTCCAGGGGAACGATTCGCAGGCCTGCGCCCTCGGAGAGCGGCTTGGCAGCGCGAAGACCGAACCACGCCTGGTAAAGGGCGTTCCGGCTCAGGTCGCGCTCCGGGTGGAGCTCGGCCATGATCACTTCCACCGGCAGATCCTGGCAGGCGTACGCGCCTAGCGTCACCTCGTTCACCCTGGCGAGCAGCTCGCGGAACGACAGGTCCGGCTCCAGGATGGTGCGCAGGACGAGGGTGTTGACGAACACGCCGATCAGGCCCTCGACATCGGTGTGCGTCCGGTTCGCAATCGGCGTACCGACGACGATGTCGCCTTGTCCCGAGAGCCGAAAGAGCAGCGTCTGGTACGCGGCGAGCAACGTCATGTAGAGAGTGACGCCCTCGCGACGACTCAGCTCGCGCAGGGCGTTCGCCGTCTCCAGGCTCAGCTCGAACTTGCGCTGCGCACCGCGGAACGTCTGGATCCTCGGTCGCGGCCGATCGGTCGGCAGCTCCAGCGCTGCCGTAGCGCCCTCCAGGTGGCGACGCCAGTAGTCGAGCTGCCGCTGGAGCTCGGAGCCCCTCAGCCACCGGCGCTGCCATTGCGCGTAGTCCGCGTACTGGATCGGAAGATCGTGCAGCGGCGACGGTCGCCCGTTCGCAAATGCCTCGTAGAGCGCGGCGACCTCGCGCATGAAGACGCCGGCCGACCACCCATCAAACACCACGTGATGGATGGTCGTGAACAGCACGTGCACGTTCGACGCGAGTCGCATCAGCTTGATGCGGAACAACGGGCCCTGGACGAGATCGAACGGGCGCCGGACGTCGGCCAGGGCCTCCCGCCGCACCGCCTGCTCCTCGTGTGCCGGCTCGAGACCAGTGAGATCGACCAGCGAGACCTCGAAGTCCTCATACGGGTGGACCACCTGGCGCGGAATGCCGTCCTCCGCCGTGAACGTGGTCCGTAGCGCCTCGTGACGCCGCACGACCTCGCGGAGACTTCGCTGCAGGGCCTCCACGTCGAGGGGTCCCTCGACACGAAGCGCGGACGGCATGTTGAAGAGTGGCGTGTTGCGGGCAAGCTGGTCGAGGAACCAGATGCGCTCCTGCGCGAAGGAGAGCGCTAGCACCTCGTCGCGTGGGACCGGCACAATCGGAGGCACGTCGACGAGCGCGCCGGCGCCAAGCGCTTCCTCGACCTTCTGGGCGAGCTTGGCCACCGTGCTCGACTCGAATGCAGCGCGCAGCGGCAGCTCGACCTTGAATGCCGAGCGCACGCGCGCGACGACCTGGGTGATCCGCAGCGAGTGGCCACCGAGTTCGAAGAAATCATCGTGCACTCCGACGCGGGGCACACCGAGGACCTCCGCCCAGATGCCGGCCAGCGTCTCCTCCACCGGGCTGCGCGGCGCGACGTACTCGCCGTCGTGGGTCGACCGCATGTCCGGCGCGGGCAGGGCGGCGCGGTCGAGCTTCCCGTTGGGCGTCAGGGGCAGGGCCTGGAGCACCACGAACGCGCTGGGCACCATGTACTCGGGCAACTGCTCCTTGAGGTACGTGCGCAGGTCGCGAGCGGTCGGCGCCTCCGCTGCGTCGCCCAAGACCGTGTAGGCGACGAGGCGCTTCTCACCCGGCGTGTCCTCGCGCGCGATCACCGCCGCGTCGCCGATTGCCGGGTGCTTTCCGAGCAGCGCCTCGATCTCTCCGAGCTCGACGCGGAAGCCACGGATCTTCACCTGCCGATCGGCGCGCCCGAGCGGCTCGACGTTGCCGTCGGCCAGGTACCGGCCGAGATCTCCGGTTCGGTACATCCGGTCGCCGGTCGTGGCGCCGAGGTGGTTCTGGACGAAGCGCTCCGCGGTGAGGTCGGCGTTGCCGAGATACCCCAGCGCGATGTGGGGGCTGCGCACGAAGATCTCGCCGGCTTCGCCGACACCCGCCAGCGCTCCCCCGCCGTTGAGCACCAAGAGCTGAACATCCTCCATTCCCCTTCCGATGGGGACGATCTCCTTCTGGCTGCTGGCGCCCTCCAGCAGCTCCTCCTCCGACACGACGTAATACCCGAGAGCGCGCTGGGTCTCCGTCGCGCCGTAGTAGTTGATGCAAGTGACCTCTGGCGCGAGGCGACGAAGGCGTCTCAGGTCACGCTTCAACAGGACGTCGCCAACGAAGAACGCTCGTCGCAGCGACGGGATCTGCAGGTCCGGAGCTTCCGGCGGGACCTCGGCCAGCAGCTGGCCCATCGCCGGCGTGAGATGGGACACCGTCACGCCACGGTCGCGCGCCCACTCGGCCAGCCTCCCTGGCATGCCGATGATGTCCGGGTCCGGCACCTCGATGGTGGCCCCGAGCTGAAGCGGGATGAACATGTCGCGCTGCAGCGGATCGTGCGCCAGCCCCGACAGCATGCTGAACCGATCGGTGCTGGCCAGAGCGAAGGTGCGCTCGAGCCATGGCAGGAAGTGGGTGAGCGACCCGTGCCGCCCGAGCACGCCCTTCGGTCCACCGGTGGAGCCCGACGTGAACGCGACGCACGCGAGGTCGTCGGCGCTGGTCGTGACGTCGGGGGCGGTGACCGGCAGGGCGGCGAAGAGCCCGGTCGCGTCGGCGCGCTGCCGAGTCGGGAGCGCCACGCGGCAGGTCGCGGTGCGCGTGGCGTGCTCGTCGACGACACCGGGGATGGCGCCCGCTGCCTCCAGCTGCACCAGCGCGCGCGGCTTTGCGATGGTGAGAAACTCGATGAGTCTACCGGGAGGGTAGGCCGGGTCGAGCATCATGAATGCGCACCCCGCCTTGAGGATGCCGAGCACGGCCCACACCAGCGACGCACTCCGGTGCGCGTAGACCGCGACCACGTCGCCGCGTCGGACCCCGCCGGCGATCAGCCGATGTGCGAGCTGGTTCGAGCGCCGATCGAGCTCGCCGTAGGTCCAGGTCTCGCGCGCGTCGCGCACCGCAGTGGAGTCGGGGTCTCTCGCCGCGTGCACCGCGAAACGCTCGTGCACCGCGCCGAGCCACGACGCATCGAGGGGTAGCCCCGGGTCGGGTAGGACTGCTCGGGCGCGCTCCGTGACCAGCTCGAACGACTCGATCGTCCTCTCCGGCTGGTAGGCCGCCTGCCGGAGAACGTGCTCGAACTGCGCGAGCAGCTCCTCGATCCTCGCACGGTCGAAGAGATCGGAATTGTACACGGCGTAGAGGTGCAGACCGCCATCGACCTCTCGCAGATAGAGCGTCAGATCCAGCTTTGCCCCTGGGACCTCCTCGGGCAGCGCCTCCAACTGCAGCCCGGGTAGCTCCAGGCGCAGCTGATAGTTCAGCATGTTGAAGAGGACCTGAAAGATCGGCGTGCGGCTCATGTCGCGAGGCGGCCTCAGGGCCTCGGTAAGCCGCTCGAATGGCAGCTCCTGGTGCGCGTAAGCGCCCAGGCAGGTATCGCGGACCCGCGCCACGAGCTCGCCGAACGGCACGTCGCCGCTCAGATCGGTCCGGAGCACGACCGAGTTCAGGAAGAAGCCGATCAGTCCCTCGGTCTCGCGCGCCGTCCGGTTGGCCACTGGCGCACCGACGACGATGTCTCGCGACCCCGACCAGCGTGCGAGGACGAGCTTGAACGCCGCGAGCGTCGTCATGAACAGCGTCGCGCCGTGCACACGGCCGAGCTTCGCCAGCTCGGTGACCAGATCGCGAGGGAGATCGAGGGAGACGAGCTCGCCCCGGTAGGTCTGGGTCGGCGGCCGAACCCGGTCCGTCGGCAGCTCGAGCGCCGGCGCCGCTCCCTTCAAGCGGGCGGTCCAGTACGCCAGCTGCGCGTCGAGGACCTCGCCCTGCAGCCATTCGCGCTGCCATGCTGCGTAGTCCGCGTACTGCACCGGCAGCTCCGGCATGCGGGGCACGTCGCCCGACGCAAACGCTTGGTAGGCCGCGGCGATCTCGCGAACCAGGACCCCGATGGACCATCCGTCGGAAACGATATGGTGGATCGTCACCAAGAGCAGGTGGCGCTCGTCTACCGAACTCGCGTCGGTGAGGCGCAGCAGCTTCGCGCGGAGGAGCGGCGCGGCGGTGAGGTCGAACGGTAGTGCCGCCTCCGCGGACGCCTCCGCGCGCACCCTTCGCTCCTGCTCATCGTGCGGCAAGGAGCGCAGATCGACGGTCGGCACGGCGAGAGTCACGTCGTCGTGGACCAGCTGGGTGGGACGGCCGTCGTTCGATCCGAACGACGTTCTCAGCGATTCGTGGCGACGGACCACTTCCTGAATGCTCTTCTCCAGGGCCGCACCGTCGAGCCGGCCCGTCATGCGGACCGCGACCGGGATGTTGTAGACCGCAGTACCCGGATCCAGCTGCTCCAGAAACCACAGTCGCTCCTGGCTAAAAGACAGCTCCAGCGAGCCGACACGCTCGCGTCGCGAGATCGGCGGTCGACGCGCTCCGCCGTGGTGGCGGGTCGCCTCGATGCGCTCGGCGAGGCCGGCGACGGTCGACGCCTCGAAGAGGGCGCGCAGCGGCAACTCGACATCCAGGACCTGGCGGAGGCGGGACACGACCTGCATCGCGAGCAGCGAATGCCCCCCGAGCTCAAAGAAGTCGTCGTGGGCCCCGACCCGCTCGACGCCGAGGATGTCGGCCCAGGCGCTGGCCAGCAGCTCCTCCACCCCCGGTCGCGGCGCGACGTAATCGTCATCGCGCAGCAGTGGCGCTGGGCGTGGAAGGGCGCGGCGATCGACCTTCCCGTTCGGGGTGAGCGGCAACGCCTGGAGCAGGACGAACGCAGCCGGGATCATGAACTCGGGCAAGCGCGTGCGCAGCGAGGGCTTCAGGTCCGCGGGCAGGTCACCCCCGTCCGGGACGACATAGGCGACGATCCGCTTGTCGCCAGGGACATCCTCGCGGGCGACGGCCACGACGTCGCGCACGCGCGGGTGCGCCGCGATCGCCGCCTCGATTTCCCCGAGCTCGATGCGGAAGCCGCGCACCTTGACTTGGTGGTCGCGGCGCCCGAGGAACTCGATGTCACCGCTCGCGAGCCAGCGGCCGAGATCACCGGTCGCGTACATGCGGGTACCGGGCTCCTCGGAGAACGGATTGGGCAGGAACCGCTGGGCGGTGAGGTCGGGGCGACCGAGATACCCGCGTGCCAGCCCCTGCCCCGCGACGTGGATCTCCCCGACCGCGCCCGCCGGGACTGGATCGCACCGGCGATCGAGGATGTACACCTGCGTGTTGGTGATCGGACGGCCGATGGTGGCGCGACCGCTCCCCGTCCGCGAGGCGAACGTCGAGTATGTCGTGTCCTCGGAGGGACCATAGAGATCGAAGACACGCCGCGCACCGGCCCGCAGCACGTCGGCTACCAGCGCCTCCTTCAGGGGCTCTCCGGCCAGGTTGACCGTCACGACCGACGCCGGTAGCGGGGACGAACGGACGAGCTCGGCGATCGCCGAGGGGACGGTGTTGACGAGGGTGACGCAGGCGGCGGCAGGTAGGCCGACCAGCGAGAGCACGTTGTCCGCAAGCACGACACGGCCGCCCCAGGAGAGGGGTACGAACAGCTCGAACACCGAGAGGTCGAAGCACACCGAGGTCGCGGCGAGGACGCCCGCGAGATCTTCGTCGCCATAGACGCCGCGAGCCCAGTGGACGAGCGCCACCGCGCTGCGATGGGTGATCGCGACGCCCTTGGGCGCCCCCGTCGACCCGGATGTATAGAGGACGTACACGAGGTCGTCCGGCGTCAGCGACGACGCCGGCGACGAGTCGCTCTCGGCGGCGATCGCCGCGGCCTCGGAGTCCACGAGCAGCACGCGGCGGTCGTCGCCCGCGACGCGGGAGGCGTGCCGATGCTCGGCGACGACGATCCGGGCGCCGCCGTCCACCAGCATGTAGCGGAGTCGGTCCTCTGGATACTTCGGATCCAGCGGGACGTAGGCGCCGCCGGCGAGCATCACGGCGAGCAGAGCGACCACCAGCTCCGAGGATCGCTCCAGGCATACGCCTACCAGCGTGCCCCGCCGGACGCCGAGCCGCACCAGTTGGGGCGCGGGCCGGTTCGCGCGCCGCAGCAGTGCGCGGTAGGTCACGAGGTCATCCCCGACCACGAGAGCGACGGCGTGCGGAGTCGCCTCCGCGTTTGCCAGGAACGCGTCGAACAGGCGAGCGCCGCCCGGCAGCACCGCGCGGGTTGCGTTGCATTCGACGAGCAGCCATCGCCGCTCCTCGGCATCGATCAGAGGCAGCGCGTCGACACGGACGTCGGCGCTCGTCGGGAGCCGACGCAGGACCGTTGTCAGACGTGCGGCGACGCGGGCGATGGTGGCCTCCTCGAAGAGGTCCACATCGTATTCGAGGTCGCCGACGATCGTGTCCCCGACCTCGCGAACGTCGAGCGTCAGGTCGAACTTCGCGGTTTCGGTGTCGAGCGGGATGACGGTGAGGTGCAGGTCGCTCAGCCGCATCACCGGGAGGGGGGTGTTCTGCAGCGCCAGCATCACCTGGAACACGGGCGTACGTCCGAGGTCGCGCTGCGGCTGGAGCTCCTCGACAAGCCGCTCGAACGGCAGGTCCTGGTGGGCGTGCGCCTGGAGCATGACCTCGCGCAGCCGCCCGAGCAGTTCGTGCACGGTCGGGTTGTCCGAGAGATCGGCGCGCAGCGCGAGCGCATTCGCAAACAGTCCGACGAGCCCCTCGGTCTCGGGGCGCGTCCGGTTTGCGATCGGGATGCCGATCACCAGGTCCGGCTGACCCGTGATGCGGGACAGGACGATCGCGAACGCGGCGAGGAGCGCGCTGAACATCGTGACGTTCTCGCGCCGTGCCATGTCGCGCAGTGCGCGCACGATGTCTGGCTCGAACCGGATTGGCCGTCGGGCGCCGCGGAACGCTCGCGCCAACGGTCGCGGCCGGTCCGTGGGCAGCTCGAGCGTCAGCTGGGCACCGGCGAGGTGCTCGCTCCAGTGACGAAGGTGGCGCGCTACCACCTCCTCGGTGAGCAGGTCGCGTAGCCAGACCGCATAGTCGGCGTACTGGATCGGCAACTGGGGAAGCGACGATCCCCGTTGCGCGCGGAAGTCGTCGTACATCACGGTGAGGTCGTGAACCAGGACGCCGATCGACCAGCCGCCGGAGACGATGTGGTGCATCGCGACGACCAGCAGGTGGTCCTTCTCGTCCAGCTTCAGCAGGGACGCCCGGAACAGCGGGCCTCGCTCCAGGTCGAACGGACGGCGCGCCTCCTCGGAGGCGATCCGATGCATGGCCGGCTCGCGCTCGCCGCGATCGAGCGACGTTAGTTCGATGCGTGCGAGAGAGCACGTCGCCGCGCTCGCGACGACCTGCACCGGATGCCCGTCCTCGGTCTCGAACGTCGTGCGGAGCGCCTCGTGCCGGTCGACGAGGCCTTGCAGCGCACGCTGGAGCGCGTCCAGGTCGAGTCGACCGACCATCCGGACGGCACCGCTGATGTTGTACGCGGCACTTTGTGGATCGAGTCGATCGAGCAGCCATAGCCGCTTCTGCGCGAACGTCGCGGGAGCGACGAAGAACTCTTCATCAGGAGATTCTTGGCCAGCCAACTTCGTCTTTCGTGGAATGGTATCAGGGGTCGCGCCGATGGACGCGGTAGCGAAACGAACGGCGTCCTCCGCAGCAGGTTCTTGCCGTCGGCGGCGAGCCGCTCACGGTACCATTTCGGAGCGACCTTTCGCGTGCGAACGCGAAGCCACCCGCAGGGCCGCGACCCATGGCTCGAGGTGTCACCGGACGTGGATCGGTGATGGCGTTTCCGACGAGGTGCGCTCCGCCGCGCAGCGCGTCACTTCTTGCTGCCGGAGGTGCCGCGGGATTTCGAGCCGTCGTCCGGGCTGATGGGCTTGCGGCGGCGGGTGTCGCGACTGACACGCACGATCCTCGACGACGCCGGGGCCTCACCGGCGACCTCCGCCTGCGCTACAGCGGCCGCCATCGTGGCGACCGTCTGGGCCTCGAAGAGGCTACGCACGGGGAGCTCGATGTCGAAGGTGTCGCGCACGCGGGCGACGATCCGCGTCGCGAGAAGCGAGTGACCGCCGAGAGCGAAGAAATTGTCGTGGACCCCAATTCGGTCGATCCCCAGCACGTCGCGCCAGATGGCAGCCAGCGACTCCTCCGTCACGTTGCGCGGACCGACGAACGGCTCGGCGGCGTCGGAGCGCTCGAACAGCGGCGGAGGGAGCGCGCGTCGGTCGACCTTGCCGTTCGGATTGAGCGGGAGCTTGAGCAGCGTCACGAACGCCGACGGGATCATGTGATCGGGCAGCGTTTGCCGGAGGTGCGCCCGCAGCGACTCCGGCGAGTCGGTTTCGTCGGGACGGAGGACGACGTAGGCAACGACCCGAACGTCGCCGACGATCGCCGTGCCGACGACGACGCACTCTGCGACCGCCGGGTGCGCGGCGAGACGGCTCTCGATCTCGCCCAGCTCGATGCGGAAGCCGCGAACCTTCACCTGGTGATCGCGGCGGCCGAGCAGCTGCAGCTCACCGTTCGGCAGCACACGCGCCAGATCCCCGGTCGCGTACATGCGCTCCCCAGGCCGCTCGGCGAACGGATCGGGCACGAATTTGGCCGCGGTCAGCTCGGGCCGCTGGAAGTAGCCGCGCGCGAGCCCGTCGCCTGCCAGGAACAGCTCCCCGACCACACCGACCGGCACCGGCTCGTGCAAGGCGTCCAGCACGTAGGCGCGTGAGTTGGAGATCGGCCTCCCGATCGTCGCCCGGCCGCTTCCGCTCCGGAGCGACACCGTCGAGTAGGTCGTGTCCTCCGACGGTCCGTAGAGATCGAAGACGCGCTCGGCGCCCGCGGCGTGGACCTGCGCCACCAGAGCTTCCTTGAGCGGCTCACCGGCGAGGTTCACCGTCCTCACTGCGCCCGGCAATGGACCGAGGTGGATCAGCTCGGTGATCGCCGATGGGACCGTGTTCACCAGGGTGACCAGCGGCGCCGCTGGGTGGCCGGTGAGGGCGAGCGCGTCGTCGGCGACGACGATCGCGCCTCCCCAGGCGAGGGTCGCGAAAATTTCGAACACCGAGAGGTCGAAGCAGATCGACGTTGCGGCGAGGACGTACCGCAGCTCGTCGTCCGAGTACGCGGTGCGCGCCCAGTGGATCAGGGCCACCGCGCTGCGGTGCTCGATGGCTACGCCCTTGGGCGCGCCGGTGGAGCCGGAGGTGTAGAGGACATAGGCGAGGTTCGACGGCGAGGAGGCGGACGGGCGCGGCGGTACGGCGCCTGCCCGGATAGCGGCCGCGTCGGCGTCGAGCTGGACGACGGCCGCCGGCGACCCCTCGACCCGCGCAGCGTGGGCCGTCGTCGTGACGACGACGCGCGCGCGCGCATCGGTCAGCATGTAGGCGGTTCGTTCCGGCGGATAGGCGGGATCGAGCGGGACGTAGGCGCCGCCGGCCTCGAGCACCGCGAGCAGGGTGACGATCAGGTCGGCCCCGCGACCGAGGCAGACGCCGACACGGACATCCGGACCTACGCCGAGCTTCTGCAGATGGGCGGCGAGGCCGCGCGACCGGCGCTGAAGCTCCCGGTATGTGACGACCGCGTCGGCCGTCACGATCGCGGTAGCGTCGGGCGTGCGAGCAGCGCGCTCCTGCACCAGCTCGTGGATGGTCCGTCGAGGGTGCGGCGCGTTGGTCGCGTTCAATTTGTGGAGTAGCCACTGCCGCTCCGCGTCGCGAACCAGCGACACATCGCGGACCTTCCTCTCCGGGTCCTCGACGAAGGCGGTGAGGACGATCGCGAAGTGACGCGCCATCGCCTCGATGCTGCGGGCATCGAACAGCTCCGCTGCGTACTCGATGAATCCGTCGAGAGCATGGCCGCCTTCGACCATGATCAGGCTGAGGTCGAACTGCGACCAGCGCCGCTCGATCGGCGCCGACTCGATCTCGACCGGGCCGAGCGCCATCCGCGCGCCCGGGACGCCAAGGAGCACCTGCGAGGCGGCGGGATCGGTCTGCGCCTTCTCCAGCGCGAAGAGAACGTCGAAGACCGGCATTCGCCCGGGGCTCCTGGCGATGCCTAGGCGTTCGACGAGGAGAGAGAAGGGGTAGTCTTGGTGCTCGAGCGCCCCCAGCACCTTGCCGCGAACTCGGCGGAGGACCTCTCGCACGGTGGGGTCGCCGGACAGGTCGACGCGCACCGCCAGCGGGTTGATGAAGTACCCGACGATCCGCTCGAAGCCGGCACGCGTCCGTCCAGCCGCGGGCGTGCCGACGATCACGTCGTCTCGCCCCGCGTATCGCGCCAGCAGGACATCGAAAGCGGCGAGAAGGACGACGTAGAGGGTCGTCCCCTCGGTCCGCGCGAGGTCCCGCACCCTCGACGTGAGGTCTGGCGGCAGCTGGAATCCCAGGCGCGCGCCGCGGAATGACGGCTGGTGCGGACGTGGACGGTCGCAGGGCAGCTCCAGCGGCGGCGACGGTGGCTGGAGCTCGCCGCGCCAGTAGTCGAGCGCCGCGGCGCCGCTCGGACCGGTCACCAGCTCCGCCTGCCACTTCGCGAAATCGGCGTAGGAGAGCGGCGGTGGCGGCAGGTTCCAGGTGCGCGACGAGAGCAGCATCGGGTAGAGCAGGCGGAACTCGTCGAGCACCAAGGAGAGGCTCCACAGGTCGACGCCGATGTGGTGCGCGACGAAGAGGAGCACCGGGTGCCCGCCCGAGGGAGTCACCAGCAGCGTGCGGAATGGCGTCCGCGTCGCAAGCGCAAACGGACGATCGGCCTCCGCGGCGAGCACCTCGTCGACGCCATCCGGCTCGACGTGCACCTGCCGGAAGTCGACGTCCACGTCCTCCAGCACGCGCTGACGCGGGTCGCCATCGAGCGCCGGAAACGTGGTCCGCAACATCGGGTGGCGGTCCACGAGCATCTGGAGCGCACGCCGGAGCTGCTCGGGATCGATCTCGGTGAGCAGCCGGATAGCGCACACCACGTTGTACGCGCCGCTGTCTGGCGCGAGCTCCTGCAGGAACCATAGCGCGCGCTGACCGTGCGAGAGCGGCGACTCCGGCGAGGGCGGCAGTACCGACTTGGTCGGGCGGGGCGGCGCGTCTGTTTCGCCGGCGATCATCCCGGCGACCTCCGCCGCGATGTGGCGGAGCGACACCGAGCGCAGGAATGTCGTCGGCGGTAGCACGACGCCCACCGTGTGCTCGATCCTGTGCGCAAGCTCGATCGCCATGAGCGAGTCGATACCGAAGGTGTTCACCGAGCCCTCGCCGTCGACGCGCGCCGGCGGGACCTTCAGCGAGGAAGCGACCTGTCCGAGCAGGAACGTCTCGATCCAGCGCACCCGGTCCTCGGGGGGGACCCTGGAGAGCGCGGCGCCGAAGTCCTCGCCGCCGAACTCCGAGGTGACGATCTCCCCGGTCGCGACGACGCTGCTGGCGACGGTGTCGAGCCCACCCGACTCGAAGGCCGCTCGGCACTCTCGACGCTGGATCTTGCCGCTCGAGGTCTTGGGGATCGACCCCGGCTTCACCAGCACCACCTCGTGGACCTGCACGCCGTGCTGCTCGCTGACCGCGCGCCGGATGGCGTCGCAGACTGCGTCGGGGTCAAAACTGGCGGCGCGATCGACGCCGAGCGTGACCGAC
>JBKJLX010000655.1:0-6409 GCA_046596645.1 Polyangiaceae bacterium
ACTCGCTCCCACGACGGCGCGTTGGATCACGATCGTGCCGCCGCCGCATCGCTGACGCACCCCGGGTGGGTCTCTGAGCCGCCGCCGATTGGATCAGTCCAAGGGCGCCGCCGAAGCACCTCGGCGACGTTCGCGACCAGGACGGCGCGTGCGCGGCTCGCCACACGGTCACAGAGCCCCTCCGTCGAGAGCGACGCATTCAGCTCGACCGCGGCATCGGCCAGGCTCCGCAGCTGCAGCGCGTGCGTGGCGGCAGCGCGCCTTGCATCGGTCTCCAGCCGGTGGATGCGCACCGCCTGGCGGATGCTGTGCCCCAGCACGGTGCTGGTCATGAGGTTCTTGGGGATGTAGTCGGACGCGCCAGCCTTCATCAGCTCCACGGCGAGCCGCTCGTCGCCCTGTCCGGTCAGCATGATGACGGGCGTCTGGATGCCCTCGCTCCGCAGCTGGCGCAGGACGTGGACGCCGTCGCGATCGGGCAGGTGATAGTCGAGGAGCACGCAATCGAAGGCCGCCTCGTGGATGGCTCCGATCCCGGTGGTCGCGTTCGGCACCTCGTGCAGATCGACCTCGAGCTCGGTCGAGGCGAGCGCGCGTCGGACGGCCATGCGGTCGACCTGGTCATCGTCGATGAGCAGGACCCGCAGTGCAGCAGCAGAGGACTTCATCAAGACGCGCCTTCCCGGACGTGCTGTGGCGAAACGCAGCCATTGTGGCCTCACGCCCCGGTTTATCGGGGCGTGGGGCCACGGATCTGCCTGAAAGCACGCTGCGTGCCGCTCACATCTGCCGCATCGCTGCCTCGTTGAGCGCGAGGCACGCCAGGTTCTTCGTGGAGCCCTCCATCCGCAGCTCGAAGGAGGCGATCTCTCGGCCGTTGGAGGACTGGGCGTCGACGAGGATCGCCTGGCCGGTGAAGCGGGCGGCGAACTGCGCCAGCTGCCGCTTCTTCACGAGCTCCGCGCCCTCCACCTTCAGCTCGTCGGCCAGGGTGGTCCACCATGCGTCGGTGGCCACGCCGGGACTCGTGGGGTCGGCTCGTCGGCTGAGCGCTCCGCGGATGATCTCGATCGTCTTCATGGTGTCCTCGTCGTCCGTGGCGTCCTGGTCGACCCGACGCCGCCGCAATTGCCGCAGTGCACGATCGCAGCCAGGTGTGCGCCGGCACGCCAAAGTCCACGATTTCCGCTCCATTCGACTGCGTGACCGCCCCGGGTGGTGGGGCATTCATGCATCATGGCTGCAAATCTGCCGCAATCCCACCCGCGCGGCCGCAACCCCACCGGTCGGCCCCGAGCACTACCGGGAGCGACGCAACGCCTGCCCGTGCAGGCTGTGAATGGCGGCGACCAGCTCGGGCGGCTCGATGGGCTTGGAGACGTGTACCTGGTAGCCGGCGAGCATCGCCCGCGTGCGGTCCTCGGACCGCGCGAAGGCCGTGAGCGCGATGGCGGGGATGTGCCCCCCTTCGTCCGCGGGGAGCGCCCGCACGTCGCGCAGCAGCTGGTAGCCATCGCGCTCCGGCATGCCGATGTCGCTCACGATCACGTCGGGCCGCGCCGTCCTCACCAGACCGAGCGCCTCCTCGGCGGAGGCAGCGATGAGCACCGTCGCACCCGCCGCGGCGAGGACCACCTTGACCAGCTCGCGCGCATCGGGCTCGTCGTCGACCACCAGCACCGTCACCCCTCCGAGCGACACGTCGGAATCGCTGGCGGCGGTGCTCGAGCTGCTGGTCGGGTGCTGGCGCGAGGCGTCGTCGTCGCGCACCGGCCGCAGGGGGAGCGACACCACGAAGGAAGAGCCCTGGCCTTCGCCCGGGCTCGTCGCCACCACGCTGCCGCCGTGAAGCTCGACCAGCTGGCGCACGATGGCGAGACCGAGCCCGAGGCCGCCGTACCGGCGGGTGGTCGACGAGTCCGCCTGGCGGAAGCGCTCGAACACGTGCGGCAGAAACTCGGCGGTGATGCCCACGCCCGAGTCGTGGACCGTGATCTCCACGTGAGAGTTGACGCGCTCGACCAGGACGTCGATGCGGCCCCCCTTGGGCGTGAACTTCACCGCGTTGGTGAGGAGGTTCCACACGATCTGCTGGAGGCGGCTGGGGTCGCCGAAGACCGGTCCAGCGTTGGGATCGATCGTGGAGCGCAGGCGGACCGACCGGGCGTCGACGGATGGTCGCACCGCCTCGATCGCCGCGGTGACGATCGTCGGCAGGTCTGTCCGCTGCACGTCGAGGCGGATCTTGCCGGACACGATGCGGTTCATGTCGAGCAGGTCCTCGATGAGCTGGGCCTGCGCGCGCGCGTTGCGGCCGATGGTCTCGAGCCCCCGGCGCAGCTCGGAGCCCTCGGGGGCCTTCGCGCGCAGGATGTCGGACCAGCCCAGCACCGCGTTCAGCGGCGTGCGCAGCTCGTGGGAGAGGGTGGCGAGGAACTCGTCCTTCATCAGGCCGACGCGCTCGACCTCGGCGCGCGCTGCGCGCTCCGCCTCCAGCAGACGCGAACGCTCGTCGGCCGCGCGCCGCGCCTCCTCGAACAGGCGGGCGTTGTCGATGGCGATGGCAGCCTGCGCCGCCACGCCGACCACGAGCCGCTCGGCGCGCTCGGTGAACACGCCGCGATCGCTGTGTCCGAAGAACAGCGCGCCGAGGGTCTCGCCGGATCGCGAGATGACGGGGACGGCGAGGTAGCTGCACACCGGCAGGTGTCCCGGCGGCATCCCGTGGTGCGGGCTCATCTGCCCGTAGCGCGGGTCCTCCCGCACGTCGGCAAGTCGGATGACGCCCTCACCGTGGAAGGTGGGGGCGAAGATCGGCGTCGCCCGCGGCTGGCCGAACTTCTCGAACGCCTCGCGGGGCGCGCCGGACAGCGTGTACAGCGTGAAGACGCCGCCCTCCGCGTCGCGCTGCGTGTAGAAGAAGGCACCGAACTGGGCGCCGCTGAGGGAGGTGGCGGCGTCGGTGACGGTCTGCACCAGGGACTGCAGGTCGAGCTGTGACGCGAGCAGCGAGCCGGTCCGGTTGAGCAGCTCGAGGATGCGCGTCTCCTCCTCCAGCGCCTCCTTGGTCTCCAGCAGCTCCTGGTCGGCGCGCTGCCGCGCCGCGAGGACGGTCTGGACGTTCTGGAGCGCGACCGAGCGCAGGCGGCGCGCCTCGTCCTCCTCGTCCTTCTGCACCTCCGACCCCTTCACTTCACGCCCAGGATGTCCGCGGCCAGCTGCGTCCCCTGCACGCGGGCGGAGATCTTCGCGAAGGCGGTGTCGCGGCTGGTCGAGGTGTCGTCGCTGAACGGCGAGAAGCCGCAGTCGTCGGTGGTGCCGAGCTGCGCCAGCGGGATGAACTCGGCCGCCTCCAGCACGCGATCGCGGACCTCCTCCGCCGTCTCGACGCGAGGATCGATGGAGGCGACGACGCCCACGAAGATGCGCTGCCCCGGTCGGAGATGGTCCCGCAGCACGGCGAGGACCCGTCGCCGATCCGGTTCCCCTGCGAGGGAGACGTAGAAGTTCGTCAGGTTCAGGAGCAGCAGGCTGGGAAGCAGCTCGACGTAGTCGACCTCCGCGCTGTGGGTCGAGTCCCGGTCGCCGCCCGGGCAGGTGTGCACCCCGATCTTCCTCCGCTCCTCGGTGGTGAAGCGCGCCAGGGCCAGGTTGTTGAGGTCGATGAAGCTGGCGAGGAGGGCGCCGGTGGGGTCGATCTTGAGGGCGAGGCGACCCTCGGTGAAGTCGATCTGCACCGCGTGCGCGCCCTTCTGCAGGCAGCGGCGCACCTCGCCCACGTGCTCGGCCAGGAGATCATCGATGAACTGCTCGCGCCGGTAACCGGGGATCCCCTCCTCCGGATAGAGAAGGCTCAGGGCCGACGGAGAGATGACCGCCTGCTTCACCGGTCGCGTCGCGAGCCGCTGCGCCGCCTCCAGGTAGCGATCGGCGTGCTCCCTGTAGCGAAACGGCGCCTCGGTCAGCCTCGGCATGCGGCGCACGTGGCCGGCGGCAAAGGGGATCTTGAAGCCGTCGGACGCCATGTTGGGCAGGCCGTGAACGCAGTAGTCCCAGAAGTTGTGGTACTTGCGCTGCTCGCCGTCGGTGATCACCGGCGAGCCCGTGGCCTCGAACCGGGCGACGGTGTCACGGAGGGCGGCGACGAAGAGCGGCTCCAGCGACGGGTCGTCGGTGCGGCCACCCAGGGCCGCCACGGCGTCGATCAGCTCGGGGGGGCGCGGGATGCTCCCGATGGGCTCGGTCGGGATCGTCGTCATGGGGTCCTGGTCTAGTGGCGCGAGGGCGGCAGCATAGGTCAGCGTGGCAAAGTGGCTGCCGACGCTGCCGCAACTCGCGCCGAGAGCCACCTCAGCCGCGGCTGGCGCGGCGACGACGGGCCACGGCCGCCAGGCCGATCAGGGCGGCGAAGGTGCCCGCCAGACCGCCGGTCGAGGAGACCCCCGTCGCGACCGAGCAACCGGAGGCGGAGCCCTCGCCCTCCGCCTTGGCCTCGACCTCACCCTCGCACGAGCCGTCCTCGCAGGAGCCGGATGCCTCGATGCTCACGTCGAGCTGGATGTCGAACTCCGCCGCGATCTCGTCGGCGCACGCCTGGAGGTTGCCGCTCGTCGCGAGGAACTGCCCGTTGCAGAAGATCGCGGCTCCGGTGGTCTCGCACTCGTTCTTGCACTCCTCGACCACCTGGGTCTCGCACTCGAGGTACGCGGTCGCCTGGCAACCGATCTGGCAATCGATGTCCGTCTTGGCCTCGCAGGAGCCGGCGCAGGCGGTGGTGCATAGCGGCTCACAGGTCGGCTCCGGCTGCTGGTCGCACTGGGCGTGGCAGTCGTTGGAGCAGCACTGCCCGCAGGAAGAGCGGCACTGTCCCTGGTTCTCGGCGTCGGCGCAGGCCACGTTGCAGTCCTGCTGGCAGTCGGACATGCAGAGGCCCATGCAGTTCGGCGGCTGCTCGGCCGGCGCATCGGTGCAGGACGGGACGCAGGACTCCTCGCACGTCGTGGTGCACTCGGTCTCGACCGTCGCGTTGCACGAGGTCTCGCAGCTGGCGGTGAGGCGCGCGGCGCACACCTTCTCACCGGCGACCTCGGTGCAGGTCTCGCTGCAGGTCTCGATCGGCTTCACCTCGCAGGCGATCCCGGCGGAGACGTCGAAGAAGACGCCGCCGCAGGCGTCTAGGTGTTCGGCGCGGGCCGGGGTGGTCGCGCAGAGCACGGCGACGAGCGCGCCGCCGGTGAGGAGAAAAGCATGGCTCTTGATCATGCGGGCGTGCAACGCAAGGCAGGAGCCACCTCGCTTGCGCCACAACCGCACCAAACCATTGAACTATGGGAGGGGTGAGACACGCAGGAGCGCCTCACTGCGTGTGCAGGGTGGCGGCCTGCGCCTCACCCCTTGATGGCCGGCCACACCATCTCGCCGCCGCTGCGCACCGCGCCGAGCCGGTCGAGGCGCAGTCGACCGATGCCCTCGCGCACGACGCGCGCCAGCACGTCCCCGTCGGCGTCGCGCATGGGCACCACGAGGCGTCCCCCGAGGTTGAGCTGGGCCACCAGCCGTGGCGGCATCTCCTCCTGCGGCTCGGCGACGATGATGGCGTCGTACGGCGCCTGCTCCTCCCACCCTTCGAGAGGAGGCCCGCTGACCACGCAGGGGCGGAGCCCGAGTCGCTGCAGGCGGCGCTGCAAGATGGCCGCTTCACAGCTCTCCGGCTCCACCGCGATGACGTCGCGCGTGAGGCGCGAGACGACCGCGACCACGTACCCGCCGTCACCGCCGATCACCAGGGCCCGATCGTCGGGGCGGATGTTCGCGGCCGAGAGGACGCGCGCGACCACCAGCGGCTCGGGCACCATCCCGCCGCCGTCCCCCGGGATGGCGCGGTTCGAGTAGGCGAGCGCGCGGTCCTCCGCCCGCACGAACAGCTCACGTGGGACGACGCGCATGGCGGCCAGGACCTGTGCATCGGGGACGACCTGACGGATGCCCTCGAGCAGGAGGTGGCGCGCCAGGACTTCGGGCGACGTCGCGTGGAGGTGCATGCGGAGCACTCAGCGAATTCCGGGCCAGCGCACCCACATCAGCACATGGGCACCTTTCGGTCGATCGGGCGAGGCAGAAGGCCTCGCACCGTCAATCCGCTGCGCACGCCCCGAAGCTCGTACTCGCGTCGAGAAGCTCACATCGAGTCGCGCGGAGCGGGGCCGGGCAAGCGCACCGTGAAGGTGGTCCCCCGCCCCGGCACGCTGTCGACGTCGACCTCGCCGCCCATCGCCTCCGCCAGGTGCTTGACGATGGAGAGGCCGAGCCCGGTCCCGCCGAGGTCGCGCGAGCGGCCCGGGTCGACGCGGTAGAAGCGCCCGAACAGGGGGGGCAGGTGGCGAGGCTCGATGCACGGTCCGCTGTGCTC
>JBKJLX010000679.1:0-13449 GCA_046596645.1 Polyangiaceae bacterium
CATCGCCCAGACGGAGTGGCAGGCCACGCGCGGCGCCGCGGCGCTGACGCAGGAGATGCCCGCCAAGGCCGAGCTGGTCGCCCAGCTCCGCGCCTCCAAGGCGGATGTCCGGGCGCAGGAGGAGTTGGCGGCTCGCCTGAAGCCGGTCCACGAGAGGATGAAGACGATCCGCGCGTCGCACGATGCGGCGTCGATCACCCGTCCCGTCTACGACGCGCGCCGCAAGCAGGTCCAGAACACCGCCACCGAGGCGGCGATCATGACCCCCGCGATGCAGCAGCTCGCCGGTGTCGACGGCTCGGGCCTCCCCCAGGAGGCGAAGACCCAGATGGCGTCGCTGTTCCGCGGCCTCAACCCGCAGATCCAGCACGACATCCGCCAGGCGAAGGAGCTCGCCTTCGCGAAGCGCGGCGCCTGCCTCATGCAGGAGGCGCCTTCGCCGACCTCGATGACCGGCCTCTCCAAGGCGCTCACCCAGAAGTTCGGTGACTGGCAGGAGGTCGCGGCCGAACCGACCAAGCGCCACGAGCTCTTCGACAAGATGAAGCAGTTCGTCGCGCAGCGCGCGCAGTACGCCGTCATCATCCACGAGATGGGCCACTCGATCGGCCTGCGTCACAACTTCGTGAGCTCGTCCAACGCGGCGTTCTACCGCCCGCAGTACTGGCAGCTCCGCACCCGGAACAAGACCGTCACCGCGAAGTGCGAGGACGTGACCGAGGACGGCAACAGCTGCGTCGGTCCGCGTTACTTCGACCCCGTCACGGAAGAGGAGTCGGATCAGCTCATCCACATGTTCATGCAGTCGTCGGTCATGGACTACGCGGGTGACCAGTCGCAGGACCTCATCGGTCTCGGCGCCTACGACTTCGCGGCGACGCGGAGCTTCTACGGCGAGACGGTCACCGTCCACGCCGATCCGGCCTTCGCGGCGAGCCAGCCGCGCGGTCGCGGCATGCTGAACATCACGAACACGTTCGGTGGCATCGTCGGCTACCAGCACGCCTCGACAGGGGCGACCGATTCCCCCGGCAACTTCGTGAACTACTCGCAGCTCGACAACGAGTACTCGCTCATCAACAACTGCGTCGATGTGGGCTCGTCGTGGGAAGAGGTCGAGGCGAAGTTCAAGCCCTCTACCTGGAACGCTGCCCGCGACGGTCGCTGGCACCCGGTCCTCGACGGTCACCTGGTCGCCATCGACGGCGTCTACTCGCGCTGCCGCTCGCAGCCGGTCGACTACGTGCCCTACACCAGCCTCCGCGAGGCCACGACGGCCGAGTCGGAGATCGCGGCGCCCAACGGCTTCTCGTTCTACGGCGGTGGCCCGGCGGTGGACACCTCCGGCCGCACCCGCGTCCCGTACCCGTTCGCGAGCGACAACTGGGCGGACACCGGCAACCTCGCCGTCTTCCGTCACGACAACGGCGCCGACGCCTACGAGATCTTCAACTTCTTCATCACGGAGCAGGAGACTCGTCACATCTTCGACAACTACCGCCGCGGTCGCCAGAGCTTCAGCGTGCGCTCGGCCGCCGGTCGTACCCTCGGCCGCTACAACACGAAGATGCGGGACGGCGCCAAGGGCCTCGGTCTGTACTTCAACCTGTACCGCGACCTCTACGGCGTCGGTCGCGACGACACCGTCAGCGGGCTGGCCACCATCTTCGGTGACAACCTGCTCGCGACGGGCATCGCGTTCGACCACTTCAGCCGGCAGCTGCAGCGTCCCGAGTCCGGGCCGCACATCAAGGTGGGCAACGTTCTTCAGCCGGAGAACCTGAGCTCGCCCGCCTCCGGCAACATCGTCATGAACGTTCCCGACGGCGCCACCGGCTACTTCGGCAACGTCGGCTACGGCGGCAAGCTCCTCGAGAACCGCCTGGCGGACGACAAGGGCGACTACGACAGCTCGTACACCGTCAACGCCGGCTCGTACTACGACAAGGTGTACGCGCCGTACCTGATGACCGAGTCGGTCGACAACTTCATCAGCGACTCGATCGACGACTTCGTGGACGCGCGCTACCGCGCCGTGTCGATGGCGGACGTCTTCCCGGTCGGCTTCCAGCGCATTCTCAGCGCCATGCTGACCCAGGACGAGACTGCCAAGGGCGCTGCCGTCGTCGCCACCGAGTCGGGCGCTCCCGACGTCAACTTCCAGACCAAGTTCCCGCTCCGTCCCCTGGGCTGGACCTCGTTCTGGACCTCCGAGCCCGAGGTCTGCTTCGCAGGCTCCGGATCCATCGCCTGCGCCGCGCCGCAGGGTGGTGACTTCGGCGGCGTCGACGGGATCGACTCGATCCTCCACGTCTACAGCACGGTCGACTGGGAGCTGTGGAAGTTCCTCCTCGTCCAGACCATGCTGTACCTCCCCGAGAACGCCCGCCCGAACTGGGTCAACCAGATCGGAATCTGGGAGATCGGCTCCGACACCGACCCGGCGTTCGAGAACCGCATCGAGATGCACTCGCCCGACGGTGCCATCTACGTCGCGAAGACCAGCGGCTTCGACGTCATCGACGGCAAGCGCACCCAGCGGGGCATCGCTGCCCACGTCCTGGAGTACGCCAACCTGCTGCTCGAGCGTGCGTACGAGGTCACTCCGGCTGGCCCCGGCGCCATCGACACCGACGAGGACGGCATCATGGATGCGATCCTCGACGAGAACGAGGACGGCGTCGCCGACCTCACCGTCTGGTACGTCCCGGTCTACGACGAGGACGGCGCCTCGATCCCGAAGGGCGAGTCCGCCATGAACAAGTACCAGGACTACGAGTCGCTCCTCACGTTCATCCGCCAGACCATGCGGGACTTCCGCATGGCCGAGCCGACCATGAAGGGCATCTACGACTGATGTCGTAGGCACCGACGGCCTCTCGCTCACACGTGCGTGAGCGAGCGGGCCCGAGGGCTCGAGACGACGAAGGCCGCGGGAACCTCCCGCGGCCTTTCTCTTTTTGTGCGCGCGACGCCGACTGCGCCCGCGCACCTGCGGAGTGCTCCGCCCGCGCGCGTGCGGAGGCCCCGTCAGAGACGAGTGAGCGTGGTCCTGACGACGCTGGTCTCGAGGTCCTTCAGGCCGACGCAGCCGACGATGAGGCCGCTCTTGGGGGGGGTGAAGTTGTTGTGGCTCGGCTCGATCTTCGCGGCGTCGACCGCGAGCCGAGTGCCATCGAAGTTGGCGCGCAGCGGTTGGCCTCCAGCCGCCCGCCAGTTCTCCTGACAGGTGAGGCGTGCCTTCTGGGAGTCGTATTTCCTGCCGTTGGGCGGCACTGGGCGCACCTTGTCCTCCACCGCGAAGGTGGCCACCTCGCCCTCCACCGCGCGGAGGACGAAGCGCGGTTCGCCCTCGGCGTAGTCCTGCGGCGCGAGCTGCTTCGGATCGACGATGCGGAACTCCACCGCGTCACCGGTCAGCACAGCGTCGAATGTGTTGCCGCTCTCGCTCTTCCACTTGCCGACGAGGCTCGCGAGCGCGTCCTGCGGCGTGACGGGGGGTGTCGTCGGCGCGACGCTGGCGATGGGGTTGCCAGTCCCGCCCACGGCGGCGCCGCTGGCCGTGGCCCACGGGCTCACCTCGCGCAGGTGCGGCCGCTGCCGCTCGCCAGCGTTGCCGAGGAAGTAGGCCGCGGTCACGCCTACACCAACGAGCGTCAGGCCGAGCACCGCGATGTAGGGCGCGGCGCGCTGGCGAGGCCGTTGCGGTGGTCGCTCGCCGGTCATCGACGTCCCGGGGCCGGTGGCGCCGCCGGCCGCGACGACGAGCGGCGCTTCCTCTGCTGTGCCGGAAAGAGCGCTGCCGGGGACGTTGGTCGCGGCGGCAGCGGCGGCGGCGGTGCGCGCCTCTCCCTGCTGGCCCTGATCGACCGCGGTCAGGAACGCGTCGCACGTGGGGTAGCGATCGTCGCGCGACTTCGCGCACGCGGTGGCGAGCAGGGCATCGAGCCAGGCCGGCGCGTCCGCGCGCTCGGCCCGCACGCTGGGGAGCGGCTGGTCGACGTGCGCCTTCATGATGTCGTAGCTGCTCTCGCCACGAAACGGCACGTGCCCGGTGAGCAGCTCGTAGAGCAGGACCCCGAGGGCGTAGATGTCGACCCGCTTGTCGAGATCGCGCCGACCCTGCACCTGCTCCGGCGACATGTACCAGAGCGATCCGATGACGCCCTTGGTGTTGCCGCCGCCGGCGCGGGCCTGCTCCTCCGCCTTGGCGATGCCGAAGTCGGTCACCTTGGCCACGCCGTCCTTGCGGCGGAGGAGCACGTTGGCCGGCTTGAGATCGCGGTGGATCACGCCCTCGGCGTGGGCGGCGCCAACGCCCGCCAGGATCATGCGGAAGAGGCGCAGCGCCTCGGCGACCGGCATGCGTTGACCCTGCGCGGTGTGGCGCTTGAGGGTCTTGTCCAGGCTCTCCCCATCGATGTGGGGCATGACCAGGAACAGGCCGTTGTGATCGGTGACCACCGCCTTGAGGTGCACGACGTTCGGGTGATCGATCTGCCCGAGCGCACGGCCCTCGGCGATCACGCGCTCGCGCACGTCGGCGCGGTGGGCGAGGTGCGGGCGGATCGCCTTGAGCACCACCTCGAGGCCGGTGTGCACGTCGCGCGCGAGGTAGACGACGCCCATGCCGCCCGCGCCCAGCACGCGGTCGACGGCGTACTTGCCGTCGACCATCGTCCCGCGCGGGAGCACGTCCGCGTCGGGTCCCTGCTTCGAGGGGTGCTGCGATGGCTCATGGGCCGCCCTGGCCGCCGGCGCCGGCGTGGCGAGCGCCGCCGGATCCGGCTGCCCCGGGACCGTCTTTTCAAACGGCCCGCCGTCGCCCTCGCCCCCCTGGCTCACGGGCCGACTAGGTCCAGTGTCCCGCGCGCAGAGCGGCGGAGTCGATGGTCTTGATCCTGGGACCGAGCTGCTCGCGGAACGTCCGCTCGTCGTCGTCGTCGAGCATGGCGTCGGCCGCGCCGAAGCCGGTCGCGACTTCCATCGAGGTGGCGAGGATGCGCAGGAACTGCTGCACGCTCGACGCGCACAGCTCGGGCTTCAGCATCCCGGTGCCTGTGGGTGCGGAGAAGACCGGGCAGTCGCCCTCGGCATCGAGCTTCAGCGTGTCGATGAAGTACGGGTCACCGAGCAGCGCGCTGCGCGCGATCACCACCCAGCTCTTGCGCCAGCCGGCGTTCCTCTCCGGAGCCCCATCGGCGTGCTCAAGGCCCGCCTGCTCGTCGACGAGGCGCGCAGCAGGGACGAAGCGAACCCGCTCCACTGGCGTCACCGTCTCGACGTCCTCCGGGTCCGCCGCGGCCAGGAGAGACCTGTAGCGCGCCGGGACCTTGAGCGTCTTCTTGAGCGTGTCGAGGAGGGCTGCATCGGCCTTTCCAAAGCGGCAAGGGATGCCGCGCTTCTCGAAGGCCTCCTTGAGCGCCGAGACCGCCTCGGCCAGATCACTGTCCACGAAGGACCTTTCCTTCTTTTCAGCACCGTCCGGTGCGGCAACGGAAAACAATGCGCGCGGCGATGGCCGCGCGGCACGGCCGCCAGTCGGCGGGGGACTCTAGCAGAAGCCGGCGGCACTGGCTCCACGGCTATTTCCGGCGAGATCTCCGCGGATTGTGGTGCAGGACGATCGCGGCGTAGTCGATGGCAGGCTCGGCCTCGGCAGGACGCGGCGGCGCAGCGCCGGCGCCCCCGAAGGGCCGCCCCGGCGAGCGGGCTGCAGGCATGGCGACCGGGGCGGGGCACGAGGGGGGCGGCACCGAGCGGCGCGCCCCGACCGGGGGCGCCTCGGGCGTGGACCCTGCGCCGGTCACCCCTTCCATCATCGTCACCAGCTCGCTGGCTCCCGCGATGCGTCGGGTGGCGAGCAGGTCGCCCAGCGCCACGTCGAGCTCGGGGACGCGCGCACCCGTGAGGTGCCCGCGGCGCGAGAGGTCGAGGAAGCTCCGGGCGAGCGCCGAGGGATCGAAGTTGTGCGACACCAGCAGGTCGAGGGCGATGCGCAGCACCGCGGCCGCGGGGAGTCTCCCGTCCTCGTGGAGGATGAACGCGGCCTGGAGATAGTTGTAGAAGGGGACGACGCGGCGGCCGAAGGGCTTGAAGTCACCGGGCGATGACTGGCGATCGAGGTGGATCAGGATCCGCTCGACCACGTCGCCGCGCTCGACGTAGCTGGCGAAGCGCAGGGCCTCGCGGATCGAGTCCTCGTAGGCGCCGCCGGTGCGGAGGATCTCGGCGAGCTGCGCCGGCTCCACCGCGCCCCGGCACACGTCAGCGTAGAGAGAGTAGACGAAGGCGTCGGCCTCGGCGTCATCTCCCAGGAGCACCTCGCGGACCAGCTCGCCGCGATCGTCGCGCTGCTGGCTGAGCTCGCAGCGGCGGAGCAGCAGTGCGGGGAGCTTGTAGCCGAGCTGACCGCGTAGCGCGCGGAAGCGCAGGCGCAGCATGTTCGAGAGGTTCGGCTTGAGGGTGAGCGAGTCCCACCGCGCGCCGTCCAGGCGCAGCTTCGCCTCCAGCCGTGCCCGCAGCTGCTCCGGGCTGCCGGAGAGGATGTGCGTCTCCACGCCGGCGCGGCCGAGCTCGCGGAGGAGCGCCGCGGCGCCGGGCACGGTGCGCTTCTGATCAGGTCGCTCCAGTGCCGTCCGCACGATGTCGCGCAGCGTGTCGAAGTCGGTGCGGAGGTAGGTCTTGTCGAGGTCCCAGCGCGCGATGAAGCGCCGCGATGCCACCCCCTCGCCACCGGGCTCCAGGTCCAGCGGGGCTCGCCCCTCCGCACGGGGCGACGTCAGCCGGTCGTCCGCCATTCGTGCCTGAGTCGCTCGAGGGAGCTGAGGAGGTCGGCGTGGTGCGCCTGTTTGGCGATGTCGAGGGCCTCGCGAAGCATCGCGTCGGCGTCGCTCCGGCGCTCGCGCTGGTGGGCGACGAAGGCGAGCGTGCCGAGGACGCGCGCGCGGTCGACGTTGTTGGGGCCCGCGAGGTCGAGGGCCTCGCGCAGCACGCCGTCGGCGTCAGTCAGGCTGCCGGCGCCGGCCAGCGCCTCGCCCAGCTTGCGCGCAAAGATGAGGACCGCCCGCTCGGGATCGTCGATCTCGCCGCGGAACATCTCGCGGCGCGCCAGGTCGAGGCCCCGGCGGAGCGCCAGCACCGCACCCTGGAGATCGCCGCGTGCCCAGGCGCGGTTGGCGACCGTCTCCAGGAGCATGAGCGCCTCGAATGCGTCCTGTGCGTGGAAGGCGTGCAGGGCCCGGACCTCGACCGGCAGCGAGCCGAGCGGCGCGATCGACGGCGGCGCCACCTCGACCGGCACCTCCGCCTCCTCCGCCGTGGCGAGCGCGCGCTGGTGCAGCTCGCGGCGGGCACCGGCCGGGATCATCGCCAGGACGACCTCGCGGATGAGTGGATGCGTCGTCGCGAGCGCCGGGCCAACGCGCTCGATCATGCCGGCGCCGACCAGGACGCTGACCACCTCGTCCAGCGTGCTCATGCCCTTCACGAAGCCGCCGAGGTGCATGGGCGAGGTGCAGTCGCCCAGCACCGCGATCGCCTGCAGCGCGCGCCGTGCGTCGGGGCTCAGCCGCTCGACGCGGGTCGCGATGAGGTCGCCGAGGCGCGCCGGCACGTCGACGCCGCCCTCGATGGTGAAGCGCACCAGCTGGTCGATGTAGAGCGGGAGGACCGTCCTACCGGTGGTGCTGTCCGTCGTTGGCGGGTTGCTCGAGCCGCGGGGGCGCTGGAGCCCGCGCGCCACCTGCAGCGCGACGTCGGTCGACAGGCCGCCGATCGCGCGCTGGCTGCCCTCCCAGCCCGGATCGAAGTGGGGGATGTGGGTGGCGACCACGAACACACCGCACAGCGGAGGCTCATTGACGACGTCGGCCAGCGCGTTACGGCTCGCCCCGTCGACCGCGTGGAGATCGTCGATGGCGAGGACGATCCGCTGCTCGCCGCACGCGTCCGACGCACGCAGCATCGCCCAGCGCAGCGCCTCGAGCGCGAGGAAGCGCCGGTCCTCCACGCTGAGCACGCCCGAGGTGCGGATCCACGTCGGGGTGACCTGCTGGTCGGCGCGGCGATCGCCGCGCCCGAAGATCTCGGCCAGGCCCCGGCGCGCCTCCGGCGTCGCCGACTGCCAGGTCGTCGGGTCTCCTCCGTCCGCCGGGAGGCCGGCCAGCCCGATGATGGCGTGCCGCAGCGCGTGGTAGCCGAGGTCGGCGCCCCACGGATCGGGGCCTGTGCGGACCACCAGGTCGCCCTCGCGCTCGCAGCGCTCGAGGAATTCCTCCAGCAGCCGCGTCTTGCCGACGCCCGGGTCGGCGGTGATGCGAGCCGAGGACACCGAGTCGGCGACCTCGAAGCGGCATGCGTCCAGCCATTCCATCTCGTCCTCCCTCCCGGTGAAGGGGAGGGGGAGGCGGGGCAGCGCGCCGAGCCCGGACTTCGAGGCGCTCGGCGGGATCCCCAGCGAGGCGTGGTCGCCTGAGACGCGATCGCGCTGCGGCGGCGAGGTGCGCTCGGCGCCGCGCATGTCGAGCGAACCGAGGTCCGACGAGCGCTCAGAGGCGCCGGGCGCCGGCACGCTGGTGGGGCGCGATGTGGGCGAGGGCTGGCTGACGCGCGCGCCGCAGTCGCCGCAGAACTTCTGACCGCGCGGGACGAAGGCGCGGCACTGGGTGCACACGATGCCGTCGGTCCACGAGAAGCGGCCCGAGGTCGGCTCGTCAAAGGCGCTGGTGCGCTGCGGCCGGATCTCGTCGAGCGCCGCGAACAGCGCCTTGGCGAACTCGTCCGCCGTGGAGTAGCGGTCCTCGGGGTTCTTGGAGAGCGCGCGCAGCGTGATGTCCGACAGGACGGTCGGGATGTCCCGATCGGGCGCGATGTGCTGCGGGTTCGGCGGCGGCTTCGACACGTGCATGAGCAGCACTTGCGTCGGCGAGTCCGCCTCGAAGGGGAGGCGGCCGGTCATCATCTGGAAGAGGATGACGCCGGTCGCGTAGAGGTCGCTGCGGTTGTCGATGTCCTCGCCCCGACCCTGCTCGGGGGACATGTAGTCGGGCGTTCCGCAGACGATGCCGGGCATCGTGATGTTCTGTCGCTGGCCGTTCACCATCTTGCTGGTGGGCACCGGCATCCTCATCTTCGCGAGGCCGAAGTCGACGACCTTGATCATGTCGCCGCCGGCGCGGCGCGGCTCGAGGACGATGTTCTCCGGCTTCAGATCACGGTGGATGATGCCGAGGTGGTGCGCCTCGCTCAGCGCGGCCAGCGTCTGCGTGGCGACGTCGATGATGCGCGGGTAGGCGAGGAAGCCCTCCTCGTACATGACGCGCGCGAGGTCCTTCCCGCGCAGGTACTCCATGACCAGGTAGAGCTGGTTGCCGTTCTTGCCGAAGTCGATGACGGCGACCGAGTTCGGGTGGTTGAGGCGGCTGGCGGCGCGCGCCTCGGTGATGAAGCGGGCGGCGGTGCTCTCGTCACCGTGCAGGTGGGGGTGGATGATCTTGACCGCGACGGTGCGCCCGAGTGCCTGCTGCTCGGCGCGGTAGACGCGCCCCATCCCACCGACTCCGACGAGCTCGAGGATCACGTACCCGCCGGGGAGCGTCGTCCCGATCATCGGGTCGTCCGACTTGCCGGCGACCTGGGCGATCGGAAAGCCGCAGACGGGGCAGAATTTGTGCTCCTCCTCGCATGCGTTCTCGCATTGAGGGCACGTCACGCGGCTCACGAGCGCGAAGGTACCACGGTCGGTCCGGGATCCGACCCAGCGGAATTGCCCCCTCGTTCCGCACCTGACGGTGCTGAACTCACCCCCCGTCCGCCACCCGGGGGGTGCGGAAGTGGTCCCTCTCGAGGCCCTCGGGCTACCGTCGACGGACCATGGCAGAGGGGCGTCGCATCCGGCTAGGCGAGCTGTTGGTCGATGCCGGCCTCCTGCCGCCGGCCGATCTGGAGCGTGTCCTCGAGCTGCAGAAGGTCGACCGGCGCCGACTCGGCAAATTGCTGCTCTCCGAAGGCATCGTCGACGAGGGCCAGCTCACCCAGATCCTCTCCCACCAGCTGAGCGTCCCCTGGGTGTCGCTGCATCATATCGAGTTCTCCCGACAGCTGCTCAACCTGGTCCCGGCGGCCGTGGCTGACGCCCACGATCTCGTCCCCATCTACGTGCGGCACGTCCGCGGCCAGGGGCAGACGCTGTACCTGGCGATGGAGGACCCCCAGAACGAGGACGGCCTGGCAGCCTGCCGGAATCACAGCGGCCTCCCGGTACGGCCGATGATCGCCTCGCCCTCCGAGATCCGGCGAGCGATCGAGGTCTACTACGGAGTCGCGCCGCGCCCCGCGGTGGTGGCGGCGCCCTCGCCCACCTCCACGCCCGCGCCGGAAGCGCCCGACGAGGAGCCGGCCGAGGTCGCGCCCGAGGTGTCGTCGGAGCCGCCGCCGGCCTCGGACGACGTGGAGGGCGAATCGCCCTCCGAGGACCCGGCCTTCGCGGGGACGCCGTGGCCCAGTCAGCCCGGCCTGATGCCGCCCTCCACGCCCCCTCCGCCCATCGAGGTGCCGTCGGTGCGGCCACCGGTGATCTCCGACCCCGAGGTGGTGTTCGAGTACGAGGAGCCGCCGCCGACCAACCAGCCGATCGCGATCCCGGAGCCCGCAGGACGCGCCCCCCGCATGGTGGCCCTGACCCTGCTCGACGGGACCACCATCCAGCTGCCGGCGCGGAAGCGGAAGCCGCCGCCCCGCGAGACTGGCGAGCCGCCGCCTTCGCGCCGCTTGGGCGAGCACGGGCCGGCCGAGCTGACGGCGCGCGATCTCGTCTCCGCCCTGCGCGCGGTGTCCCATGGCGCCGACGCGACCGAGGTCCTCGGCGACAACACGCGCTGGGAGGCGATGTTCGCTGCGCTCCTTTCGCTGCTCCTGAAGAAGCACCTCATCGCAGACTGGGAGTTCGTCGAGGAGTACAAGAAGTACTGACTGGCGGAGGGTCAGAATTGGCGGGCGATACCGGCGGCGAGCAGCGACTCGACGCGCTCGGGAGCGAGGCCGGCCTCGAGGAGGACCTCGCGAGTGTGAGCGCCGGCAGCCGCCGGAGGCGCGAAGTCGTCCCGGTCGCGAGGGGTGACGGGGAGGCGAATCTGGGGGAGCGGCCCGGCCGCCGTCTGCAGGTCGAAGAAGACGCCGCGGGAACGGAGGTGCTCGTCGCGCGCGGCCTCGGAGGGCGTGAGGACGGGCTCGAGCAGGCAGTCCTTGCCGTCGGCCCACGCGGCCCACTCGTCACGGGTCTTCGCGAGGAAGATCCCGGCGAGGCGCTCGCGGAGCGGCTCCTGGTGGAGGCCCGGCATGAGCGCGGTCATGTCGGTCTCCACTCCGAGGTGTGCGCAGAACGCGAGCCAGAACTTCGGCTCCAGCGCGGCCAGCGCGACCGCGCCGCCGTCCTTCGTCGCGTAGGTCGCGTAGGGCGCGATGCCGCCGGTGAGCGCCTCCCCGCCGCGCTGGCCGGGCTCGCCGGCGAGCGCGGCGCCGAACGACGTCGACGCGAAGGGGATGGTGCCCTCGCTCATCGCGATGTCGACGAGTTCGCCCTCGCCGGTGCGGTCACGACGCGCCAGCGCGGCCAGGATGCCGATCACCGACCACAGGCCACCGCTCACGTCGGCGAGCTGGAAGCCGGGAACCTGGGGCGGCGCCGAGACCGGGCCGCCGGCGCCGAGGACACCGGACCGCGCCAGGTAGTTGAGGTCGTGCCCCGCCCGCGCGGCGAGGGGCCCCGTCTGCCCGTAGCCGGTCAGGGCGCACACGACGAGCCGCGGCCAGCGCGCGCGGAGAACGTCGTGGCCGAGGCCGAGGCGCGCCAGCACGCCCGGTCGGAACTGCTCGAAGAGCACGTCGTAGGTGCCCAGGGCGTCGAGGAGCGCTGCCTGCGCCTCGGGCCGCTTCAGGTCGAGCACGACGCTGCGCTTGCCGCGATTCAGCAGCTGATAGGCCGCGTTGGCGTCACCCATCGCGGGCGGCATGTGCCGAAGGTAGTCGCCGCCGCCCGGGTCCTCCACCTTGTCAACGGTCGCACCGAGGTCGGCGAGGACCAGCGACGCGAAGGGACCAGGGAGCAGGCGCGTGAGGTCGAGGACGCGCACGCCCTCGAGGGGCGAAAGCCGCGAGCTCACGCGCCGTCTCGCGGCCTCAGGCGCCCAGCGCGAAGAGCTTCTGCAGCTTCATCGCCAGCATCTGATTGCCGGCGACCTTGAGCTTGCCCGCGAAGAATAGCTGCATGCCGTTGGCCTGCGGGTTCTCGTGGAGCTTCTGGAAGTCCTCCGTCGTGACGGTGATGGTGCAGTCGGCGCCGCCGGGGTTGCCCTTCTCCACCTTGGGGCCGGATGCGGACAGGTCGATGAACCACTCGCCGCCGCCCTCACCGGTGACGTTCATCTGGTATTTTGCGCCGATCTCCTTTGCGGCGGCCTCGTTCTTCTGGACGGCCTCGGGGAGCTGCGTGTTGAACAGGTTCTGGATGTCGACGGCCATGGGTGACGCCTCCGTTTCGGCGCCGGAGTAGCCGGTCCGAGGGGGCAGCGCAAGCCGTGGAAGCGGTCAGCCGCGGTAGAACGCTCAGCCTCCGAGGAAGCTCAGCCCTGTGCTTCCGTGCGACGAGGCCCGCGGCGCCCGATCGAGCGCGGCCCGCATGGGCAGGACGAAGAGGCGGTCGACCGCGACGCGCTGCTCCTGCGGAGGGGGCGACCCCGCGGAGGCGTGGCTGAGGCGGAGATCGCGGACGAGCGCCCGATCGAGCTCCGGGATGCCGGTCGATTCGGGAGGAATGGGGTGGCCGAGGATGGAGGGGACGAGGGCGACCAGCACCACGGCGCTCGGACCCTGTCGGATCCACGTGGCCTGGTAGACCGTGACCGCCCCACCGAACGGCTCCTGAAAGAGGAAGGCGCGCCACTCGATGGGGGCGAGCAGGTCGAAGCGGTGCTCACCGACGCGGAAGTTGGCGCCGTCGAGTACGACCGGCTGGCCACGACCGTCGGAGAGCAGGATGCGGTCGCAGGCCGAGGCGTCGATCGCCGAAAGCCCGTCCGCCAGGGCGACCAGGTCGCCGGCACGCAGCTCGAGGGGGCCACCGTCCGGACCTACGGCGTCCAGCGTCTCGTCGCCGTCGACCACCGACGCGCGGGCGAGGAACCCGGCGTGGGCGCGCCGCTCTCCCGCGGTGAAGTTGCCGGCGACGAAGAGGGTGCCGGCCCGGCTGGTGACCGCGAGCACGACCCGGTCGCGACCGCGCGAGGAGAAGAGCGTCGAGCCGAAGCCGCCGTCGAGATCGAGCAGCGTCTCCTCTGCCGGGGGGCGCGGCGCGACCCGCGACATGGGCGCCGCGCCGCCACGCGATAGTGCGAGCGAGCTGGAGCGGAGCAGCACCTCGCGCCCGCGCCGCGGGGGCGCCTCCGCCGCGTC
>JBKJLX010000824.1:0-4408 GCA_046596645.1 Polyangiaceae bacterium
CCCTCGCCCTCGCGGCGGCGGTCCCGCTCCTCGCATGCGGTGACGACGACGCGACCGGCAGCGGCGGCGCCGGGGGCGGCACCACCGCGTCCACTGCGTCCACCGCGTCCACCGCGACGTCGTCGACCGGCAGCGGGATCGTGGAGGAGCTGCGCCCCTCGGCGGCGCCCCTCCCCGGCCACGACGCGTGCGTCGTCACCATCACCACCGCGATCCCGGTGGCCGGGGTGCACCTCGACCTCTGCACCGACATCGCCTACCCGACCAACCCACCGAGCGGCGGCGACCACTGGCCACGCTGGGCAGCCTTCACCACCTACGACGCGCCCATCCCGCGCGAGGTGCTGGTGCACGACCTGGAGCACGGAGCCATCGCGATGCTCCACGACTGCGACGGCTGCACCGACGCGGTGACCACCGCCTTCGAGGAGGTCCGCAACGCGCACGGCGCCGACGAGAAGTGCATCGGCCGCGGCTCGACCGCGCGCTTCGTCACCGCACCCGACCCGGAGCTCGACCACCCGGTCGCGCTGTCGGCGTGGGGCGCCACCTACGTCGCGACCTGCGTCGACCTCGAGAGCATGAAGCAGTTCGTCGAGGCCCACTACGCCGAGGGCCCCGAGGACACCTGCGCCGACGGCGTCGACCCCGCGACGATCGAGTGTCCCTGAGCGGACGGGGCGGTCAGCGCGGGCGCGCCCGCGCGACGGCGAGGAGCAGGTCGCCCGCGTCCAGGCACCGCGCCTCCACCAGCAGATCCGGTTCTCCCGCGGCGAGGCGCGGCTCGATCACCAGGGCGCCGGCGTCCTCGTGGACGATCACCTCCAGGAACCCGACCCAGCGCCGGAGGAACGGATCGATCGCCTTGTAGACCGCCTCCTTCACGGCGAAGCAGCGGAGGAGCGCGCGCCCGCGCGCGTCATCGTCCCCCACGGCCTCCATCACCGCGCGCTCCTCGGGCGTCGCGATGCGGCGGGCGAGGCCCCACGAGAGAGGCCGCATCGGCTCCACGTCGACGCCCAGCGCCCAGCCTGCCGCCTCTGCCGCCAGTGCCACCGCGACGTCGTCCTTGTGGGCGATCGATCCGCGGAGCCCCACCGGGAGCCCCGGTGCCCCGCGGTCGTCGGCCACGATCGACGGGACCGCCGCGCCGGCTGCGCCGGTCCCCGCCAGCGCGCGCCTCAACGCGAGCCGGCCGCCCACGAAGGTGCGCTGCCGCCGGGGGAGCATCGCCGCGGCGGCGGCCCGCTCGCCGGGGTCGAGCTGGGCCAGCGCCTCTTCCCCCGGTTCGCCGTCGAGCGGACCGGGGAGCGCGACCGCCACCAGACGCCCCTCGTCCAGCGCGAGGTCGCCCACCACCTCGCCGAAGCGAAGCGCCCCGGTCAGCCGGATCGCCAGATGGGCCACAGGATCGCGATCCCCAGGCTGAAGCTCGCCGCGTTGGCCGCCAGCGACCAGGCGAGCGCGTGGCGGACCCCCTCGGCGCGCATGTACGCCGCCTCGACTCCGACCGCGAAGAGCTCGGCGAGCGCCACCATCGGCCAGTAGCCCATCGCCGGCTTCAGCGCCGGGAACACGAACCACACGACCGGGTGGGTGAGGGCGCTGGCGCCGAGCGCGATCAGCAGCGCGGCCGGCCAGGCGGGCCTCTCCGCGGCCCCGTCGCGCCGACCACCCCGCCTCAGCGCCAGCGTCCAGAAAGGCAGCTCCACCGCCTGCGTGAACAAGAAAGCGACGAGCCACTTCACGGCGGCGCGATGATCCCACTCCCCGCGCCGCGGCGCGAGCGAGGACCGACGGGCTCACCTCCTCCGGCTAGGATGCCGCCCCATGCGCCGTCGCAAGCACAGCATCGTCGAGGGTCGCCAGGACGCCGAGACGGCCGAGGCGGACGCCGAGGCCGCCGAGCAGGTGGCCGAGGAGGCCGCCGACGGAGACGCGGCCAGCGAGATGGAGGAGGACCCGCCGTTCTCGGAGGTGGCCCCCGGCTCGGTGCGCGCCGAGCTGATCCACGAGACCCCCGGGGCCCCCCCCGGCACGCTGCTCATCGACGACGAGACGCGCCCCTACATCGTCCTCGTCGACTACGACGAGGAGCACGTTCACGAGCATCCCGTGACCTCGCTAGACGAGATCGAGCGCTACCTCGCCGACGATCGCCCCACCGTCACCTGGATCGACGTGCGCGGCATCGGCCATCGCGAGACGTTCGAGCGGCTGGGCGAGATCTTCCAGCTCCACCCGCTTGCGCTGGAGGACGTCGTCAACGTCCCCCAGCGTCCGAAGACCGACCAGTACCCGACCCAGCAGCTCCTGGTGACGCGGATGGTCAACATCGACGAACGCGGCGCTCTCGTCACGGAGCAGCTCTCGATCCTTTTCGGCAAGGGCTTCGTCCTCACGGTGCAGGAGGAGCCGCGGGTCGATTGCCTGGATCCGGTGCGCAAGCGCATCCGCGGCGGGCGCGGCCACATCCGCCGTCTCGGCGCCGACTACCTGGCTTACGCGATCTTCGATGCCGTCATCGACGGCTTCTACCCGGTGCTGGAGAGCTACGGCGAGCGCCTGGAGGAGCTCGAGCTGCAGGTCAGCGATCTGAACCGGCCGACCGGGACCGGCACGGAGATCTTCCAGCTGAAGCGCGATCTCCTCACGCTGCGCCGCGCGATCTGGCCGCAGCGCGACCTCCTTTCGTCACTGCTGCGCGACGAGTCGCCTCACATCGATGCCGGGACCCGCGTCTACCTGCGCGACACCTACGACCACGCCGTCCAGGTCATGGACATGGTCGAGACCTTCCGCGAAATCGCGTCCGGCCTGATGGATCTCTACATGACGGGCGTATCGCATCGCCTCAACGAGGTGATGAAGGTCCTCACCATCCTCTCGACGATCTTCCTCCCCATGACCTTCATCGCCGGCGTCTACGGGATGAACTTCGACACCGACCTCTCGCCTCTCAACATGCCGGAGCTGAAGTGGTTCTTCGGCTACCCGTTCTCGCTGGGCCTCATGGCGTTGAGCGCCGGCACGCTCCTCTTCTACTATCGAAGGAAAGGCTGGATCGGCTCCGAGGGCACCTGGGGTGGCGCCCCGGCGCGCCGCATCAAGAGGCTGCTGCGCCATCGCGCGCGATCGACCATCCCGCCGCCGCCCCCGGGCAATTCCGTCGGCAAGCGGTGAGGAGCCCCACGGGTGGGCGCCGCCACACCGCACCTGGGGAGCTTGCCGCGCGACCGCGGAGAGGCCAAAGCGTCGCCGCGGAAGCGCCCACAGCACAACAGAGGACACAAGCCGATGAACGCTCTTCGATTCGCCCAACGCTCCGTCCTGCTGGCCCTCGTCCTCGGGGCCGCGCTCGCCCTCGCCGGTTGCGCCAAGGCCAGCGCCGAGGACTGCGGGAAGATGGTCGACCGCATGACCGAGCTCGAGCTCGAGGGTCAGGACGCGGCCGTCGCCGAGATGACGAAGAAGATGATGGAGGAGACGAAGAAGGACATCGTCGCCGAGTGCGACGGGAAGATCTCGAAGAGCCAGGTGCAGTGCGTCATCGACGCCAAGACCAAGGCCGACATCGACAAGTGCAAGTGAGCCCGGCCGCGCGGCGGGTCGCCGCGCTGGTGGTGCTGCTTCTCCTGGTCGCTGGCCGCCCTGCCCAGGCGGAGCAGGCGAGGCGCCCGCCGCTCTTCTGCTCGATGGCCTGGGCCCAGACCGAGAACACCTTGCCCCAGGCGCTGTCCCTGGGGGCGAGCGTGCCCAGGGGGAGCTGGGAGGCGCTTGATCGCGCCCGCGAGGCGCTGCGTCCAGAGTTCGAGCAGGCCGCCGCGAAGGATGGCGTCATCATCAGCGGCTGGGGCGATCTCGGTCGCCTTCGATCGATGACGCGCGGCTTCGCGGTGCGCGCCCCGGAGGACCTGCGCGGCAAGCGGGTGATGTCGTTCCGCACCGACTCGACGTCATCGCCGCGACGTCCCTGGTCGCCGAGCAGCTGCAGTGGGCGCGGCATGGTGTGGTCGCGCCGCCGACTGGATGCGCTGCCCGCCGATCTGCGCGCCATCCTCCGTGACACCGGGGCCGCCGCCTCGCGCGCGCTGGGCCAGCGAGTCCGCGGGGAGGACGACGCGGCCTTCGCCAGGCTCTCGGCGAAGATGACGGTGGTGCGCCTGGAGGAGAGCGGGAAGAAGCGGTGGACCGATCTCTTCGCGAAGGTGCGCGCGCGGCTCGCCCAGGGCACCTTCTCCCCCGAGCTGGTCAAGCGCGTGGAGCAGCTCGGCGCACCGTGATCCCCATCGGCTCCCCCGTCGCTCTCCAGGCCGTGACGCCGGAACAGCTCGCCTCGCTGGCGTCGATCGACATCGCCGATGCGCGCCGGCTGGTGTCGCAGGTGCACCGCCACGGCCGGCTCCCC
>JBKJLX010000856.1:0-3805 GCA_046596645.1 Polyangiaceae bacterium
GGAGCTGCTGACCCGTCTGCCCGCGCGCGTAGAAGGTGCGCGACACCTGGGCGCCGCCGAACGAGCGCGTGTCCAACAGGCCGCCGTACTCACGGGCAAAGGGCACGCCCTGGGCGACGCACTGGTCGATGATGCCGACCGAGACCTCGGCCAGCCGGTGCACGTTCGACTCGCGCGCGCGGAAGTCGCCGCCCTTCACGGTGTCGTAGAAGAGGCGGTGAATCGAGTCGCCGTCGTTCTGGTAGTTCTTCGCGGCGTTGATGCCGCCCTGGGCGGCGATCGAGTGCGCGCGGCGCGGGCTGTCCTGGTAGCAGAACGCCTTCACGTTGTAGCCGAGCTCGCCCATCGTCGCGGCTGCGGCGCCGCCTGCCAGGCCGGTGCCGACGATGATCACCGTGAACTTCCGGCGGTTCGCCGGGTTCACCAGCTTCATGTCGAAGCGATGGCGCGACCAGCGCGTGTCCAGGGGGCCGGTGGGGGCGTTCGAGCGGAGATCCATGGTCGTTTCCGTCAGTCTCCTCTGCGTGTGCGGCGCTCAGCGCACGTAGCCGGCGAGCACCGCGAGCGGCATGGCGATGTTCCCTACGGCGACGCCGACGCCGATCGCCCGGGGGAGCAGGCGGACCTTGTCGTCGTAGCGGGGGTGGGAGAGCCCGAGCGTCTGCAGGAGGCTCCACCCGCCGTGGTAGAGGTGCAGGCCCAGGAACACGTTGGCGACGACGTAGAGCAAGACGGCGACCGGGTTCTGGAACGAGCTCACGAAGTTCCCGTAGACGTCGGCGTAGTGCGCCGCGTCCGGCTGGGCGTGCACGTAGTCGCCGACGGCGATGCCGGGCCAGGTGAAGTGCGCCAGGTGGAAGAGGATGAAGAGCGCGATGGCGGGGCCGCCGTACTTCATCGTCATCGCCGCGTAATTCGTCCTCCGCTGCTTCAGCTGGCGGTAGCCGACGTCGCGCGCGCCCGAGGTGCGGGCGACCAGCGAGAGCGAGACCGCCGCGTGGACGACCACCGACGCGAGGAGGGTGCCGCGCACGCCCCACAGCAGCACGGCGTTGGACTTCAGGCCCTGGGCGTAGCCGTTGTAGACGTCTCGCCCGAGGAAGACCTGGAGGTTGCCGAGCATGTGGCCGATGACGAACCCGAAGAGGACCGCCCCCGTCACCGCGAGGAGGGCCTTCTTCCCGATCGTCGTCTCGAAGAGCGTGAGCGCTTTCGCTTGCATCGTGCGTCCGCCGGTTGGCATCCTCGGTTCGTCGGGGCCTTTAGCCCATCGTGACCCGGATCGCTAAGGATCTCGCGGCCCTCATGGGCGCGACGTAGGGGCCGGGAGGCGAGGAGGGAAGGCCTGGAAGTGCCGCAGCTCACCGCCGTTTCTTGGCTGCGGCGTCGGCGAGCAAGCGCTGTGCTTGCTCGGGTGTGAGCGCGAACGTCTCGCCGCTGGTGTCGACGTCCTCGATCCTCGGCGGCGGCGCGACCGCGCCCGGTGCGATGGCAGCGACGGAGGTCCGCGTGTCCTGCTTGACCATCGGCGGTGGCGTCAGCGGCGGCGGCAAGGGCGCGGGGAACCCGCCCGGCGCGCCGGGCGTCACGTGGCGTCCGACCGACGCGAGCATCGCGCTGGCCTGCTCCGGCGTGAGCGCCAGCGTCGAGGTCGACTGCGGGACCGACGGCGCCGCCGAGCCCGGCGAGCCGGAGGACCGCGCGGGATCGCTCTCGTGGGTGGCCTCGTCCGCGAGGATCCGCGCCACCGACATCTGTCGCGTCGCCTCCTCGGGCGGGGGGCGCAGATGCGGCTCCGGCGGGGCGTCGATGACCGGGATCGGCAGCTCGCGGGTGGGGGGGTCGAGGCCGCGACGGGCCGGATCGCCGCCCGGCGACAGCAGCGTGGCGGCCGGCGATCGGACCGAGAACGCCGGCGGTCGCGGCGCGCTCGCCAGCAGTCGCTGCGCGTCCTCCGGGGTCAGCGCGAGCGTCCCAGGCGTGCTGGTGACCGGGACGCCAGTGCTCGACGCGCGACGGCCTACCGAGCGGGGCGAGGGCATGGGGAACCCGGGCAGCTCGACCCCGGCGACGACGTGCGCGTCATGCAGGCTGGCGTCGGCGGGGAGGGGGAGCGAGGCGCGCCACACGATGGACACCGTCTGCGCGTCGCCGTCGATCTTCAACGTGTCGGCCGCGAGGTCCAGCGGCTGCCCGTCGGGCGCCGTCCACCCGGCGTGGAGGCGGGCGCACGCCCGCGCGGCGGGCAGGCGCGTCCGCAAGCGGGGTCGACCCTCCAGGAGGTTCTCGAGGAGGATCGTCTCGCTGCCGGACAGGCGGGTGAGGCGCTGGTCTCGCGGCGCCGCCTGGAAGAACTCCCAGGCGAAGCTGTGGGGCAGGTGCGGCGTGCGCGCGTCCACCCACCGCGGGTCGAGCGAGCCGAGCAGGCGCGCGCGCGGCGCCCAGCTGCGCGCGATCGGCCCCAGCCCCACCGGCACCGACGGCTTCTGGGGATCGATCACGTTCGGCTGGTAGAGGCTGCCGACGGTCACGCCGATCGGGTTGTCGCTCGATCCCCAGGTCCGCTCCCAGCCGAGCTGCATCTGCCGGAAGGGGCGCGGCGCGGCGCTGGCGCCCACGCGGTCGCCCACGATCTGGACCGACTTGTCGATGCCCTCGCCGGTGCCGGCGACGGCCAGCCGCGCGCGCAGCGCCTGCACCGGGTGCTGGGCGTGGACGCTGCCGACGAAGGTGACGTCGACCTGCGGCTTGTACGGCGCGAGGTCCGGCTCCTCGACCGGGCTCGAGGGCGAGCCCTCCGTCGCGAAGCGCTCCTCCAGGCAGAGCGGCGCCGGCGCGATCAGCTCGGCCAGGCCCTCCTCCACGATGGAGAAGGTCGCCTTGATCACGACGGTGAGCGAGGTGAGCTCACCGCAGCGCCACGCGAAGGCCCCTGCCGCGACCGGGCGGACCGCTTCGACGCGGAGGGCCCACCCGCTGGAGGTCGCGTGGCTCAAGGAAGGCGTCCGTCAGTAGTTGAACTTCAACGAGTAGGACTCGCAGCCCGGCCCGCCGACGTGATCGACGCGCATGTAGACGCGCGCGTCGTCGGAGATCGGTCCGTCGCAGTTGAGGCCCCACTCGACGGGCTCGTTGTCGGTCCAGCAGCAGCCGGCGTGGCCCCCCTGCGTGTCGGGCTGGGTGCCGCTGGGGCACTCGAACTCCTCCGGCGCCTCGTCGATGCAGTCGATGTACTTGCAGATGCGGATGCCCGCGCCGACGATCTGCCGGCCCGGGTCCACGCTGGAGCCGAAGTTGTCGACGCCCATGTAGAAATACCAGTCGACGTCGTCCGTGGCCTGCAAGACGCCCGCGATGGTGCGCTCGTCGCCGTCGTCGTCACCCTGCTCGCCGAGGTTGTAGGCCGTGGCCATCTGGTCGTTCGACGGCTCGCCGAGCCCGGTGTCCTGGCACGGTGGCGCGCCGCCGGTGCCGGTCGACGTGGTGGTGGTCGTGGTCGTCGTGGTGCTGGTGCTGGTGCTGGTGGCGACGGAGGAGGTCACGGTCGAGGAGCCGGTCGCCTGACCGCTCGTCGTCGAGCTGCGCGAGCCCGACGTGTCGTCGTCGTCGTCGCCGCCCCCGCCCTGACCCGAGCCGCCGTCCCCGCTGGCGCCGCCGCCGCCGCCCACGTTCTGGAAGCCGGGCGTGTCGCCCTCGGCACAGGCGGCCGCCGAGGCGATGCCGACGACGAACAACCCGAGAAGAAAGCCCGCTCCACGCATGCCAACGAGCCTACGGGTGAGCCCTCGTCACCGCAATGCGACAC
>JBKJLX010000858.1:0-5206 GCA_046596645.1 Polyangiaceae bacterium
AGCACGCAGGTCGGTCCGACGTGGGACTGCACGAGCTGCTGCTCGAGCGTCGGCGGCTCGAGCGCGTGCGGCGGGTCCAATAACGGCTTCTGCGAGCCCTTTGAGTGCGGCGGCGGCGACGGATTGTGCTTCTGCGACGCGGTGTGCATCGACCTCGGGGATTGCTGCCCGAACGGCCCCTGCTGAGCGCGGTGCGACCGCGTCGCGCGCGGTGCGGGGGCGGTCGCCCGCGCCCGCGGTCGCCGTCGCGGTCGGAGATGGCGGGGATGGAATCCTGCTCCTCGGAGGGACTCCCATGCGTTCGGGTCCAGCGATATCCGTGCTGGTCGACCGCGCCATGCCGTCACGACCGGGCAAGGCGACCGACACTGCGTCGTGACGCGCGGTGGTCGGAGGGGCGCCCGGTGACCGCGCACGACCTCGCGTAGGCGTGGCGGCGCGTGCTCCTGCCGAAGACGGCGTCACGTGGCGCCTCGGGGCTCTCCATCGTTGTGAACGGCGAGCTGCTTTCCGTCCCCTCGAGCACCACGTTCCGTCAGCGCCCATTCGAGGGGCGGCGCTCTTGCGAGCACCGTCTTCACTCCGGCGGCAGCCACCCGTCGCGCAGGTAGCCGCCGCGGCCGGTCGGCCAGAGGAGGCAGTTCGGCGAGGAGCCCGGCACGGTGTAGACGTGCACCTGGGCCTCGCCGTCGCCGCCGTCCTTCAGGCTGACGACGATCTCGAGCTGCCCGTCGCCCTCGACGTCGGCGATGGTCGGCACCGGCATCGCGCCGCGGTGGGGGAGGGTGATGCGGTGCAGCTCGTTGCCACCCGCGTCGAGCACGAACAGTCCGCCCTCGCCCTCGGAGGTCGAGTACGTGGTGAAGACGATCTCCGGCGAGCCGTCGCCCGAGAGGTCGGCCACCACCACGCCGCCGGTCGCGACGTCGTCGCGTCCGGTGTAGCCGAAGGACCAGATGCGCTCCTTGCGCGCGTCGACGGCGTGGATGAAGCCGTCGAAGCCGGCGAAGAACATCTCCGGCCCGTCGCGATCGGGGAACACGTCGGCGACCGTCACCTGGTTGGTGATGGCGACGATGTTGTTCTCGCCGTAGTCCCGCAGGCCGGAGAGGTAGTCCCCGGCGAGGTAGGGCTCGACCCAGTCGTCGGGGCGCGTGCCGTCGCTGCGCATCACCCACAGCGCCACGCCGCGCTCGCGCTCGTCCTGCGCCACGTTCTGGACGCTGGCGGTGTAGACGAGCTCGCCGATCCCGTCGCCGTCGATGTCGGCGATGGCCGGCGCGGTGTTGGTGTGGTGGGCCTGGTTCGCCGCGGTCTCGTCGTCGGCGTAGCCCTGCTGCGCCAGCTCGTAGTCGTGGAGGCCGCGAACGCCGAGGAACTTGGTGCGCTCCTGGAACACCGACGCGCAGTCAAACGCGAAGCCGTCGCCGCGGTGGAGCGAGTTGTAGGCGTTGTCCTGGGTCGCGAAGATGTCGGCGACGCCGTCGCCGTCGACGTCGCCCAGCGCCACGTTCTGGTCGTAGCCGTTGTAGACGTAGCAGGCGTCGTCACAGCCCGAGGCGCCGGAGGTGTTGGCCGGGAAGCCAGCGACGACTGAGCCGTCGCCGTGCACGGCGATGATGATGTCGCGCTGGCCGTTGGCCTCGAGGTTCTGGGTGGTCACCGCCACCAGCTCCAGGTCGCCGTCGCCGTCGATGTCGCCGGCGGCAAGGCTGCGCAGCTCGCCCTGCCAGTGGAAGGGAAAGCCGGGGAGGGGCGTGCCGTCGGCCTGGAAGGCCCAGATCGCGTCGTCCGACGACTGGGCCAGCTCGAGACCCGGCAGGTCGGGGCGGAGATCCCCGACCACCGGCGAGGCCCAGCAGCGACCCTCGATCTCCTGGCGGAAGACCACGGTGCCGTCCATGTGCCAGGCGAGGATGAGGCCGTGGCGCGAGGCGATGATCTCGCTGTTCCCGTCTTCGTCGAGGTCGGCGACCACCGGGGAGGCGAGCCAGGATTCGTGCCAGCGATCCCCGAGCTCGGCCACCAGCTGCGGCGCGCTCACATCGGCGCTGCCGCTCTCCGCCGGCTCGCAGGCCGGGGGCGGCGGGACGACCCCGCCGTTGCCGACGGTCTCCCCCGCGCCCGAAGGGACGCCACTGCCGATGATGACGTCGCTCGAGTCGGCCCCGCCGGCCCCGCCGGGGCCGATGTTCCCGTCGCGGCAGGCGCCGGCGGCGGTCGCCGCCACGCCCAGGATCGCCACCAGTCCCAGCGTGCGCGCGCGTCGCTCCACGAGTGCCATGGTCGATCTCCCGGAAGGTCCACCATCGTAGACGCGCCTCGCCGCCGACGGGGCTGGCACCGGCGGTCGCGTTCCGCTTCCTCGGGCTGCAGAACCACGCGCCCTACCTCGAAGGCGAGAGCTGCGCGGTGGAGCTGGCCGTGCTGGCGCCGATCTACCTCGCGTGCCTCGACTTCCAGAGGCGCGGGGGCCTCCGCGGCGACATCGCGGCGGAGACGACCATCGCACTGACCCGGGGGGGGCGTTCGTCGGCCTGTGGAAGGCCGAGCGCACACACCAGGTGAAGGTCACCGACGCCGCGCTGGATGCGGCGCGGGACGCGTGCTGGCGCGCCTTCGCGGTGCAAGGCGCCTGAGAGCGGGATGGGATCACCCCTCGGGCTTCGCCTCGACCTTGTAGCTGTCGCGCAGGCCCACGGCGCGGTTGAAGATCAGCGCGCCCGGCTTCGACGACGGATCGACCGCGAAGTACCCGGTCCGCTCGAACTGGAAGCGATCACCCGCCTGGGCGTCGGCCAGCGCGGGCTCACCGAGGGCGCCCTTCACCACCTCGAGCGAGGCGGGGTTGAGGTGCGTCTTGTAGTCGACGTCGGGGTCGGCGGTCGGCTGCGCCACCGTGAACAGGCGGTCGTAGAGCCGAGCCACCAGCGGCACCGCGTGCTTCGCCGACACCCAGTGGATGGTGCCCTTCACCTTGCGACCGCCGCCGCCCGCCTCGAGCGACGCCGGGTCGTGGGTGCAGCGCAGCTCGACCACCTCGCCGGCGTCGTTCTTCACGATCTCCTCGCACTTGATGATGGGCCCCCAGCGGAGGCGGACCTCCCGGCCCGGACCGAGGCGGAAGAACTTCTTGGGCGGGTCGAGCATGAAGTCGCTCTCCTCCACGTAGAGCTCGCGATCCAGCACCACCCCGCGCGAGCCCATCGAGGCGTCGGTCGGGTGGTAGGGCGCGTCGATGCGACGCTCCTCCCCCTCGGGCCAGTCGATCAGTGTCACCTTGAGGGGGCGAAGCACGGTGAGCGCGCGGCGCGTGGTGCGCTCCAGCTCCTCGCGGACGGTGTGCTCCCAGAGGCCGTACTCGATCACGCCCTCGTTCTTGGACACGCCGGACTTCTCGGCAAAGGCGCGGATGGCGGCGGCGGGCACGCCGCGACGGCGCATGCCCGCCACGGTCGCCAGGCGCGGGTCGTCCCAGCCGTCGACGTGGCCGAGGGCCACCAGCTCCTTCAGCTTGCGCTTGCTGGTGATGGTCCCCTCCACCGCGAGTCGGGCAAACTCGATCTGACGCGGCCGGCTCAGGGCGCCGTGCTTCGGCAGGAAGTCCGCAAGCTCGTCCAGCACCCAGTCGTAGAGCGGCCGGTGGTCCTCGAACTCCAGCGTGCAGAGGGAGTGGGTGGTGCCTTCGAACGCGTCCGACAGGGGGTGCGCGTAGTCGTACATGGGGTAGACGCACCACGCGTCGCCGGTGCGCGGGTGGTGCGCATGGCGGATGCGGTAGAGCGCCGGGTCGCGCAGGTTGAAGTTCGGCGACGCCATGTCGATCTTCGCCCGCAGCACGTGTGCGCCGTCGGGGAACTCGCCGGCGCGCATGCGACGGAGGAGGTCGAGGCTCTCCTCCGCGGTGCGACTGCGGAACGGGCTCTCCTTGCCGGGCTCGCCGGGCTTGCCGCGGGTGTCGCGGATCTGCTCGGCGGTCTGCGAGTCGACGTAGGCCTTGCCCAGGCGGATGAGCTCCTCGGCGCAGGCGAAGATGCCCTCGTAGTAGTCGGAGGCGAAGCGCAGGCGATCGCCCCAGTCGAAGCCGAGCCAGCGCAGGTCCTCCTGGATCGACTCGATGAAGCGGACGTCCTCCGTCATCGGGTTGGTGTCGTCGAAGCGCAGGAAGCAGGCCCCGTCGTTCTCGGCGGCGATACCGAAGTCGATGGTGATCGCCTTGACGTGGCCGAGGTGGAGGTAGCCGTTCGGCTCCGGCGGGAACCGGGTGACCACGCGGCCATCGTGCTTTCCGGCACGTCGCTCCTCCGCGACGATCTGCCGCAGGAAGTCCGTCGGGGCGGGACCTTCGCCGGGCGGCGCGGCGGGCGGGTCGCCCGCGGCGGGCGCTCCGGGAGGGGGCGACATGGGACCTCGGCTCATCGGACCCGCGGTCTTAGTGCGGGCGCCGTCGGGGCGCCACGGGGTCGGCTAGCATGAGCGGGTGACCTCGCACGCTGCTCGCCGGCTCGCCGAGGGGTCGCTCGTCGCGCTCGCCGTCGCGCTCGCCGGCTGGACGGGCGAAGGCGGCGGCGACACCGGGGACGCCGGCTGCGACGAGGTCGACTACGACGGCGTCTGCGACGGCGAGGTCCTCCTCTGGTGCGACGAGGGCGAGCTCGCCACCTACGACTGCGCGAGCGACGGCCTCGCCTGCGAGTGGGCCTCGGAGGACGTCGGGCACGACTGCGTGCCGCCCAACGGCGGGTTCGGCTACCCGGTGGGGGACGCCGTCACCTGGCCGGCGGGCGGCTGGTCGGTCACCCAGGTGCTCGGCCACTGGCTCGACGCCGAGGACCGCGGCGGCGGTCACCTGGCGCAGGACCTCGCCCTGTCCGAGGAGGAGACGGCCGACGCGCCTGTCTATGCCATCGGCGACGGCGAGGTGCTTTACGCCGGCTTCAACGGAAGCTCCTACGTGAACGTCGTCCTCGTCCGCCACCAGCTGCCCGACGGGGTCTACTGCTCGTTCTACGGGCACCTCGGCAGCGTGTCGGTGGTCGAGGGGCAGACGGTGACGCGGGGGGAGACCCTCGCCACCGTTCTCGACTGGACCGCCCACTTCGGCTGGCCCAACTCGCACCTCCACTACGTCGTCCTCTCCGAGGAGCTGTGCCTGGCCTCGGACGCGGCGGACGGCGCCCTGGTGTGCGGCTACGACGAGACCAGC
>JBKJLX010000865.1:0-6170 GCA_046596645.1 Polyangiaceae bacterium
CACGGGAGACGTCCGTCCGCCGCGTCCGACAGGAACGGCCCGGTCCTCGAACGTGCGGGGAGTCATCGCAAAAATCCTGGCTTCTCGGACTGGGCGAGATCGGGATAAAGAGCGCGCTGGCGTAGCTCAACTGGTAGAGCACCTGTCTTGTAAGCAGGGGGTTAGGGGTTCAAGTCCCCTCGTCAGCTCTGCCAGCGGCGACCCCGTCAGGGGCCGTGAGGTGCATCAGCGTGAGTCGCACGGCTCCTCGAGCGGTTCAGGCCTGGAGGGTTGCCCGAGTGGCCAAAGGGAGCAGACTGTAAATCTGCCGGCTATGCCTTCGATGGTTCGAATCCATCACCCTCCACCCGCGGGAGTAGCTCAGTTGGTAGAGCGTCAGCCTTCCAAGCTGAACGTCGCCGGTTCGAACCCGGTCTCCCGCTCCGGGCTGTAGTAAGAAGCCCCCCGGGGCGCGAGGTCGCCCGCCCTCGAGCAGAGCGCCCCCGCGGTTCCCAGATTTTCGCCCACCTAGCTCAGTTGGCAGAGCACGTCCTTGGTAAGGACGAGGTCGTCGGTTCGATCCCGATGGTGGGCTCCAGTCCGTCGCCGTGGGGCCTGCAGCGACGCCGCAGCAGGTTTCCAGCCGCAGGCCCTGGACGAGGTGCCCTGCGGCGCTCGCTCCCGGGCGCTCGCCTCACCCCGTAGCTTCCAGCACTGTCCGAGCCTCAGTACTTCCGCCACCAGCACTTCGCCCTGCGGGACACACCGCACCCCGACCGAGGAGACCTTCCGATGGCCAAGGAGAAGTTCAACCGAACCAAGCCCCACGTGAACGTCGGAACCATCGGTCACATCGACCATGGAAAGACCACGCTCACCGCCTCCCTCGTGAAGGTCCAGTCGCTCAAGAAGCTGGCGAAGGAGATCTCCTACGCCGACATCGCCAAGGGCGGCACCGTCCGTGACGACACCAAGACGGTGACCATCGCGGCCGCGCACGTCGAGTACGAGTCGATGAAGCGGCACTACGCGCACGTCGATTGCCCCGGGCACGCCGACTACATCAAGAACATGATCACGGGAGCCGCGCAGATGGACGGCGCGATCCTGGTCGTGTCGGCGCTCGACTCGGTGATGCCGCAGACCCGCGAGCACGTGCTGCTCGCCCGCCAGGTCGGCCTGACCCACATCGTCTGCTTCCTCAACAAGTGTGACGCCGTGGAGGACGCGGAGATGCTCGATCTCGTCGAGATGGAGGTCCGCGAGCTCCTCAACAAGTACAACTTCGACGGCGACAACGCGCCGGTCATCAGGGGCGCCGCCCTGCCGGCGATCAAGGGTGACGCGAAGTGGGTCAAGAGCATCGAGGACCTCCTCGACGCCCTCGACTCCTACATCCCGGAGCCGCTCCGCGACATCGACAAGCCCTTCCTGATGGCGATCGAGGACGTGTTCTCGATCAAGGGCCGCGGCACCGTCGCCACCGGCCGCATCGAGCGCGGCATCGTCAAGGTGAACGAGGAGGTCTCCATCATCGGGTTCAAGGACACGATGAAGACCGTCGTCACCGGCGTGGAGATGTTCCGCAAGCTGCTCGACCAGGGCCAGGCGGGCGACAACGTCGGCTGCCTGCTCCGCGGCATCGACCGGGAACAGATCGAGCGCGGGCAGGTTCTTGCCAAGCCGGGCAGCATCACCCCGCACACCAAGTTCCAGGGTGAGGTCTATGTGCTGAAGAAGGAGGAGGGCGGCCGTCACACGCCGTTCTTCACCAACTACCGCCCGCAGTTCTACATCCGCACGACCGACGTCACCGGGACCTGCAACCTCCCCGAGGGCGTGAAGATGGTCATGCCGGGCGACAACGTGACGATGGACATCACGCTCATCGCGCCGGTCGCGCTCGAGGAGCAGATGCGGTTCGCGATCCGCGAGGGCGGCAAGACCGTCGGCGCCGGCATCGTGACCAAGATCGTGGAGTGACGGGAGCAGCACCATGGCCGACACCACCAAGATCCGCATCCGCCTCAAGGCGTTCGATCACCAGCTCCTCGACAAGTCGACCGGCGACATCGTGGAGACGGCGAAGCGCACCGGCGCCCGCGTCGCGGGCCCCATCCCCCTGCCCACCGAGATCCGCAAGTACACGGTTCTCCGCGGGCCGCACGTCGACAAGAAGTCGCGCGAGCAGTTCGAGGTCCGCACCCACAAGCGGCTCCTCGACATCATCGAGCCGACCCAGCAGACGCTGGACGCGCTCATGAAGCTCGATCTGTCGGCCGGCGTCGACGTCGAGATCAAGAGCTGAGGAGGAGTAGACCCATGAAACTCCCCATCTACAACCTCAAGCGTGAGGAGGTCGGCCAGCTCGACCTCGCTGACGAGGTCTTCGGGACCGAGGTCAAGGAGCACCTCCTCTGGGAGGTCGTGAAGGCGCAGCTCGCCTCGCGCCGTCAGGGCACCAAGGCCACCAAGGAGCGCTCCGCGGTCCGTGGTTCCTCGAAGAAGCTCTACCGCCAGAAGGGCACCGGCAACGCTCGTCAGGGCTCCAAGCGCGCCCCGCACCACGCCCGTGGCGGCATGGCGCACGCGCTCGCTCCCCAGGACTGGTCGTACCGGCCGCCGCGCAAGGTCCGCATCGCGGCCCTGAAGAGCGCGCTCTCGCTGTTCGCCAAGGAGGGTCGCCTGGTGATCGTCGATCAGTTCGACATCGCCGAGCCGAAGACCAAGGCGTTCGCGGCGACGCTGCTCGGCCTCCAGACCCCCCGGGAGTCTGGCTCGGGTGACTCCAAGAAGGTCGCCAAGAACCTCGTGGTCGACGCCTCGACCAACGAGAAGCTCGTCCGCAGCGTGCGCAACCTGGCGTCGTCGCGGTTCATGCCCCCCGAGGGCATCAACGTCTACGACCTCCTGAAGCACGACCACCTCGTCGTGACCAAGGAAGCGGTCAAGGCGCTCGAAGCGCGCTGCCTGAAGTGAGCACGGCCATGCAGAACGACATCATCCGGAAGCCGATCTTCCTCACCGAGAAGGCCAGCCGCCTCCGCGAAGACCAGAACAAGGTGGTCTTCGAGGTCGCGCCCAAGGCCAACAAGATCCAGATCCGCGAGGCCATCCAGAAGCAGTTCGGGGTGGCGGTGCTGGACGTGAACACCAGCATCGTGCGCGGGCAGATGAAGCGAATGGGCCGTGGTCACGGCCAGCTGCGCAACTGGAAAAAGGCGATCGTCACCCTCAAGGCGGGCGACACCATCCAGTTCTTCGACGAGGAGTCCTCGGCCGAGGGCGCCGCCGTCGAGGCCACTGCTGCCACCGGCACTGCGGCGAAGGAGTAAAGGACCATGGCCCTCAAGAGCTTCAAGCCCACCTCGCCCGGGCGCCGCTTCTACACCTGCAGCGACTTCAAGGAGATCACCCGGAGCACCCCGGAGAAGTCTCTGACCGAAGGCCAGAGCAACACCGGCGGCCGCAACAACAACGGCCGTACGACGACGCGGTTCCGCGGCGGCGGTCACAAGCAGCGCTATCGGATCATCGACTTCCGTCGCGACAAGATCGGCGTCCCCGCCAAGGTGGCGACGGTCGAGTACGACCCCAACCGCACCGCGCGCATCGCCCTCCTCCACTACGTGGACGGGGAGAAGCGCTACATCCTCGCGCCCGACGGCCTGGCCGTCGGCTCGACGGTGCTGGCGAGCCGCAACGCCGACATCGTGGTCGGCAACTCGATCACGCTCCGCTACATCCCGCCCGGCACCACCATCCACAACATCGAGCTGAAGAAGGGCAAGGGGGGGCAGCTCGTGCGCTCCGCCGGCACCTCGGCGCAGCTCATGGCGAAGGACGGCGAGTGGGCGCAGGTTCGCCTGCCCTCGGGCGAGATCCGCAAGGTCCACCTCGAGTGTCGCGCGACGATCGGCCAGGTCTCCAACCAGGACCACTCGAACGTCAGCCTCGGCAAGGCGGGCCGCAACCGCTGGCTCGGCCGGCGACCGCACAACCGCGGCGTGACCATGAACCCCGTCGATCACCCGATGGGCGGAGGCGAGGGTCGTACCTCGGGTGGCCGTCACCCGTGCTCGCCGTGGGGTCAGCTCGCGAAGGGCAAGAAGACCCGCAACAACAAGCGAACCGACAACATGATCGTCCGCCGTCGCGGGACCAAGGGTTGATCCGCCATGCCTCGTAGCGTCAAGAAGGGCCCCTTCGTCGACGGTCATCTCATGGAGAAGATCGCCGGCAGCCAGGGACAGCAGAGCAAGAAGGTCATCAAGACCTGGTCGCGTCGCTCGACGATCGTCCCCGAGGCCATCGGCCTCACGTTCGCGGTGCACAACGGGCGCAAGTTCGTCCCGGTGTTCGTCACCGAGAACATGGTCGGTCACAAGCTCGGCGAGTTCGCTCCGACCCGCACCTTCCACGGTCACTCCGGTGACAAGAAGGCCAAGGTCGCCAAGAAGTGATCGCGAGCGCGAGCTCGTGAACGACGTCGGCCCGCCTCGCGGCAGGGCCACGTCGAGAGGGCCGGTGCTCCATCTCCCGTGCGGGAGGCGAGGGTGCCGGCTCTTCGCCTTTCCATCGGTTCACGCGACGAGGCGAGTGGCGCCGCGTGCCAGGAAAGCGACTCCGCCACCCGCCGCACACGTGCCTTCCGGGGAGACGGCGCTCGGCTGCCGCGTAGCATCGGCGCAACACTTCCCGGGGCCCGCCATGTCGCAACTCCTCCTCACCCGCATCGTGCTCCTGGTCCTCGGCGCCGCAATGGCGGCCTGCTCCGGCGCGTCGACGGGCGACGTCTTCGACGGTCCCGGCGAGGGAGGCTCCGGGGGCGCGTCCGACGGGGACGACGACGATGGCGCGGACGGCGACGGGAGCGGCGCCGGCACCCCGGCCACCACTGGCGCGTCGGGCCCCTCGACCACCTCGGGCCCCTCGACCTCGTCGAGCACCAGCGTCTCCACCGGCGTGGCGACCTCGAGCGCGGTCAGCACGGGCGGCGGCCCGGTGTGTGGGGACGGCAGCTGCAACGGCAGCGAGACCTGTCAGGAGTGCCCCGACGACTGCAACACGTGCACCGCCGTCTGTGGCGACGGCCTCTGCGAGGACGGCGAGGCCGCCGCGTGTGCCCAGGACTGCGGCGCGCAGTCGTCGTCGACCGGCGGGGCCGGCGAGTGCCCCCCTGAGCCCTGCATGGCCGGCGGCTCCCTCGATCAGACCTGCACCGACAGCTGCGTGATGTTCGTCTGCCAGTTCGACATGAGCTGCTGCGGCCCCACCTGGACGCAGCCATGCGCCGACACCGCAGTGCTCCTCGCCGGCGGCGGCCTCTGCACCTGCTGACGGCCCCTCCAGGCGGCATTCCGGCGGGGCGCTCAGTGCGCGTGCAGCTGGTCCTGAAAGAACGGGTTGATGGCGAAGCAACGCTCGCGCTCGGCGTCGGCCTCCGCCGTCTGCCCGAGTGCCGTGTGAGCCTTGGCTGCGATGTCGTGGATGGCGGCCGACCTGAACGGCGTCGCCATCGAGTTCCTGGCGATGGCCAGCGCCTCCTCCGGCTTGCCGGCCTTGAGGTAGGCCCGGCCGAGCAGCACCTGGGACTCACCACCGGGCCGCGCCGCGGAGTTCGCGAGCGCAAGCTCGAGCGCCTTCTCGGGGGTGCCGAACTGCAAGTAGTGGTGCAGGCCGTGCCCCATCGCCATCTCCGGCATGCGCCGCAGGTGATCGACCCAGAGCGCCTCGGCGCGATCGATGAGCTCCTTCGCCTTGGCCGTCCGATCCGGTCCTCCGGCCTTGCCGGCGTGCTGGTAGGCGCCGGCAAGCGAGTCCATCGCCTGGGGGAGGCCCGACTTCTCGAGGACGCTCTCGTATGCGGTGATCGCCTTTTCGTTGTCACCGAGCGCCGTGTACGCCTCGGCGACCTGCTCCTCGATCTGCCACCAGCCGGGGAGCTCGGTGTCGGCCTCGGCGAGGCGCTCCAGCGCCACGCGGTACTTGCCACTGTCCATCGCCACGCGGGCCAGCTGGAGGCGCAGCCATGCCCTTCGCCGTGGGTCCTTCAGGGTCGCGCCCTCCAATGCCTCCTCGAGGAGCACCTCGGCCTCCGCGGGCTCGCCTGTCTTGGCGTGATAGAGCGCGAGGTCCGCCGTGCCGAGCGCCGGGATCCTGACGGCGACGTCGCTGAACCCCTCGAAGGC
>JBKJLX010000147.1:0-4989 GCA_046596645.1 Polyangiaceae bacterium
TCGCGCCCACCTGGATGCCGATGGCGCGGTGGACGCGCGCCAGCGCCTCGTGCGGCTTGATCGCGCCGCCGCTGGAGCCGCGTGCGTTCTTGATGAACTGACCCAGGATCGAGTCGAACTTTCCGGTCGACGCGGCGACCGGGGGAGGGATGTACCCGGAGTCGTCGTCGCGTGAATGAGACGAGGAGGACGCGTCGGCGGTGCCCTCGAGATCGACCATGTCGAGGATCGAGTCGACCTTGGACGGGGCAGCGGCCTGGGGCGGCGGCGCCATCGGACCCGCGTCCTTCGCGGCGGCGGCGCCGCCGGGGAGGAGGCCGAGCACCTCGCGACCGAAGGGCGTGCCCTGGAAGGTGCGCTCGAGCAAACCGCGGCCCTGCTCTGCAGAGAGCTGCCCCTCCTGCATGCGATTCAGCGTGCGCCGCGCCTCGAGCAGCGACTTGAGGACCGGCACCGACTCCAGCAGGCCGTCGGGACGGAAGGTCTTCAGCCCGTCGACCAGGAGATCGAGCTTCTGGCGCTGGCCGCCATGCACCACGCTCGGGATCTCGATCGAGAGCTTGGGGCGGAAGGCGTCGAACAGCGCGTCGAAGTCCTGCGGGTCGAGCCGCACCGGCGACTCGGGCGCCGTGCCCCCCGCGTTGTGCTCGGCCCGTGGGATGACCTCGGCCAGCACCAGGAGGCGCAGCGGAAGCAGCGGCCCCTGCTCGCCCAGCGAGAAGCCCTGCCCGGTCTCGGAGGTCACTTTCATCTGCCCCGGCTTCTGCTGGCCCGGCGTCTCCTCCCCGCTCACCTGGAAGGAGCCACTCGTGCCCATGAAGCCCTTGAGCTCTTTGTCCTTGCCACCGGTCATGGTGCGCGGAGGATACACACCGACGGCGCCCCGGGGGCGCCCAGCGAGGCTTCGGAGATCGATGACGGAAGGTTCGGAGACGGGCGGGTCGGGAGCGGGCGGCGAGCGACGCCGCCTGCGGGGCGGAAAGCCGGTGGGCGTGGCGCTCCTGGGCGGTGGGACCGTGGGCGGTGGCGTCCTCACCCTGCTGGCCGCGGAGCGGGAGCGGTTGGCGGCCCGGGTCGGGGCGCCGATCGAGGTGCGGCGGGTCCTGGTGCGGGACACCGCCAAGGCGCGGGTGCCTGCCTGCGATCCAGCCTGGCTCACCACCGATCCGGCGGCGGTCCTGGACGACCCCGACGTAGAGCTGGTCATCGAGGTGATGGGCGGCGAGGAGCTGGCGGGGGACCTCTCGGTTCGGGCGCTCTCCGCCGGCAAGAGCGTGGTCACCGCCAACAAGGCGCTGCTCGCCGCGCGGGGGAAGGAGCTGCTCGAGCTCGCCGCCGAGAATCGCGCCGACCTCGCCTTCGAGGCGGCGGTCGGCGGGGGCATCCCGGTCATCCGCGCGCTGCGCGATCAGCTGGCCGGCGACCGCGTGGAGCGCCTCTTCGGCATCCTCAACGGCACCAGTAACTACATCCTCACGCAGATGACCGAGCACGGGCAGTCCTTCGAGGACGCGCTCGCGGAGGCGCAGGCCAAGGGCTACGCCGAGGCCGACCCCACGCTCGACGTCGAGGGACACGACGCCGCGCACAAGCTGGTGGTCCTGGCGATGCTGGCCTTCGGGGCCCAGGTGTCGCCGGGCGAGCTGTCGATCGAGGGCATCCGGGGGCTGGAAAAGGCGGATATCGAGCACGCGGCCCGCTTCGGCTACGTGGTCAAGCACCTGGTGGTGGGGCGCGACCACGGCGACGCGCTGGAGCTGCGCGTCCACCCCACGCTCATCCCGCGGACCAGCGTCATGGCCAACGTCTCCGGCGTGCTCAACGCGGTGAAGATCGAGGGGCGCGCGCTGGGGCCCTGCTTCCTCTCCGGGCGCGGCGCAGGCGACATGCCGACCGCGGTCAGCGTGGTCGCCGACGTGATCGACGTCGCGCGCTCGATCGTCGCCGGCGCGTCGGGCCTGGTGACCCGCAGCGTCGCTGTTGCGCGCCGGCCGCTGCGCCCGGCGGGCCTGGCCGAGGTGCGCTGGTACCTGCGCTTCCCGGTGGCGGACCGGCCGGGCGTCATCGCCAAGATCGCCGCCGCGCTGGGCGACGCCGGCGTCAGCATCGAGCAGATGATGCAGGGCACTCCGCCCGGCGACCCCGGCGCCGCGGTCGACGTCGTCCTGGTGACGCGCAAGGCGCGCGATGAGTCGGTGCGGCGTGCCCTCGCGTCCATCGAGCTGGGAGCGATCGAGGGCGCGCCGTTCCTGCGCCGCCCGGCCAGGGCGCTGCGCATCGAGGACCCGTGACCGCGCCCCACGCGCGTCACCGCTCGGGTCTGCCGCCGGCGCCGAGCGAGGCGCCGCTGGGCGTCTTCGACTCCGGCCTGGGCGGTCTCACCGTCGTACGCGCGCTGCGCGAGGCCGTGCCCTGGGAGTCGGTGATCTACCTCGGGGACACCGCGCGCGTGCCCTACGGCACGCGCTCGCCGGAGACGGTCGTCCGCTACGCGCTCGGCTGCGCCAAGGTGCTCACCGATCGCGGCGTCAAGGCGATCGTCGTCGCGTGCAACACGGTGAGCGCCGTCGCCATCGACATGCTTCGGGTCGAGCTCGACATCCCGGTGCTCGGCGTGATCGTCCCCGGCGCGCGGGCAGCGGTCGCCGCCAGCGGCGGCGCGCCGGTCGGCGTCCTCGCCACCACCGGCACCATCGCCAGCGGCGCCTACCCGCGCGCGGTGGCGGCGCTCTCCACGCGCACCGAAGTGTTCGGCCAGCCGGCGCCGCTCCTGGTCGCCCTGGCGGAGGAGGGCTGGCTGGAAGGCGAGGTCCCGCGCCTCGCGGTGCGGCGGTATCTGGAGCCGGTGATCGCGGCCGGTGCGCGCGCGATCGTCCTTGGCTGCACCCACTTCCCGCTGCTGAAGGACACCATCGCCAGCGAGGCGGCGTCGCTCGCCGGTCGCCCCATCCCCATCGTGGACAGCGCGTCGGCGTGCGCGGCCGAGGTGGCGACGTTCCTCCGCGATCGGGGCCTCGCGCGTGCCGGGTCGGGCGACGGCACGCTGGAGCTCTTGGTGACCGATCTGCCGAAGAGCTTCGCCGTGGTCGCGTCGCGGTTCCTCGGACGCGAGGTCGGAGACGTGCGCGCGATCGACCTCTAGCCGCGCGATGGCGCGGCGATCACCGGTAGCGCTCGTCGTACATGAATGCGCGGCGGGCGAGCTCGGACTGGCCGTCGGGGTTCTTCACCTGGACGTCGACCAGCTTGCCGTTCGGTCCGCCCGGCGTCTTCACCTCGAGCGAGGTGCTCGACACGAACCGGACGCTGGCCGCCGGGGTCCCGTCGAGGAGGACCGCGGTCGTGCTCACGAAGCCGTGACCCTCGATGGAGATCTCGGCGCCACCCTTCGCGGCGACGCGGTCGGGCGCCACCGAGGTGATCTTCGGTGCAGCGAGCAGCGTGTAGCGGAAGGCGCCGGCCTTGACCGCCGGCTCGGCCAGCGGGTTCTCGACCGACACGTCGACCGGCCCGCCCTCGTCGCGCTGCGGCGTGAGCACGCGCAGCTCGCTCGGCTCGCGCGCGCCGATGGTCTGCGCGATGACGCCGTCGATGCGCACGATCGAGAGGCGGAACAGGCTGTCGCCGCTCAGGGTCAGCTTGGTGCCACCGAGGATCGTGCCCTCGGTGGGCTCGACGTCGTCGAGGCGCGGCGCCGGGTAGACGCGAAGCGACTCCGGCGCGCGCGGTCGCGGCACCGACTCGGGAGGGGGCAGGTCGGCTTCGGATAAGAAGGTGGCGTCGAGGGGAGGCGGCGGGGGCGGAGGAGGCGGCGGCGGCCGCATCGAGGGTGGGGGCGGCGGCGGGGGCGGGGAGGGCGGGGGAAGACGCGTCGACTCGCGCGGCAGCTCCTCCCCGTTCTCCGCCTCATCGTCCTCGCCGACCATGGCCCACTGAGTATCACGACCACGGGCCGGAGGCCTGGCACCATGCGGGTCGGGCGGGGCAGATGAGCTATCGCGACGAGAACGAGGGACTTCGGGGACGGGTCGCAGAACTGGAGGCGGAGCTGGCGGAGGAGAAGGCGAAGGTGGCTCGCCTCACCGGTGCCGCGCCATCCCAGGCGGCCGGGGACAGCGAGGAGCACGGTCGCGTGCTCGATGCGCCCTCCCGCATCAACCTCGAGCGCACGCTGGAGCTCGAGATCGGAGACACGGGCTTCGAGGCGATCGCGGCCATGCTGCGCCCGCGGGTGGGCGTCGTCTCCCAGGTGGTGCGGACGCTCACTGCCAACGGGTTCTCCCTGAGCAGCGCGCCGGGGACGACGCACGTCCGCGTCACCGCCGACTACCGGTCCCTTGCGGCGGGCGCGGTCTCCTGCTCCGTGCTTGCGGGAGGGTTCGCGGCGCTGGTCGCGTTCGCCCTGGCCCATGATCTGGTGCTGCGTAGCCTGGCCGAGGCGCACGTCCTCTGGATGATCCCCACCTTCATCGTGCTGATGTTCCCGCTGGTGCGCGGCTCGTTCCGCCGCCTCGCTCGAGCCCAGGCGACGCAGCAGCGCGCCACGATGGAGGCGGTGCTGGAGCTCGCGCGGCGTCACGCGCTGCCGCGGGCCTCGGCGGCGCGCGTGCGCGTCGCCAAGGCGTCCACGCCGGTGGTTGGCGAGGCGCGCGACGCCGAGGCGCTCGCCGAGGAGGAGGCGGCGACGGCCCAGGCGCCGCCGCTCGCGTTCTCCATCCCTGCTGGCTAGCTCTGCGTCGGTCTGGCTAGCTCACCGCTGGCTCAGGTCCGTCGAGCATGGCGCGCGCGGCGCAGTCGCCGCGCGGCAGCCGCCAGCAGCATCGCCACCGCGGGAAGGAGCGGCGCGCTGCCCCCCGGGGCCGAGCCGACGCCGCAGCCGCCGTCGTCACCGCTCGCAGCGCTGTCGTCGCCGTCGCCGTCGCCGTCGCCGTCGCCGTCGCCGTCGCCGTCGCCGTCGCCGTCGCCGTCGCCGTCGCCGTCGCCGTCGCC
>JBKJLX010000304.1:0-10877 GCA_046596645.1 Polyangiaceae bacterium
GACGCGGCGACGAATGCCGAGTCGTTCTTCCACGCCTCGAGCAGCGACGCCGCCGCCGCGACTGCGTCCGCGTCCCACGCCCCGTCGCGGACGAGCGCTCCGAGAGCTTCGTCCTCGGGGGTATCGGCCTCGGCCTCCTCTTGAGCCCGCGCGATCGCGTCCAGCAGGTGCGGGACGAGCCGCGCGCCCACCGGGGAGCGTACGTCCGCCTGCATGGCGGCGAGGTCCTCCAGCGACATGGGCGAGTCGCGGCCGCTCAGCAGTTCGTGCAGCCTCTCCTGGCGCAGACCGAAGTCGAAGAAGCACTGCAGATATGCCGGCGAACCATCGGCGAAGATGTCGTTCGACGGATCGTCGTCGAAGGTCCCTCCCAGCGGATCGTTGTTCGCGGTGACCACGTACCCCTCGGCCGGGTTTTCCACGGCGAGCGCTTCCGCGGTGTCCAGGTAGCCCTCCCATTCCGCTGACCCGTCGCCGGGCAGCACCAGACACGGCAGGTGCCCTTCTCGCGTCGCGGCGTCCCACGCGAATGCTCCCGGTGCCCGCCGCGGGATGCGGGCATGAGCGGTCCACCCGATGTTGCCGGCCGAGTCCGCAAGCATCCAGTTCTGTGCTCCGACCTCGAACTTCGCGAGGGCGGCTCGGGCGCTCGGCACGTCCGAGGCGTGCCACAGATCGATGAGCGCCTGGAGCTCGTGCGTCGGCTCGAGACCGGTCCACCGGACGCTGACCGCGCCGACCTCGGGATCGAGCGCGTCGACGGTGTGATCCTCCCGGATGCGCGGCAGCAGCGGGCCGTGGTGCGGCACGACCTTGACGTCGTACGTGTACGGTGAGGACCCGGAGATGGAGATGACCTCTTGCAGCGTCTGGAGCGGCACTTCCGTTCCGTTCCACACCACCGCGCTCGCATCCGGGGTGAGCGTCTCCTGGTAGACGTCGGCCACGTCGAAGTCGGCGACGGTGATGCCCCAGGCAAGACGGTCGTTGTGTCCGACCAGCACGCCGGGCAGCCCCGGAAAGGCGACGCCGCTGAGGCGCATGGGCCGGGCGTCGTCGACGACGTGGAGCGCGACTGGATACACGATGGCGGGCGACGTCAGCGCCAGGTGCGGGTCGCTCGCCAGCATCGCGGCGCCCTCAGCCGATCGCCAGGGCGCGACGACCCACCCGTTCGAGCCGAATCCCTCCGGTGCGAGCGCGTCGCGCACGCGACCGACCGCGTCCACATAGCCCGTTCCAAGCACGTCGAGGGCGGATGCGCGCCTCGGACGACCCCGCCGAGCGGATGAGGACTCGATTCGCCCGTCCACGGTGAGCGCCTCTGCGGAGGGCTGGAACCTGAAGAAATCCACGACGAAGCCGGCACGCGCGCGGGCGCCGGGGTCCTCTGCGTCCTCGGAGAACGTGTCCGCCGCCGCCTGCAGGAGCCCGTCGACCTTGATCTCGAGATCCGCGGAGTAGCTCACCAGGTACGACTGCAAGCGGCCGATGACCAGGCTGTCGACGGCGGTCCAGTCCTCGAGGCTCGCCGCCTCGTACCCCAAGATGCCGCCGGGGAGTCGCCGGTCGCCCTCCCTCAGCTCGCGGAAGACTTGCGTCACGCCGGCGGCGTAGGCGTCGAGCACCAGCTTCTCGTCTGCTGTCGCTCCGGCATACTGCGCCTCCGCGACGCGGCGCAGGCCGAGCGTGCGAAAGGCGATGTCGGAGTCGATGGCGGACGGATCGAGCTGCGCGAACAGCTCCGCCAGCGTGCCCTTGCCGAGGCGGCGGAAGAAGTCGAGCTGCAGCGTGCGATCCGCGGCGATGAGGTACCCTTGGACGCGCATGGCGTCGGCGAGATCGAATGCGTAGACGTGCGGTCGACCGTGGCGGTCCCGGAGGACGTCGACCGGCGCTCCGAGGCCATCGACGCGAACCCGCTCGCCGACCGGCACGTCGACGTCGTCGCCGAGGGGCCCCCGCGGCTGGGCGACGGCATCGTCGTCGCCGCAACCGGGCGCAGGTGCCACCGCCGCGCACACGGCCGCGATCGCCAGAAGCCCGAGCGCGACACACCGTGCACCGAGGGCCGTACGCTGGGTTCGCTGCATGCGACGCTCGATGTTAGTTCATTTTGGGGGGCACCCCCGGAGGAACTTGCCGCTACCTCGGCCGCGCGAGTAGGATCCACGGCTCGTGTTGTCGGCCGAGCCGAGGGGTGCGCGGGGGCGGCGCTCCCACGCCGGAGGGGTGCGCCGGCGGACGGTGGCTGCCTGGGTGGCGCTCGTCACCGGGGCGGTCCTCACGGGCGAGGCCGCCGCGCAAGAAGCAGCTCCGGCTCCGCAGGATCTGCCTGTTCGCACCGATCCTCTGGCCGAGACCTTCGTGCCGGTCCCCGGCGGGCTCACTCCGCAGATCGTCGCGCGAGCGGCGTCACGTGAGAACGACACGTTGCGGCTGCGGCGCGCCGAGCTCGCCGCCGCCTCGGCGCGGCTCGAGCTCGCGATGCTCGCGTACGTGCCACGCGTCACGCTGAGCGCGAGCTACACGAGGATCGCGGACATCGAGAACATCGTGCGGAGCGAGCCGTGCCCCGACGACCCCACGCTTCAGTGCCAGGTGCCGGCGGGGGACGAGAGATCGGGGCTCATCCCTCCGACGCGCGTGGCGAGCATCCCCGACGTGTGGTCGCTCGACGGCCGCGTCGTCGTGCCGATCTCCGACTATTTTCTGCGGTTCCCCCACGCCGTCGCCGCCGCGCGCGCAGTCGAGGAGGCAGCAGAGCTCGACGCCATGGCCGCGGAGACCCGCGCCGGGAGCGACGCGCAGCTCGTCTTCTTCACGTTCATGCACGCGAAGGCGCAGAAGGCCGTCGCCGACGACGCCATCCGCAGCGCGCAGCGCCGGTCGCGCGACGTGAAGGAGCTCATCGCAGTAGGGCGGGGTTCGCCGACGGACCAGCTGCGTTTCGAAGCCCAGCTCGCGAACGATGAGCGCCTGGCTTCCGAGGCCGCGTCGCTTCTCCACCTCGCGGAGGCGGAGCTTCGTCGCATCGTCGGCAAGGCGAAAGACGCCCCTCTGCCCCTGGGCGTCGGCCTGCCGGAGCCACACGAGGATGTCGCCACGCGGCGAACCACCGCGCGGGACGACGTGCGAGCGCTGGAGGCACTCGAGCGCGCGGCGGACGCCGAGGTCGCGGTCGCCCGGGCGGCGTACTTCCCGCGACTCGATGGAATCGCCGACGTCACTTATGCCAACCCCAACGGACGTTTCGTGCCGCTCCGGGACGAGTGGAACGCCAGCTGGAGCCTGGGCATGCGTCTGACTTGGTCCGTCAACGACACGCTGGAGGCGGGGGCGAACGTCGATCTGGCGCGGGCACGCGGCCAGATAGCCGCCGTGCAGCGGTCGGCGCTCCGGCGCACGCTGGCACGCGAGGTCGAGGAGTCCGAGGCCGCGCTCGGGCGGCACCGCGAGGCGGTCGCCTCGGCGACGCGCGGCGCCGCCGCGGCGGAAGCGCTGCTGCGGAACACCGAGGAGCTCTACCGTCTCGGCCGCGCGTCGGCGGCCGACGTCGTCGATGTGCAGATCGAGCTCACACGGGCCCGCCTGGTGCGTGTCGACGCCCAGATCGCCTGGATGGTCGCCAAGGCACGGCGGGACCGCGCGACCGGCGCCGAGGTGCGGTGACGGCGCGCTCGGTGCGCGCGGTCACTGGCAGCCGGAGGCCGCCTTGACGCCGTTGGCCGCGAAGCTTGCGACGAACTTCACAGCGTCCTTGCAGTCGCCATCTGCCGCTGCGTCGGTGGCGCTGCACCAGTCGCCCTGGAACTCGATCGTGTCGTCCCCGTTTCGCTTGCAGCGCTGGGGGCTCTCGTCGGTCCCGTAGCGCACCCGATCCCCGGTGAGGAGGACGCACAGCGTCTCGTTCAGGTCCGGCACCTCGATGCCGTCCGCGACCTCGAGGGAGATCGACGCCTCGATCAGACCGCGGCCGGTGAACGCGGCGCCCTGGGGCTGGCATCCGGTGTCGGGTTCGAGGCCCTCCTCGTTGCGCGTCCCGATGCAGTTCTGGCCGGCCGAGATGGTCGCTCCGCTGAAGCGCACGTGCTCGAACGGGAGGAGAATGTACGTCTGGCGGTCCGCGGCGAGGAACAGGGCGACGGTCGGCCCCTCGGTGCTGGATGCGACGAGGGCGTCGCCGGAGACGCCACCCTCGATCGTGATCGGCCCGGTCGCGAAGTCGTTGCCGTCGGAGCCGGTCAGCGAGCCCTGGAGGAAGCAGACGCCGTTACGGAGGTCGTCCCCCTCGATGTACCCGCCACCGGTTCGCACCGTACCGGTCGTCGAGCTCACCTCGATGAGCCAGGTCAGACCTCCATAGCCCTCGAGGAAACATTCCGGCTGCGTGGGAATGACATAGTTCTTGATGAGGGCCGACAGCACGGGGTCCGTGAACGCCTGCGGCTGCGTGATGTCGAACTCCGCTACGCGCAAGAGGTACGTATCGAGCGCAGTGTTGTCGAACGAGGCGAGGCAGTTGGCGTCACCGGCCGTACAGACCGGATCCGTCAGCTCGCAGCTGTCACCCGCCGGCTTCGTCTCCGCCGAATCGCCGCACGCGAGCAACCCCAGAGCGGCACCGAGCGAAACGATTCGCATCGATGAGTTGACGCGCATCTCCTTCATTTCAGGCTCCTTTACAGAGATAAGCCACGCACGACCAGGAACGGCTCCTGACCGGGTGCGCGACGCAGTGGCCAGGTGCGACGAACGTAGAGCGCCACCGCGACGAGGCTGATCGGGACGAGCAGGACGCCGGTCTCGTTGACCCACAGGTCCTTGCCGGCACCGGACGCGCGCTGGAATGTCCCCTGGATCGCGTTCCACGTGGAGTGCATCAGGACCGCCGGCCAGATGCTGCCCGACACCAGGCGCAGGTAAGCCGTGACGTACCCGGCCGCGACGATGCCGACGGTGAACGCGGCCATCGCGAGCAGCGGGTAGCGAGCCTTGGTGTACTGGCCAGCGAGGACCGCGGGGGCGTGGAACGCGGCCCACACCAACCCCGACGTGAGGACCGGGCGCAAGATGCGCGCGTCGATCAAGCGCTGCACGAGGTAACCGCGCCAGCCCAGCTCTTCACCGAGGATGAGCAGCGTGTTGATGACCAACGTGATCGTCATCGCCTCGCCGAGGCGGAACGCGAAGCGCACTCCCTCGGGAAAGTGCTCGGGGCCGAGCAGCAGGGTCGCTGGCGGCGCCCAGGCGACGAGGCCCGACGACCACGCGACCGCGTACATGATGAACACGACGCCGAACGGGTACGCCAGCGCGGCCGCGAACGCGCTGCGCTGAGCGCGGGCGGGAAGGCGCAGGCCGACGTCCCGGAAGCCTTCGCGGCAGACCAGCCGCGTCACGAGGGAGGCGACCGCAGGCGCGTACATGAGGCAAATCAGCACCGGGATCGACTTCAGCCCGACACCGGGACGGAAGAACGCAACGTAGATGGGGATCATCAAGGCGGTCAGTACCGCCAGGAAAATGAGAACGCTCCGGCGCGAGGCGGTCACCGCCGTCGCGGGGTCGACGGCGGGCTCGACGGTCGCCCCGTCGTTCAATGCCGACCTTCGGCCGCGCCGAGGAACTCCAGGCGACCTGTCCCCTCAAGCCGCGCGAGATCCAGCTGCGCGACGCAGCGCACACGGTTGCCATTCAGCGTCAGCTCGCCGACGACGCCGACCTGGCCACGGCCCGCCTCGAAATCGGCTCCCGCGACGTCCGTCGCAGCGCGGTCCAGACGCACACCGATCTCCGTGCCCGTCTCGACGAACCGCACGAAGACGTGCCCTCGATCGATCTGCTCCTTGAGCCGCGCCGCCGTTCGATCGGGCCGCACCGCTGCCGTCACGGCTTGTGGCTTCTGCAATCGCTCGACGAGCTCGTCCATGTCTCCGCCGGCAGCGTCGCCTCCGCCGGCAGCGTCCGTCCGCGCAGCGGCGCTGGCCGCAGGTTCGACAGGAGAGACGGCGTCCTCGGCCATCGACTCGCGAAGGCTCCGGGGCCGCATGTCCGTCCATGCCTCGCGGATGTGCGCCAAGCACTCGGCCTTCGATGCCGTCTTCCCGTCGTGACGCCAGCCGTTCGGTAGCTCGCGGTCAGCCAACCAGATGGAGTACTGCTCCTCGTGGTTGAGGACGACCTTGTAGATGCGATTGTCCTCGTCGTCTTCACGCATCAGATTCCACTCCGATCCACGGGCAACGGTACCATACGCGGGTCACGCGGAGCCGAAGTTCGGAGCGGCAAAGCTGCAGGGAGAGGCGAGGCACGTCGCGAAGGGGTCAACTGGTAGGCCGCGTGGAAGGGCGGTTGCGACGACCCCCACGCCCCGCTAGGGTGGCGCTCGGCGCCGAGACCCGGCCACGGAGAGGATCATGAGCGGCCACTCGAAATGGGCCACGATCAAGCACAAGAAGGGCGCGACCGACGCCAAGCGCGGCAAGCTCTTCACCAAGCTGATCAAGGAGATCACCGTCGCCGCGCGCATGGGCGGCGGCGATCCGGCCGGCAACCCTCGTCTGCGCAAGGCGATCCAGGACGCCAAGGGTCAGCAGATGCCCAGTGACACGATCACGCGTGCCACCAAGCGTGGCACCGGGGAGATCGAGGGCGCCGCCTACGAGGAGATCATCTACGAGGGCACCGGGCCGGCTGGGACCCTGTTCGTCGTGGAGGCGATGACCGACAACCGGAACCGCACGGTTGCCGAGATCCGGAAGATCTTCGAGAAGAACAACGGCGTGCTGGGCGGGGGCGGCACCGCCATGTGGGCCTTCGACCGGAAAGGCGTCATCCTCGTCGGGAAGGACGATGCCACCGAAGACCAGCTGATGGACATCGCGGTCGGTGGCGGCGCCGACGACTACCAGGACCTTGGCGACGAGTGGCAGGTCTCGTGCGAGATCGCGGTCCTCGACCCGACGACGAAAGCGCTCGAGGACGCGAAGATCAAGGTGAAGTCGTCCGCCATGGCCTTCGTACCCAAGAACAAGAAGCTCGTCGGCGGGCGTGACGCCGAGGTCGCCATGAGCCTGGCTGAGGCGCTCGACGACCACGATGACGTGCAGAACGTGTTCTCCGACGTCGACCTGTCCGAGGAGGAGCTCGCGAGGATGGCGGACGCCTGACCCGCGAGCCCGTGATGGCGTCACGGAACCTGGTCTGCCTACCTCACGCCGGTGGTTCAGCCAGCGAGTATCGAGGGTGGCTGAACCGTCTTGCTGGATGGCGCGTTCTGGCTGTGACCTACCCCGGCCGGGACGCGCGCTTCCGCGAGCCCCTCCTCAGGACGGTCGGTGACCTGGCGACCGCCGCTGCGGCCTCGCTCCCGGCCATGGCACTGCCCCCCGCCGCACCCGTCGCTCTGTTCGGTCACAGCCTCGGCGCCTTCGTCGCGTTCGAGCTCGCGCGCCGGTGGTCTGCGGCAAGCCGGCCTCCACTCGCGCTCATCGTCGCTGGTCAGCGCTCACCGGCGCGCACGAGCTCCAGCGAGCCAATCCACGGTCTTCCGCGCGAGGAGCTACTCCACGAGCTCCGTCGCCTCGGCGGGCTGGATCCTGTCGTCGAGCAGTCTTCCGAGCTGCTGGAGCTGGTGCTGCCGCGCATCCGCGCAGACCTCGAGGCCGCGGCGATGTACCCCCCCGTCAGGTTCGAGCCGCTCCCGTGCCCGATCCTCGCTCTCGGCGGGCAGGACGACGAGCGCATCGGCGAAGACGATCTCGGAAGTTGGCGAGGCGCCACCGCGGTGACGTTCCAGGCGCAGATGCTGCCGGGAACGCACTTCTTCGTGCGGACTCATGCGAGCGCGGTGCTGGCGTCCGTGGCGACGTTCCTGGACGAGCTCGCGACGACCCACCGCTGAGCGCGGAGCGAGTCAGAGCGACCAGATCGGGAACTCGATCAATGCCCAGGCGGCCAGCGCTCGCGCCAGCGCCGCGGGGGGCACCCGACCGGTGCGGACGTACAGCCAGCCCGTCGCGGTCGCCGTGATCGCGGCGAACGCCACGAAGACCGCGTTGAAGCCGACGCGCGAGTCGGCGAGCAGCAGGGCCGCCGGGATCCAGGCGGCGGTGTCCAGCGCCGCTGTCACGAGCCAGCCGGGGATCACCCCAAGGACGCGGGTCAGGGCCGGCTGGACCAGCCCACGCAGCGTCACCTCCTCCAGCGCGACCAGGAGGCCACACGCGGCGGCGGTCGCGTGCCGCGCGTCCGGCTGCAGCGGGTCGATCAGGGGGACGTAGGCCATCAGGAACGACGCCTCGGCGGCGGTGCCGCGGGGGAACACGATGGGGACGGCGCCGAGCGCCAGGGCGTAGACCGTCGCGGCGACCACCGCGCCGAGGCTCAGGTCGCCGCCGCGCGGACGCAGGGTGGCCGCCTCGCCGCGGGCGCGCGTGCGGGCCACGGCAAAGACCGCCAGGACCACCAGCGCCGTGGCCAGCGCGATGAAGGCGACCCGGCCGAATGCGCGGGATGGCTGGAAGGCGAGCCCGATGGCGCAGGCGAGGGCTGCGACGGCGCCGAGCGCCAAGGCGACGTCGCGGCGGCGATCCTCGGTGCGCAGGCCGGGAGGGCCGGCGCCGTGCTCCTCCGCGCGTCGCCCCTCCCCCCGCTTGGCGCTCGCAGCGCGCAGGCTCGAAGGCTCCGGGATCGTCGGCCGGTCGTCGCTCACGCGGTCGTCTCGCGCGCGCGAGCGAGGGCACCGACGATGGCTGCCACGATCGATTCCGGCTCGGCCATGCGGCCCACGCCGGCGTCGCCCGAGGCGACCTCGCCGTCGTCAGGCCCGATGAAGGTGACGCCGTGGTCTCGCAGCGTGGCGACGTTCGCCCGTGTCGCCGGGTGCGACCACATCATCGGGTGCATGGCGGGCGCGACCACCACCGGGCTTCGCGCGCAGAGGACGATCGCGGTCACGAGATCGTCGGCGCGCCCCTGTGCGAGACGCGCCAGGACGTCGGCCGTCGCGGGCACGATCGCGATCACGTCGGCGCGCGCGGCGAGGTCGACGTGGAGCTCGCCGGCCGTCCCCGCATCGAACATGTCGATATGGACCGGTTCCCCGGCGAGTCCGGCCAGGGTCGCCGCGCCGATGAAGCGCTGGGCGGACGCGGTCATCACCGGGCACACTCGATGCCCGAGTCGTCCCAGACCGCGCAGGACGAACGGCGCCTTGTAGGCAGCGATGCTGCCCGTCACCGCGAGCAGAATGGTCGCCGGGCGGCTCACCCGTCGCCCTCGGGCTTCTTCCTCTTCTTGGCGCTCTTCTTCGTCCTGGCGTCGTCAGTCTTGGAGTCGTCTTTCTTCGAGCTTTGCCTCCTGAAGGCCTCCTTCTTCGCGTCCTCCTTGTCAGGCTCGCTCTTCTTCCTGTCGTCGCCCTCGGTCTTCGCCGCCTCCTCCGCCGCGTCGGCCGGGGGGATGGGAGTCTTTCCCAGGCCCAGTTTCTCGATCCAGCCGGCCTCGCCGGTCTTGCCAGGAGTCCGCTGCTCGATCATCCCGCCGCCGCGCTCCTCCGCCGGCGCCCCGGGCGTGCGGATGGTGGGCCCCTGCGTCATCACCAGCACCTCGTCGACGGTGTACTCGGAGTGCGTGTCGGGCAGGAGGCGCGGCTTCATGTCCTCGTGCCCGGTGCCGACGGCGACGATCTGGTTGGTGGGAGGGTATTTCTCGTTCCACTTGGTCCGCTCGGCGTAGGCGCCGTCACGCACCACACGCGACGAGGTGGCGCGGAAGCCGGGGATGCCGCGCTGGGTGACCACCTTCTCGCCGACGGGGAGCTTGTCGGTCTCGCGCTCGACCTCCTCGAAGGGGAGCACCTCGTCGATGCGGCGGAAGTAGCTGACCGTCTGCTTGCGCTCGGGGCCCAGCACCTCGGCGCGGACGATGCCGCCCGCCACCTTCTCCCGCAGCACCACCGGGTGGTCGAGGTTGTTGCGGAACTTGTAGGTGATGTTCGGGTAAGCGACCGTCGCGTCGAGCCCCATCTTGATGTAGCCGCTGGGCCGCGAGTGCGGGTAACGCTGCACGATCTCGAGCCCGGAGAAGAACACCGCCGCGTGCAGGGTTCCCGAGATCTGGCACGTGCCGCCGCCGAGGCCGTCGACCAGCTCGCCCTGCGCGATCACCGTCGCCGTTCGGTAGCCGTGCGCCTCGTCGCGTGGGCCGACGACCTCGTTGAAGTCGAAGGTCTCCCCCGGAAGGACAACGCGCCCATCGAGGCGCGAGGCCGCGAGGCGAAGGTTGAAGGTGCGGTCCTCGTACTTGCGACCGGGGGTGTAGCGGGTCTCGAACCAGCCGAGGACCTGGTCGAACTTCACCCCGGCTAGGCTCGCCGAGAGGACGCGCGGGACGTCGTGCTCGACCTCGACGTCGACAACGTCACGACCGTCGCGCAGCGCCTCCTCGATACGGGCCAGCGTCGCGTAGACGTCGACGCGGTGGCCGACCTGCTCCGGCTGCACCCTGCGAGCATCGACGTCGATCCGCGCGTCGACCGGGGGCACGTCGGTCTCCGCCTTGAGGTCGAGGAGCCGAGACACCGCGACCTTCTCGTCCACTGCCAGCGGCAGCGGCAGCTCGAGCGGGTTGCCGGCATCGCGCGCGACGTGTGCGCGGCGAACCGCCCCCTCGGGGGTGAGCGCCGCCGTCACGAGCTCGGCGAGGCGGGCTCGATCGATGGTCAGCCCGAGGTCAGCGCGCCGGAGCTCGACCTCGCGCCCGGTGGGCAGGCGCAGCCGCATCGTCCCCCGGGCGTAGCGGCGGACCAGATCCAGCGCGTCCCCCACCGCGTCGGCGCCGGCCTTCAGCGGCTCGCCGGCGACGCGCACCTCGAC
>JBKJLX010000378.1:0-6181 GCA_046596645.1 Polyangiaceae bacterium
CCACGGGTTCCGGCGGACGCGCGTGGCCACGAGCGGTGAGCTCACCGGGCAGAGGTTACGACGCGGCCGCGTGCTGGAGGGCGTGCGGTTCGAGCGTGCGCGCAGGGATCACGAGACCGCCCGCGGTCGCGCGGACGCCGGGGCCAGCTACCTGCGGCTCTTCTTCCGTGCGTCGCGCTCCCGCTTGCGCGAGGACTTCTTGGCGTTCTTTTCCTGCTGGGTCAGAGGCTTCATCTTCGGCATCTCGATGCCGCCGCCGCCCATGCCGGGCATCCCCATGCCGGGCATCCCCATGCCGGGCATCCCGGGGAAGCCGCCGGGCATGCCGGGGAAGCCGCCGGGCATGCCAGGGAAGCCCCCGCCCATGCCGGGCATCCCGCCCATGCCGGGCATCCCGCCCATGCCGGGGAAGCCACCGCTCATCATCTTCTTGGCGTTGCGGGCCATCGCCATCTGCTTCATGCCGGGGATCTTCCCGAGCATGCCCATGTTCTGTCCGAGCCCGCTCATCATCTGCCGCATGAAGAGGAACTTCTGCACCAGCTCGCCGACGCTCTCCGGCTTGGTGCCGGAGCCCTTGGCGATGCGCTCGACCCGCGACGGCTCGCGCACCAGCGCGTAGGGGTCCCTGCGCTCGAACTTCGTCATCGACTGGATGATCGCCTCGATGCGGACCAGCTCCTTGTCGTCGAGGTTCACGTCCGCCGGCAGGCCGCCGGGGAACATGCCGCCGAGAGGGAGCTTGTCGACGAGGTCCTTCAGGGACCCCATCTTCTGGATCATCCGCACGTGCTCGAGGAAGTCCTCCAGGGTGAACTCCCCGGAGAGCATCCGCTCGGCGTCCTTCTCGGCCTTCTTCTGATCGACGACCTCCTCGAAGCCCTGCATCAGGCCGACGACGTCGCCCATGCCGAGGATGCGGCTCGCCATCCCGTCGGCGCGGAACTCCTCGAGCTTGTCGAGCGTCTCCCCCATGCCGCTGAAGAGCACCGGCGCGCCGGTGGTCTGCTTCACGCTCAGGGCGGCGCCACCGCGCGCGTCGCCGTCGAGCTTGGTGAGGATGACGCCGCTGATGCCGAGCCGATCGTGGAAGGCGCGCGAGGTCTTGACCGCGTCCTGTCCGATCATCGCATCGATGACGAGGAAGATGTTCTCCGGCGCGGTGCGCGTCTTGACGTCCGACAGCTCCTGCATGAGCGGCTCGTCGATCGCGAGGCGACCGGCGGTGTCGTAGACGATGACGTCGCGCCCGAGCTTCTTCGCCTCGGCCTTGGCCTGGGCGCAGATCTCCACCGGCGACGCGCCCTCGATGTTGAACACCGGGAAGCCGAGCTGCGCGCCCAGCACCTTGAGCTGCTCGACCGCGGCCGGCCGCTGCATGTCGGCGGCGACCAGCAGCGGCTTCTTCCCCTGCTTGTCGAGCCACCTGGCGAGCTTGGCGCTCGAGGTCGTCTTCCCCGAGCCCTGCAGGCCGACCATCATGATGCCGGTCGGCCCCGTGGCCGCGAACTTCACCGGCGCCCCCTCGTGCTGCATCAGCTCGACCAGCTCGTCGTGGCAGATCTTCACGAAGATGTCGGCGGCGGAGACGGCGTGCGTCTGCCCCTCGGTCTTCACGCGGCTGGTGAGCGTCTGCCCGATGGCCTTCTCCTTCACGCGCGCGAGGAAGGCCTTCACGACCCCCATCTCGACGTCGGCCTCGAGCAGGCTCAGCCGCACCTCCCGGAGGGCGGTGTCGACGTTGCTCTCGGTCAGCTCGGTCAGGCCGGCGAGGCGGTTCTTGGCCTGGCGAAAACCACGGGCGAGGGTGTCGAACATGGGGTCGGGCGGGGCTTACCACGGCCCGGGCGGGGGCTCCACGCGCCCGGCTCCGGTCCCGCCTCGGGTTCGGAGCTAGGTCTGGACGTCCAGCGCCTTGGCTGCCAGCGGTGGTCCCAGCGGAACCGAAGCCATCACTCCGCTGCCGATCAGGTCGGAGGGGGAGGCGCCACCGCAGCGGGCGCCGGGGCCGGCTCGGCGGCAGGCGGCGCGGCCGGGGGAGCCACGGGCGCGCCGGGCGGCGCCGCGGGATTCAGAAGCAACTGACGCTGCCGCCGCTCGACACGCAGCAGGTCTCGCAGGAGCCGCCGCTGCAGGTTGGGCAGCAGAACGGATCGTCGCCGAAGCACTCGCCGGGACAGTCGAAGTCACTGCTGCAGTCGGCGCCAGGGCTGCACTCCAGCACCGGGGTCGTCCCGCCCGGGCACGACTGGGGCGGCGTCTGCCAACCGCTGGGGATCGCCGCGCAGTTCGAGACCGGGGTGTCGTTGCCGCAGGTATCGCCGAACGAGTTCTCATAGCAATAGCACTGGTTGTCGACCGCGTTCGCGCAGCACAACCAGGGGACGCCGTTGGGGCCGGGCAAATCGTCGCAGGTAGTGCCTCCGGCGGCGGAATCTTGGAAGCTGCAGTCGCAAAAATCGGCCGAGTACGCGGTGCATCTCCAGTTCGGTCCGGTGTCGTCGTAGCAGCGGCAGCCACCGCCCGACTCGGGGAAGCCCGGATCCTCGCAGCAGAACTGATCGGTGCCGAACCCGCCGTCACAGCCGGGTCCTTCGTAGCTGGGCGTGCCGCTGCCACCGTTGGAAATGCAGGAGCACTCCGGCGCCCAGATCGGATCATTGGGGTCGGTACAGGACACGACCAGGTCGTCGGTGGCGCAGTCGGACGCGTCGTCGAATGGGGTCGCCGTGATCTGCTGACATGCGATGTCGCAATATCCGTCGCCGCTCCAGGCGCAAGGATCGCCGCTGGCGCAGGTGCACTCGGTGTACTGGCCGTTGGCGCACTCCGTGGCGACGTTCTGGCAGGGGCCCCCGCAGTCCGACGCATCATCGAAGGGATTGGCGACCACGTCGCCACAGCTCGCGTCGCAGACGCCGTCGCCAGACCACCCGCAGGGGTCGTTGAACGCGCAAGTGCACGTCGTGTACACCAGGTCGGCGCACTCGGTCGCAACGTCCGCGCAATCATCGCTGCAGTCGGTCTCGTCACTGCCGTCGTCGCAGTTCTCGGCGCCGTCGCAGACGAGCGTCTGGGGGAGGCAGAAGCTGCCGTCGGCGCAGCGGACCTCGCCGTCGCCACAGAAGCATCCCGAGCCGTCCGTGCAGGCGATGGCGGCGTCGCAAAGCGCGCCAGCGCCGGCGTTGTAGCAGTCGAGACAGGCGTCGACGTCCGTGCCGTCCTGGGTGCAGTCCTCGAACTCGTTGCAGCAAGCGGCGCCCACGCACTCGTCGAGCGCCGCGTCGCCGAAGCCGATCCCGCTGGCGCAGATGCCACCGAACCCGCACTCGTCGTGGCAAGACGAGGACATGCAGGCGATGAGCTGGCTGCCGAGATCGGTGCCCGGATCCAGGCTGCCCTCGGCGTCGGTGCACGCGTCGATGTCTTCGATGCAGGCGGTCAGGTCGGCGCAGCAGGCGACCTGCGTGCAGTCGTCGCACACCTCGTCCGCGAACACCGGCTCGTCGAAGCAGCTTCCACTACCCGAGGAGCTCGACGTGGGGCCCCCGGCGCCCGACCCGCCGTCGCCAGTCGAGCTGGTCGCTGCGATGCTCGACGTCACGGCGCTGCTGGAGGCAGTCTCGCCAGAAGCGCTCGACGGCGCTCCCGGGCCGGTGCTCGCCGCGCGCCCCCCGCCGTCGCCCGCGGTCCCCCCACCGCCCTCCGAACCGGAGGTCCCATTGGTGGCGCCATCGTCTCCGCACGCCGCGACAGCGAGGAAGAAGACGCCGAACGTGCACCCACCCAGCCGGATTGACCTCATGCTCATGCGCTATCAGCGCGGCTGGTCGGACACCATGGTACGAAGTTCCAGGGTGGACCTGCGCCCGGATCCCATGGTCTCGCAACAGCCGGGGACGTCGCGGGCAATGCCATCCATGCGAACCGGACGGTCTGCCTGTAACTTGGATGCGCATGAGGAAGGGGGCGGATGACGATGGGCGGGCGCGGGCCTCGGTGACCTCGTGGCAACGCGACGGCATTCGCTACGCGCTGCTCGACCTCCCCTGCGATCGCTCACCCGCCCAGTTCCTCGCCGAGCAGCTCGGCCTCTCCCGCGCCGAGCTCGAGGTGCTGGCGCTGGTGCTCGGCGGCATGCGCCAGGCAGCGATCGCGACGCAGCGGGGCGTCGCCCACAGCACCGTGCGCAACCAGATCGCCTCGGCGTACGGGAAGCTCGGCGTCGGCAGTCGCGCCGAGCTCGCCGCCCGTCACGGGTGGCTCACCGGCGTCCTCGCGCACGCCGGAAGCGAGCGCGACGAGGATCCCCCGCGACGCTGAGCCACGCCCCGCGTGGCTGATCAGCTCGCCGCGGATCGCTCACGGAGGCGGACCACCATCTCGGGGACCGTGGAGAGACCGAGAGTCGCCGCGAGCCGGCGGACGTGGAACGCGACCGTCGACGGGGCGATCTGCAGCTCGAAGGCGATGGCCTTCTGGGGGAATCCCTGCGCAAGCAGAGCCGCGATCTGCTGCTGGCGCTCGGTGCCACCAGGGACGGTTCGCTCCTGGGGAACGTTCACGCGCGCGAGGAGGAGCCGCCGGCCGTCGCTCTCGACCGACTCGACCAGGGTCCACCGGCGCTCGTAGACGGCGCGCCAGGCGTCGAGCACCCCGTCGATGTCGGTCCGCCGGTCGCGCAGGCGTGCGCGCTCGATCGCGAGCGCCGCGCGACGGAGTGCATCGCGCGACGTGGGCGTGGAGGCGGGGCCCCGCGCGTCGAGCAGGCGACCGTCGGGCGAAAGGATGCCCTCGACCGGCGACCCCGTGGAATCGAAGCGGAGCCGCGCCGCTGCGCCAAGGTGGGCTGCGATGCGCAGCCAGGAGCGCTCCGCGGAGGCCGAGAGTCCCTCCGTGGTGGCCGAGCCCACGTAGAAACCGGCTCTGCTCGTGAACTCCTCGCCGTGCTCGAGGTACTGGACGCACAGCAAATCGCGGAGACCTCGGTCACCCAGGACGTGGCTGATGTGGAGGCCATCCAGCGATGCGCCGAAGAGAGCGCGCAGGGTGAAGACCGGACGCCCCGCACCGAACAGCTCCTTCAGGAAGTGCGACTCGGCGGGGTGCGCCGTGCTCTGCCCGTAGGTCGCGTCCGGTGTCGATGATGAACCGACGCGGGGCACGGTGTAGTCGCCCCTGCCGTGGTTCCAGGCGATCCGCGGGGCGACGACCATGCCGGCGCCTGGAAGCAGGGCCTCGACCGCCATTGCAACGGCGCGCAGCCAGGCGGCCTCGCCCAGGTCGACGCGGTGGATGGACTCCGCCAGGGCCGCCATGTCGCCGGTGGGAGCCCACCCCGGGCTGCGCGCACGTCTCGCAAGTCTTTCGGACACGCTGACCCAGTCTACGCAGGCCATCCCCGTCGGTGGATCATTGTGGTCATTCGAGTGGGTCTTCTCGCCGCCGTGTCCGGCTGCGAGAACGACCGCCCTGCGGAGGGATCATGTCCAAGTGGACGAGTACGGCCTGCGAGCGACGTTCGTCGTGGCGATTGATTCCACGGCCCGCCCTGCGCGCTCACCCGGATGACATTCGAGTCGAGCATCGCGACCATGGCGTCGTGCGCGGCATCGACGTGATCGAAATGCAGAGCCGACGGTGCAGCAGCGTTCGCGTGCTCATGAGCCCGAGCCCGCGGTGCGCAGCGCGGTCGCCGCCCGATCGCAGCCGCGCATGTTCTCGCGGCTCCGCTCGAGCAGCTTCGTCGCCCGTTCGAGCTGCTGCGCCAGCGCCAGGGTGTCGACCTTCTCGCCGGTCGCCATGGCGGCGCGCGCCGTCTCCTCGATCTCGTTGGCGTCGATCAGGTCGGTGTATGCGGCGACGCATCGATCGCGCGCCTCCCCCACCGCGGTCTGCCCACCCTTCACGTCCTTCAACGCCGCGAGGAGAGCGCGCCGGTCGGCGACCGAGGCGCCGACCGCGTCGCGCAGGGCATCGATCCGGCGGACCGCCTCGCGCCGCTCCCTGGCGCCGTCGCCTCCGCAGGCGAGCCAGACGCAGGCGACGAGGGCTCCTCCGAGGAGGAGCCCGGCGCGCCTCATTCGACGGCCATCATTCGGCGGCCATCATTCGACGGCCATCATTCGACGGTCTTGGCTGGCGGCCCCATCTGGATCCGCTCGCCCAGGTAGGACCCGAC
>JBKJLX010000692.1:0-8959 GCA_046596645.1 Polyangiaceae bacterium
AGCGCACGAAGCGCTGGATCCTCTCGCGGCCGTCGCCGTGGAGAACCAGGTGGTGGTGGACGAGCAGAGGCTCCATGGCCCGCCCCCCGAGCACGGCGTATGCCACTCAGCCGTCCATCCCCTCGTTGGCGAGCCTTGCTGGCCTCTGGAACCCGCGCTGCGCGCGGCCGCGCGGCGGGGTGGTGAGGCGCCCGCAGGCGAGGCGGGTCATGCCACGTCAGAACGCGACGAGCGGCCAGTGGGGCGCGTGGCATACGCCGTGCTCAGGGCCGGGCATGGAGCCTCTGCTCGTCTACCATCACCTGGTTCTCCACGGCGACGGGCACGAGAGGATCCAGCGCTTCGTGCGCTGCCCGATGCAGCCCGGCACGGTGGACGTCCGCGCGTGCAGGTCATGCCCCCAGAGCCGGGGGCTCTTGTGGGACGAGCGGCTGGAGCGCGACGTGGTCGACTGCTCCGTGGTCCCCGCCAACGAGACCTCGGTCGTGCCCGCGATCGCCCGGCGCAGCGCGTCGCACGGCGACGCTCTCGGCTCGGCGACCATCGCAGAGGCCTTCTCGCCGGACGTGCTCTGCGTCGCGCCCGAGTGCACCGTCACCGCGACCCGCCGGATGATGCGCGACGAGGCGGTGTCGGCGGTGGTCGTCGTCGGCGACGACGGGAGCACGGTCCTCGGCGTGATCTCGACGACGCTCCTCGCCTCCATGGCGCCCGGCGATCCCGGGCTCGTGCGCGACGTCATGACCAGGCCGCTGCTCGTCCCGCGCTCGATGCTCATCACCCGCGCCGCGGCCGTGATGGCCTACGAGGGTGCCCACCACCTGGTGGTGGTCGAGCGCGGGGACCGGCTGGTGGGGATCCTCTCGGCGATCGATGTGCTCCGGTACCTCGGCGAGGCGGGAGGCTCGCTCGTGCCGAGGAGGACCGCGCGCCAGAGGCGACCGTGACTCGCCGTGGTCGGCCATCCGGCCGAGCCGCCACGTGCAAGCCTTGCATCTCGAAGTGCAGCCCATGAAGCGCGACCACTCCACCCCCAGGCAGAAGCGCCTCTGGGAGCCGCCGGTCCATGCCTGAGCCGACGAACGCCCTGAGGCGCGGCGCGGTCCTATGCGCCTGCACGAAGCCGCTCCATCCGCCCCGCCTGGTGGCGCTGACCGGTGGCCCGGGCGCCGGCAAGACCGCGGTGCTCGAGGCGGTGCAGAAGTCGCTCTGCGTCCACCTGATCGCGCTGCCGGAGGCCGCGTCCATCGTGTTCGGCGGCGGGTTTCCGCGCCTCCCGTCGGAGGTTGCGCGACGCGCGGCCCAGAGGGCCATCTTCCACACACAGCGTGGGCTCGAGGAGCTGGTCGTCGGCGAGGGCGACGTCGCGCTCGCCCTCTGCGACCGCGGGTCGCTCGACGGCCTGGCCTACTGGCCCGACGACGAAGCGTCCTGGCTCCGCGAGCTCGGCGCCGCGCGTGAGGGGGAGCTCGCCCGATACGCCGCGGTCGTCCACCTCCGGGTGCCTGCACCGCAGAGCTACGACCACACGAACGCGCTGCGCATCGAGACCGCCGCGGAGGCGTCGGCGGTCGACGCGCGCATCGAGCATGCGTGGCGTGGGCACCCGAACCGGTCGTTCGTCGATCGCACGGAGACTTTCGTCGAGAAGCTCGCCACCGCGGTGGAGCGCCTCCGGGCGGAGATGCCGCCTTGCTGTCGTGGCCACCTCCCGGGGCTCCTGGAGAAGCGATGAACGCCCTGCTCGAACATGCGCCGGCAGGGTGCGCGGCTGCGTTCGGCGCGAGCTAAAGCCCACGCGCACACGGTGTGTCGGTGAACGTGGTATGGAGGCGCGTCTCGTTCACTTCCGGCCATGACCTTGGAACACGCCCCCGGCTCCGCCCTTCGTGTGCTGGTCGTCGATGACGACGAGCTGGCGCGGTCCACCCTGGAGACGGTCCTCCGACGCGACGGCCACGCCGTGACCTCCGTGGAGAGCGGCGAGGCCGCGGTGACGACCGCTGCCGAGCAGGCCCCCGACGTCGTGGTGACCGATCTGCAGATGCCGGGGATGAGCGGGATCGCGCTCCTGAAGCAGCTTCGCGCGCAGGACCGCGATCTCCCCGTGATCCTGATCACTGGCCACGTGGACCTCGACTCGGCGGTCGAGGCGATGCGGGCAGGCGCCAGCGACTACCTGATGAAGCCGGTGAACGTCGGCGCGCTGCGCCTCGCCATCGAGCGCGCGGTCGCCGCCCGCAACGTGCGCGCCGAGGCGGAGGAGCTGCGACGTCAGGTGCGCGAGCGCGACGCGGCGGCCCTGGGGAACCTCATCGGCGCCAGCACCGCCATGCAGCGCGTCTATCGGACGGCGCGCCAGGTCGCATCATCGCGCGCGACGATCCTCATCACCGGCGAGAGCGGCACTGGCAAGGGCGAGCTCGCACGCGCCATCCACGGCCTCAGCCCGCGCAAGGGCGGTCCCTTCGTGGCGCTGCACTGCGCGGCGCTGTCGGACACCCTGCTGGAGAGCGAGCTCTTCGGCCACGAGAAAGGGTCGTTCACCGGCGCCGACCGGCGCCGCCTCGGCCGCTTCGAGGCCGCCCACGGGGGCACGCTGTTCCTCGACGAGGTCGGAGAGATCCCCGCGGCGACGCAGATCAAGCTCCTGCGGGTCCTGCAGGAGAGGACCTTCGAGCGCGTCGGCGGCAACGAGCCGATCTCGGTCGACGTCCGCGTCGTCGCCGCGACCAACCGTGACCTCGAGCAGGCAGTGCGGGACGGTGCCTTCCGAGAGGACCTCTTCTACCGACTCAAGGTCGTCAACATCGAGATGCCCCCGCTGCGCTCCCGCGACACCGACATCGTCCTGCTCGCCAACTCGTTCCTGGTGCGGTTCGCAGCCGAGAACACGCGGACCATCGATGGCTTCTCGGATGCCGCGCGGGCACGGCTGCTCTCGCACGCCTGGCCCGGCAACGTTCGCGAGCTCGAGAACGCGGTCGAGAGTGCGGTGGTCCTCTGCGAAGGGAGCCGGATCGAGCAGGAGCACCTGCCCGAGGATGTCGGCTCGGCGAGCAAGGGCAAGGTCGCGATCCCCGGCTCGACGCTGGCCGAGATCGAGCGCTACGCCATCCTCGCGACCCTCGAGGCCACCGGCGGGTCGACGCGCCGCGCGGCGGATATGCTGGGCGTCTCGCTGCGCACCGTGCAGTACCGGGCCGCCGAGTACGGCGTCGAGACCTCGCGCACCCGGCCGCGCAGCGAGAGCTAGCCGCACGGTCGCCGGCACGCGTGTTGCTCGGCTGTCGCGGCATGAGCCACGCAGCAGCAGTCGAGACGCCCCCGCCCGCCGCCCTACCGCCCGCCGTCCCCCCGGCCGCGTGTCGCGTGCGCGACATCATGAGCCGGCGTGTCTTCGTCGCTCGTGACCACGACACCCTGGCGTTTGCGAGTCAGCTGATGCTCTGGCGCGGGATCAGGCACCTACCCGTGGTCGACGAGCAGGAGCGGCTCGTCGGCATCGTGAGCGATCGCGACCTGATGCGGTACGTCGTCGAGGGACCCGCTGGCTCCCTGCCGCTCCGGGACGTCATGAGCTCGCCCGTGGAGACGATCCGCCCCGACGCCGACGTCGACGAGGCTTCCGGCCGGCTCTCCGTCGCGAAGATCGACTGCCTACCGGTGGTGAGTAACACCAAGGTGCTCGGCATCCTCACCACGTTCGACGTCCTCGCCGAGCGGGCCAAGCGGCTGCACAAGGGTGGCTCCGGGAGGACGCCCACCGCGGGGGACCTCATGAGCCGGCGTGTCGTCGTCGCGCACTGCGGCGACACGCTCGTCAGCGCCATCCAGAAGCTGATCGACGCCGGCGTACGCCACGTCCCGATCGTCGATGACGATCACCGCCTCGTCGGGATCCTGAGCGATCGCGACGTCCGGACCGTCGTCGGCGATCCGCGCGAGGCGATCCTGCGCGGGGACGACGATCCCCTGGCCGCGGTGGAGGTCGATTCCGTGATGACCGCTCGGCCGAGGTCGGTCTCGCCGGACGCTTCGGTGCTCGAGCTCGCCGAGCTGTTCGTCGACCACCGGATCGGAGCTGTTCCCGTCGTCACCTCCGACGACAAGCTGCTCGGCATCATCTCCTACGTCGACGTCATCGGGCACTTCGCCGGCCGTCGGTTCACGCCTGCCACCGCCACTCCCGGTGGCCGGCTCGCGTGGGCGAAGGTTTGACGGCGAGACGTCGTCGAGGTCACGGGTCAGGGCTCTCCGGCTCGAGGGCGACGGGCGCGACGATCAGGCACGATCCACCCCCTTGGGCGACCGGGGCGGAGGATCCGGGCTGCCGACCCTGGAGGACCGCAATGTCCGACGCGAGGATCCGCGTGAACAGGCGACGCTTCCGGACGAGCGGCCACCAGTCGTACATCAGCAGCTCCAGAGGTCGCCACATGGCCACCCATCCCGTGATGACCAGGCCCTCGCGCAGGATCTGTCGGACAGGGCCCGGAGCCAGGAGCGGGGTCAGCTCCGCCAGGGTGAGAAGCGACACCAGCGCGAGGAGACCGACTGCGAGTGCCAGCTGCCCCTGCCGGAGGTGCTCCCGGGTCCGACGCCGCAGCCGGTCGAGCTCGTACGTGAAGTGCGCCCGGACGGCCTCGACGATCGTCGTGCTTTCGAGCGGCTGGGCGGGGCCCTCGGAGATCCACACCACGAGCTTGAGCTCCACGCTTGGCGCGATGTCCTCGGCTGCCCCGACGAGATAGTCCACAGCGTCCTCGTCGAGGTCACGCTCGCGAAACGGCGCCGGGTCCCTGTTGTCAAAGAGCTGCTGCGCCGTCTTGACCCTGATCTCGATGCAGGCCCTCCCGTCATCGAGTCGGTAACGCGGTCGATCGCTCATTCGACGTTCCCTCCGCCCGCGAGCGCGCCGGGAGAGGCGCGCCTCGCCATCGCTGCTCTCCTGCATCGCGCGAGCCGTCCTCTTCGGTGGGCGCTCGCGGGGATGGCGGCATGCGCTGTCTCGGAGCCTCGACGACACGGGCGGGCACGACCGTCACGCGGTGGGGGAGGGCGCGCCCCAGGTGATGACCGGGCAGGGCGCGAGCCGGATCACGTCGCGCGGAGTGTTGCCGAGGAGGAGCCGGTCGACCGCGTTGTGCCGACGCACACCCATGACGATCAGCCCGGCCCCGGCGAGCTCCGCTTCGCGGACGATGCCACGCGCCCTGGTGCCGCGGTGGATGACGAAGTCGAGCGGAACTCCCGAGGATGCGCGCTGCTCGACCCGCTGCTCGAGGAGCCTCTTCGCGTCGGCGTCGACGTCGGCCATCCAGAGCACCCCGAGATCGCCATCGATGGCTTGCGGGTGTCGATAGCAGAACACCATCCGCACCGCGCTGCCGAGGCCCCGAGCAAGCTCGACCGCCAGGTCCAGGGCGCGGTCGGCGTGGGGGCTAAAGTCGTTCGGTACCAGGATGCGGGCCGGTCCGCTGGTGAGGTCGATGGGGGGATCGGTGGCCCGGACGCTCAACACCGGCACCGCGCTGGTGGCCACGACGCGGTTGGCGACGCTGCCCAGGAGGGCTTGCGACCAGAATCCGCGACCGTGCGTGCCCTGGACCACGAGGTCGGGCGCATCGGCGAGGGCCGCGGCCAGGATCACCTCGGAGGCGACGCCGGCAGCGACCCTGCTCGAGATCGGCACCCCCGGGTGGCTGGAGCGCTGCTGCTCGAGCAGCTCCTTCATCGACCGCTCGGCACGCTCCATAGAGAGGGCCACCTCGGCGGCGGTTGGGATCCAGACGAAGTCGGCGTGGGCCATCACGTCGACCTGGTAGGCGTGGAGGAGCTCGACGCGGGTCGACCCGAGGCGCTCCGCCAGCGTCATGGCCGCCTGCAGGGCAGCTGCGCTCGGCGCGCTAAAGTCGACCGGGACCAGGAATCGTCTCGCTGTCATGGCCCACGGCGGCCGCAAGCGCTGTGCCAGGAGCCGCTCCTCGACCTCGGGCGAGATGGTTCGTGCAGCGCTTCAACGGCCCATCTCTCGCCAGCAGAGGAGTAGCGCCCGCGCCAGGGCGACGAGCGATCCGTCAGCCACGGCGCTGGATCAGGGCCGCTGGGCGGCGAGCGCGTCGAAGCCGCCCACCAGGCTCCCAGAACCGGCCAGAAGGTCGAGGGCCTCGCTGGCCTCGAGCGTGGAGGAGATGCCGGCCGTCGGCCTCGGCGCGTCGCCCGCGCCCGCCTCGGCGAGCGCCGCGATGCCGCTGCCCATGGCCAGGTGTCGCTCCAGCTCGCCCCGGCCGAACTCCCGCTGCGCGAAGGCGGCCATGCGCAGCCCGATCTCCCGGCGCTGAGGCGCTGTGAGGCGAGCGACGATGCGGGGGAACAGCAGGTCCTCCTCCACGCGGCGCGTGCCCTCGTTGGCGAGGTGAAGCGCTGACGCGGCTCTCGTCAAGCGTCGATGGTCGAGTGAACTCCACGCGCGGAGCTCGGTCGAGAGGTCGTGCAGGACCCTCACCTGCCTGCGCGCGTCGGTGTGGAGGGAGACGGCGCCCTCCAGGTCGACCCCACCCAGCCCGAGCTCCACCGCGGTGTCGAACAGGTACCGCTCCTCCTTGATGAAGTGGCAGCGTTCCACAAAATGCCGGAGGTAGCCGACGATCCCCCGCAGCTCCAGGCGCCCGTCCTCGCCGTGGGCCGCCGCTCGCCGCGACCAGTCGAGGACACCACGGATCGCCGCGTCGATGGAGCGATGCTCGTCGAGCAGGGCCGCGATGAAGCGACCGGGATCCGGGTCCGTGCGGTGGTCGGTGCCGTTGATCATGCCAGGGTCAGCTGCACGCCGCATGCCCGCGCGGCGCCGCGTCGGTCGCCGCTACGTCGGCCATCGCCGCGCCCGAAGCGCTGCTCCGTTCACCGACAGGATCATCCTGCACCCCGAAGTGCACATCGTGCACCCGCGCGCCCGCGCCGCGGGCTCAGCCCGGCGTCCATGCCGTGAGGCATGTCGTTGCGAAGCGATCCGGGTTGGGCGATGGCGCGAGCGCGCGGGTCGCGCGCTCGCGCAGCGTATGCCGCGGTCAAAGGGCGAGACGTGGATGAGGGCGACGCCCTGGACGAACGCGGTCTGACCGGACGTCAGGCTGGCCAGCGCGGCGTCGGGGAGGCTCGTGCGGTGCTGGCGACACCGACCGTGGCACGTTCGGTGCTGCCGCGCTGATTCACGCCGAGGGACCCGTGCGACCGTCGCACCCGCGACTCGGCCGATGAAGGAGATGGGTGATGGCGCGGACCCCGTGGCACGCCCTGGCGCTCGATCGGGTCCACGAGACGACGGCGAGCTGCGAGGACGGCCTCCCGACGGTCGAGGCCGAGGCGCGCCTCGAGCGCGACGGTCCCAACGTCCTCTCCAGCAGCGGGGGGCCATCCCCGCTCCGGAAGCTGCTCGCTCAGTTCCTGCAGCCGCTCGTCGTCGTGCTGATCGGCGCGGCGGTCCTGTCGATCGCGCTGGGTGACCTCGTCGACGCCCTCGTGATCGGCTGCGTGGTGGTGCTCAACGGCGTCATGGGCTTCGTCCAGGAGCACCGCGCCGAGCAGGCCATCGCCGCGCTGGGCAAGACGCTCGTCACCGAGGCCACCGTGCTGAGAGACGGGGCCCTGCGGCGCGTGCCCAGCGGCGATCTCGTGCGGGGTGACATCGTGGCCCTCCAGTCGGGCGACACGGTGCCCGCCGATCTGCGCCTGATCGTCGTGAGGGACCTGCAGATTGAGGAGGCGGCGCTGACCGGCGAGTCCGTCGCCTCGGAGAAGGCGCTGGCCCCGCTGGCCGACGCGGCGCCGCTCGGTGACCGCAAGAACATGGCGTTCGCAGGGTCGGCGGTGACCTACGGGGTCGGTCGCGGGGTGGTGGTCGCGATCGGCGACGCCACCGAGGCCGGCGGCATCGCGGGGTTGATGGCGCGCATCGTTCACCTGGAGACCCCGCTCACGAAGCGCATCGCGCAGCTCTCGAAGCTCCTCGTCTGGATCATCCTCGGCATGGCGGCGTTGCTCTTCGGGGTCGAGGTCCTGCGAGGCCGCCCGATGGGCGCGACGTTCAATGGGGCGGTCGCGCTGGCCGTCGGGGCCATCCCCGAGGGGCTCCCTGCCGCAGTGACCATCCTCCTCGCGGTGGGGGTCGCCGCCATGGCGAAGCGCCGCGCGGTGATCCGGCGGCTCCCGGCCGTCGAGACGCTGGGGAGCACCACCGTCATCTGCTCCGACAAGACGGGGACCCTCACCGAGAACCAGATGACGGTGACGACGCTCCACACCGGTGGGCGAGCTGTCCATGCCACTGGTGTGGGGTTCGACGCCGTGGGGCACTTCGAGCTCGACGGCGCACGCATCGACCCCGCGACGGTGGAACCGCTGCTCGAGTGCCTCCGTGCGGGCGCCCTGTGCAACGACACCCGCCTGGTCGGGCACGCCGGTGCGATGAAGGTCGAGGGGGACCCGACCGAGGCGGCGCTCACCGTCGTCGCCCGGAAGGCCGGGCTCGACGACGATGCGCTGGCGGCCTGGCCCCGACGGGACGTGGTCCCCTTCGAGTCGCAGCACATGTACATGGCCACCCTGCACGGCGACGAGGCGGCCACCGTGATGTACGTCAAGGGCTCGTCCGACGCCCTGCTCCGCCGCTGCGTCGACGCCGTCGCGGCGAACCGCGAACACGCTCCGTTCGACGCAGAGGCGGCGCACCGCGAGGTGGACGAGCTCGCGGCGCGAGGCCTGCGCGTGCTCGTGATGGCCAAAAAGCGCATGGGCCCGGAGGCGAAGACCATCTCCCACGCGGACGTGGATTCGCTCACCTTCCTCGGGCTGGTGGGGATGATCGATCCGCCGCGCCCCGAGGCGACGCGCGCCGTCGCCGCGTGCCGCGCCGCGGGCATCCAGGTGAAGATGATCACCGGCGATCATCTGCTCACCG
>JBKJLX010000883.1:0-3682 GCA_046596645.1 Polyangiaceae bacterium
CTCGAGCGCGAGCTCGCGAACGCGCCGCCCCTCGACGAGGCGATCCGGGGCCGGGAGCGGCGCCGTCGTCGGCGGGCTGGGGTCGGCGACGATGGGCCCCTCCTCCCGGCGGAGCCAGCGCCAGGCGAGCAGCGCGATGGCGCCGAGGGCCGCGACCAGGGCCAACTCGGCCAGCCAGCGCTCCTTCAGGAAGCGGCGCATCCGCGAGACGCGCTGACGCACGCGCGCCGGGGGCAGCTGTTCCTCCTCCGCGATGTGCTCGAGCTTGTCCCCCTCCCCCTCGCGCGCCATCCACCCCAGGGTCTTCTGGTCGGCCTCGCGCGAGGACTGGGCCTGCTCCTCCGCCCAGCGGACGAGGGCGCGCTCCTCCACCGGCGAGGGCTGGGCTGGCAGATCGGGAAGCTCGCCTTCCGGCGGCCGCTCCCGGCCGGCGCGACGGTGCACGTCCGCGCACTTGTGGCGAGCGATCCCGACGAGCCACTTGCGGATCTCCGCCGCGTCCTCGGGGCGCTTGGTGGAGGCCAGCGCCTCGACGAGCACCGTCTGGACCACGTCGTCGACGTCGTCCTGCCCCACCCTCTTCTTCACGTAATCGCGAAGAAAGCGGCGCAGCTCGGGGTCTCCGAGGGCGGCGCCCAGAGGCGTGCTCGGGCTCGCGGGACCAGCCATGGCGGTGCTCATCGAGAGGCTATCGCGCGAGCCGGTCGGAGTGTGACCGCGCATGCTATCGTCCGCGCCCGGATGCCCCGACAGCACTGGCTCATCAAGAGCGAGCCGTCTCAATACTCGTGGCCACAGCTCGTCCGCGACGGCAAGACGATGTGGGAAGGGGTCCGGAACTTCGAGGCCCGCAACAACCTGCGCGGCATGAAGGTCGGCGACCTCTGCCTCTACTACCACTCGAACGACGGCAAGGAGATCGTCGGCATCGCGCGCGTGTCGCGCGAGGCCTACCCCGATCCCACCGCCCCGGCGGAGGACTGGAGCGTGGTCGACGTCGAGCCGGTGGCCCCGATCAAGCAGCCCGTCAACCTCGACGACGTCAAGGGTGATCCCGAGCTGGCCGACATCGCCCTGCTGAAGCGCTCGCGCCTCAGCGTGGTCCCGATCTCGAAGGAGCATTTCGAGCACATCCTCAAGCTCGGCAAGACGCGGGTCTCGGCCGCCAAGCTGACGGCGCCGACCGCCACTGCGGCGAAGCCGACGGCGGCGAAGCCGGCAGCCAAGGCACCGACCAGGCCGGCGGCGCAGGCCCCGGTGAAGGCGGGCGCCGCCAAGGCCTCCGCCAAGGCATGACCGAAGCACCTTCGCGAAGGACGACCATGCTCTCGTGTCCGCTTTCCATGGCGTACGCACGCCGCTGGCGCCCCCGGACCCTGGCTGCCGTCTCCATCGGCCTGCTCGCCGGCCTGACCGTCGCATGCTCGGGGACGACCGTGCCCTACACCTTCGAGGGTGAGCCGGTCTGCCCCGACTTCGCGATCGGCAAGTCGGATCCGGTGCGCGGCGGACTGAAGCGCCCCATCCACGTGAACTTCAAGAGCGGCAGCGAGATCGTCGCTCGCGTCGTGCTCCTCGGGCTCCGCACCGACAGCGCCCCGGCCACGCCCATCCTCCTCCCCGACAACGACGGCGAGTACGAGGTCGAGTGGGCGGAGTGCGAGAACGAGCGCGCCCCCGCGACGACCCCTTCCAGGGCCATGAAGGGCTCGCCCTCGGACATGAAGTACGAGTGCGGCGAGATGAAGGCCTACGCCACGACCAAGCTCGTCACCACCCAGGGCGATTCCGCGCGGAAGATCCCGATCGCGCAGCCGCCATCGCTCACCTGCTGGTCGGGGGACGCCGCACCCGCCGCCGCCAGCGCCGCCCCGTCGGCCTCCGCCGCTCCGGTGGAGGCGCTGCCCGCGGTGGCCGCGTCCGCATCGGCCGCTCCCTCGGCCTCCGCCGCTCCCTCCGCCGCTCCCTCCGCCCCGCCGGCGCTCTGAAGGCCGCGCGGCCAAACGACGAGGGCGCCGACCCTGGGGACCGGCCCTCGTCGGCTTGCAGGCCGTCGGGAGAGCGGGTCAGCGCGCCGCTTCGAGCTCGGCGACGGACGGCGGCTGCGTCACCGGCAGCGACGGCGTCACCGCCATCGGGTTCAGCGAGCGCGCGTTCTTGTGGTGGTTCGCGTGGAAGTAGATGCCGAACCAGATGCGGTTGCCGAGCCAGTAGTAGCCGTGGTCGAGGTTGACCGGCCTGTAGTCACCGGTCGGCGAGAACGCGTTGTGCGTCGACCAGTTGAAGTGGAACAGGTGCAGCGCGCCGACGACGCTGGCGGGGAACAGCAGGAAGAAGAAGAAGGTCGGGCCGACCGCGATGTACCAGGTGTAGATGAGCAGCAGGTTCGTCGCGTAGCTGAGGTACGCGCGCAGCTTCTCGTAGCGGCGCGTCTCCGGCGAGTCGCCGTAGAGGTCGAAGTAGATCTGCTGCAGCTGCTTCTCGACGCCGACGATCGTCTTGCCGACGAACTCCCAGTAGCTCGGGACGATGGGGTGCGGGTCCTTCTCCACGTCGTCGCTGAAGCGGTGGTGCCGCTGGTGGATGACCTCCCACGAGGCGAAGCGGGTGATGATCACCGCGCCGCAGATCTCGCCGATCAGGCGGTTGACCGCCCTGGGGAAGCTGCCGTGCGTGCAGACGTGCACGAACACGCTGCAGAGGATCTGCAGGTAGAGGACGACCGGGAACAGCGCCAGGTAGGACCACTTCCACGCGCCCAGCGCGGCCCCCTCGCCGAACACGCCGTTCCACCCCGCCGCCTGCATCGCCCCGAGGGCGGCCAGGCAGAGGACGGCGTAGACGCTGTCGTACCAGAGGTAGAAGTATCGGTTCCGGCGCAGCTGCGAGAACGGCAGCGTGGTGAAGGTCGTGACGAGGGCGCTCACGGGCCGCGACGGTACCGCGACCCGGATTCGGATGTCCACCTCGGACGCGTCGAAGAACTGACGATCTGGCGCTGCGAACGCCACTACGCCAGCTGATCCGTCCGCGGCGTGCAGTTTGCTACACGCGCGATTGCGTCGCGCGCGCGGTCGATGCTAGACGGGTGAGCCGTGGCAGCGCTGAGTTTCCCGACGCTGGTCAAGCACCCCGCCGAGTGGCGGCAGCTAGGGATCGTCGCCGTCTACTGGGCGTCGCTCGGATCGATGGTGTTCGTGCCGGCCGCGCGTCACCCGGTGGTCTTCGCGCTCGCCTGCGGGCTGAGCTTCCTGAACGCGGTGGTGATCCACAACCACATGCACCAGGGCGTCTTCCGCAGCCGTGGGCTGAACCTGGCCTTCCGGCGCGTCCTGTCGTTCGGGGCGCTCTACCCGGCCAGCGTGAACATCCCCTCGCACAACCTGGTGCACCACCACTTCGACGACGACGGTCAGCCCGACTGGGCCGCGCCGGAGAACGTCGCTTTCCGCTGGCACCTGCTCAACTTGCTGCACTTCCCCAACGTCGCCGGGCCCAACACCTTCGACGGGGCGATGCGCTGGTCGGCCGTCGGTGGGCGCGCCGACTTCAAGCGCCAGTACCTCTACGACAACGCCTTCGCCTTCGGGCTGACCGGCGCGCTCATGGTGTACGACGTCTGGGCGACGCTGTTCTTCGTCGTCCTTCCGCAGCTCTGGGGCGCGCGGTGCATCCTGCGCAT
>JBKJLX010000015.1:0-11833 GCA_046596645.1 Polyangiaceae bacterium
CTTCCGGCAGCGTCGTCGTCGAGCTGGGCGCGCACAGCGTGTCGAACTTCTACAAGGGGCTCGCCGGGAACGACGTCATCGAGCACGGCGGCATCTTCGTCGGCACCTACAAGGTCCCGCAGCTCGGCACCCCGGTGACGCTGCGCGTCCTCCTCCCCGGTGATTACGAGTTCCAGGCGTCGGGGGTGGTGCAATGGGTCCGCGACCCGAGCGACGGCGTGGAGCCCGGGTTCGGCGCGAAGCTGACGCAGATCACGCCCGAGGGGCGTCAGCTGGTGTACCGCTACGCGCGCAATCGCGAGCCGATCTTCTACGACGACCTCTGAGCGCCGAGGTCGGTTGAAGATGGCCGCGCCGCCGGCGACCAGCCGTCGCCGCCGCGTGCGGCGGTGGGGGCTCGCGTTGGCCGCCGTGCTCGGTGTCGCCGCGGCCTCCCCGCGCGAGGCGGCCGCGATCGACGATCCGGCGCTGACGTACTGGACGTACGAGACCGCGCACTTCCGCGTCCACCACCCCCACAACCTCGACGCCGTGGCGCGGCGAGTGGCCCAGCTCTGCGAATCGACCCGCGCGCGGATGATCGACGAGATGGGCTACGAGCCCGACCACGCGACCGAGATCCTGCTGACCGACAACGTCGACGCCGCGAACGGCAGCGCGACGCCGGTGCCCTATGACGCCATTCGCCTCTACGTCTCCGCGCCGCCGGATCTCTCGGCGCTCGGCGACTACGACGACTGGATGTCGATGCTGATCACCCACGAGTTCACGCACATCCTCCACACCGGGAACATCAGCGGCGGCGCCTCGATCTTCAACGCCGTCTTCGGGAGGACGCTGGCGCCCAACTCCGCCAACCCGCGCTGGCTGATCGAGGGGCTGGCCACCGTCGAGGAGTCGCACACCACCTCGGGCGGGCGCGTCCGAGGGACGCTCTTCGACGCCTTCCTGCGGGCGGACGTGATCGAGGACCGAATCATGCGGCTCGACCAGATCTCGGGCAACTCCTTCCGCTGGCCGCAGGGCAACTCCTGGTACCTGTACGGCTCGAAGTTCCTGCGCTGGGTCAGCGACGTCTACGGCCAGGACACCATGCGCGCGGTCTCCGCCGACTACGGCGCCAGCGCGGCACCGTTCGGGGTCAGCCGCGCCATCCGCCGCGTGACCGGGCGAACCTACGATCAGCTGTACGACGCCTGGGTCGAGCACCTGAAGCTCCACTATCGCGAGCAGCTGCGCGAGGTGGAGCGACGGGGCGTGCGCGAGGGGGTGCGCATCTCGGAGCGCGGCGCGGCCGCTGCGTACCCGCGCTTCGTGCCGCGCGCCGCGAGGACCTCCCCCGACGTGGAGGAGATCATCTACTTCCGCGGCGATCAGGAGGAGCGCGCAGGCCTCTACCGGCTGCTCCTGGGCTCGGTCACCGACCCGTCACCGCGGAAGGAGACGCTGGTCGCGCGGACCTCGGGCGAGTCTTTCTCCACCTTCGAGCCCGACGGCGACCTGGTGTTCCACCACCCCGAGACTCACCGCAACGCCTACTCGCGCAACGACCTGTGGCGCGTCGCACGGGGGGAGACTTCGCTCATCGGCGAGACCTCGCGCACTCGCCTCACCGTGGGCGCGCGCGCGGCCGAGCCCGACGTCTCCAGCGACGGCCGGCAGGTGGTGTTCACGGTCAACTGGGCAGGTACCACCTACCTGCGCATCGCGGCCATCGACGGCGACGGGGGCCTCGGTCCCCACCGCACCCTGGTGCCCAGCGCCCGCTACGAGCAGGCGTACACGCCGCGCTTCTCTCCCGACGGCCTTTGGGTCGCATACAGCTGCTGGTCGACCGGAGGCTTCCGCGACGTGCGCGTGGTCGAGATGGCGACGGGCAAGTTCTGGCAGATCACCCGTGACCGCTCGCTCGACCTCCAGCCGACCTGGTCGGCCGACAGCAAGCGCATCTACTGGAGCTCGGATCGAACCGGCATCTTCAACGTCCACGTGTACGATCTGGAGACGCAGGAGACGAAGCAGGTCACCAACGATCGCGTCGGCGCCTTCATGCCGGCGGTGAGCGAGGACGAGAAGCGGCTCGTCTACATCGGCTACGGCTCGCGCGGCTTCGACCTGTTCGCCATGGCGCTCGACCCGGCGCGCCACCTCGCGGCGCTGCCGCCGCCCGACGATCGGCCCACCCCGCCGCCGGAGCCGCGCCCGGTGGCGATCAGCCGCCACGAATACAATCCGCTCCCTACCTTCGGGCCGCGGCGCTGGCTGTTCTCGGTGGCGCCCGGCGACTACTCCGACGTCGCCTTCACCGTCTCCGCCGAGTCCTCGGACATCGTCGGCCACCACGCGGCCACCATCAATCTCCGCGCCGAGCCCGACGCGCCGGCGCCGGCGATCTCCATCGGGTATGCGTACCGCGGCATGCGGGCGGACCTGGGCGCGTCGGTGTCGCGCATCGTGCGGCCGCGCGGCGGCTACGTGGTCGGCGGGCAGGAGGTGCTCTACGAGGAGACCGATCTCAGTGTCACTTCCAGCATCTCCTACCCGCTGTCGCGCGCGTTCGTCACCCAGAGCGCGTCGCTATCGTTCAGCGCGTCGCTCCTCTCCGCCGAGCTGCCGTTCCCCCAGGACGTCTCGCCCTATTCGCCGGCGACCCAGCTCCCCATCGAGGGGTACCTCGGCACCCTCCGCGGCAGCTACACCCTGTCCACCGCCGACGGCTCGCTCACCGCACCCGGCAACGTCGGCGGGTCCACCCTGCGCCTCAGCGCGACCTACGGCGGCGAGGCGACCGGCAGCGATGCCTCGCTCTACGGCTTCGAGGTCGACACCTCCACCTACCTGGAGATGCCCTGGCTCTACCACGTGCTCGCGCTGCGCGCGTCGGGCGGCGTCGCCGACGGCAGCTACGCGCGCCGCGGATTCTATTATGTCGGCGGCTACGACTTCGAGAACAACTCCACGCTCGACGCGCTGACCGGCGCCCTCGACGGCTCGTTCGTCCTCCGCGGCTATGCTCCCAGCTCGTACCGCGGCACCGGCTACCTGCTCTCCACGCTCGAGTATCGCTTCCCCATCATCCAGCCCGACGTCGGCCTGTCCACGTTGCCCATCTACCTCCGCCGCATCGATGGGGCGCTCTTCATGGACTGGGGCGGCGCGTTCAATCGGTTCCGAGTCGAGTCGATGGGCTTCTTCGAGCGCGACTCCATCATCCACTCGCCCGACCTGCACTCGTCGGTGGGCGCGGAGCTGTGGAGCAGCTTCACCCTCGTCCACCGTGCCGACACCCAGATCCGCTTCGGCTGGGCCTATGGCTTCAGCCCGGAGGCCATTCCGGGCGGGCAGTTCTACCTGCTGGCCAGCAGCGCGTTCTGACGGAACTTGGCCCCGGCGCCGCCCCCGCCGTAGGCCGGGGGAGATGACCCGCCGCCGGCCGCTCGCTCTCGCGCTGCTCACGCTCCTCCCCGCCGCCGGCCTCGCCGCGTGCATCTCGCCGCCGACGGCGGCCGACCGCCTGACCGACGCGGCCTACGAGATGAACATGGCCACGCGGTTCGGCCGCATGGACGTCGCGCTCAGCTACATCGGCGAGAAGGCGCGCAAGCACTTCGTCAGCACCCACGCCAGCTGGGGGCGTGGCATCCGTATCTCGGACCTCGAGTTCGCCGGCGTCGACATGCCGTCGAAGGAGGAGGCGACGGTGCTGGTTCACGTCTCCTGGCAGCGCATCGACGAGTCGGAGCTGCGCACCACCTCGATCATCCAGAAGTGGAAGGACGTCGAGGACAAGGGCTGGCTCATCGTCGAGGAGAAGCGCGTCTCCGGCGAGGCGGGCCTGGTGGACGATCGCAACGCGCAGCTCGCCGAGGAGCAGCACATGGCGACGACGCTGAAGAAGGGCGACGCGCCGGACGCGGCCACCAGCAAGCCCACGTCGGGCCCGGAGCGCATCCCGGGGGGAGCCCCGGACGCGCCGCCCCCGCCGAACGCGGCCAAGACGGCAGGACCACAGCCGGGACGCTTCACCACCCGGGTGATCCCGAGCGACGAAGAGGCGATGGACTGATCAGCGCGAGCGTGAGCGATCCGGGCGGGGCCGCGAGGTGCCCGCCCGGCTCCGTCTCCGCTCGGGTCAGCCGCCGGCAGCGGGAGGCGAAGCGGCGGTGCTCGCCTTGCGCGACGTGGTCTTCTTGGCGGGCGCCGCCGGCGCGGTCCGCGGCGCCTTGAGGCGCTTTGCGCGCTCCTTCTTCTTCGCCTGCGCCTTGCGGCGCTTCATCTTCATCGAGTTGCGACGGTCACCGTTGGCCATGGCGCTCGACTACCACGGCCGCCTCGCCGCGAGGAAGCCTCCAGCAGAAGACCGGCCTCAGGTGCCGCCGCCCACGGCGCCGTCGAGGGTGACCTCGCGGCCGCGGATCTCGAGGCGGTAACGGGAGTTGACCGTCTCGATGTAGAAGACTTCCTTTCCGGCGACGCGGAGGACGCGCTTCACCGGGGTCGTCACGTACTCGTGCATGCCGTCCGAGAACTCGATGACGACGACCGAGCCCTTGCGGGGCGCGCGCACGAGCCTTCCGACGACGGCCCGGGCTCCACGCCCCAACTTCCGCAGCACGACTTGCACGTGATGATGGTAGCACGCGCGGCGGGGCCACGTGCAACCGCCGCGCCCCAAGGTCCAATTTTCCGCCGAAAGCGGCGCTCCGCAATGCCCCTTGCCGCCCGCCGCCGGCCGCGTTCTTGAAGATGGGCGATGACGGCACCCCAAGCTCCCGGCACCATCGAGGTCATCACTGGCTCGATGTTCAGCGGCAAGACCGAGGAGCTGATCCGCCGCCTGAAGCGCGCCCTGTTCGCTCGCCAGCGGGTCCAGGCCTTCAAGCCTCGTATCGACGACCGCTACGACGCCTCGCGCATCGTCAGCCACGAGTCGCTCAGCGTCGACGCTGTTGCGGTCGCCACCAGCAGCTCGCTCCTGGAGCGGGTGGATGAGACGACGCAGGTCGTCGCCATCGACGAGGCGCAGTTCTTCGACCGCGGCATCGTGGACGTGGCGGACGAGCTCGCTCGGCGTGGGCTGCGGGTCATCGTGGCCGGCCTGGATCAGGACTACCTGGGGCGCCCCTTTCACCCGATGCCGGAGCTCATGGCCATCGCGGAGGAGGTGACCAAGGTGCGCGCCGTCTGCACCGCGTGCGGGGGTACCGCCAGCCGATCGCAACGGCTTCTCCCCTCCACGGGGACGGTGCTGGTCGGCGGCAGCGAGAGCTACGAAGCGCGCTGCCGCGCCTGCTTCGTAGCGCGCGACGTGAAGCCGGCGCCGCGCTGAGCGCTCACTCGTTCCAGGAGGGCCCGGCGAGCGTCGGGTCGACGACGCCCTTGCGGCCCTTGTCGGCGAAATACACGCGCAGCATCTGCGAGGCGATGGTGGTCGCCTTGACGCGCCAGCTGTGGCGATTCGCGGCGAGCACGGAGAGCGCGACCTCGGGCGCATCGGCGGGTGCGTAGCCGACCCACCAGGTGACGAGGCGGCCGTTCTTCTTGGTCTCGGCCAGGGTGCCGGTCTTGCCGGCGATGCGGATGTCCGGGAGGAGCGAGCGCCCCGCGCGGTCGTGGAACGACTTGAAGCTGGTGCCGCCGTCGACGGTGTTCTCCATCATCGCGCCGACGGCGCGCGCGGTGCGCTCCTCGATGACGCGGCCCAGGCTCTCCGGCTCCTCTGGGCCCTCGTAGATCACCTTCTCGCCGTCGCGCACCCTGGCCACGATCGTGAGCCTCCGCATCTCGCCGCCATTGGCCACCGTGGTGGCCAGGTTCGCGCCCTGGAACGGCGACATCGTGCTGTGGAAGAAGCCGGCCGCGGCGCGGGCGAGCTCCACGTCGTCCTCCACCGGCAGATCGAGGGCGCTGGGCTGCACCGGAACGTCGAACGGGATCTGCCGACCCCAGCCCAGCCGCTTGGCGACGCTCTGCAGCTCGTCGTGGTCGAGGTGCTGGTTCGCCATCCGCGCGAACACCGTGTTGAGGGAGCGTCCCATCGCCTCGCCCAGGGTCGCGCACCACTTGTCGCGTCGCCTGTCGGGGACCAGGTCTTCCGCCTCGAGGCGGCTCTTGCCGCCGCGGTAGCAGACGCGCGTGGTCGGCACGAAGCCCTGCTCGGAGAGCCCTGCGCCGGTGACGATCTTGAACACGCTGGCCGAGGGAACGTTCGCCTCGGCGGCGAAATCGCGGGCCGGCGAGTCCTCGGAGTAGCTCGCCCAGGCCAGCACCCGGCCGGTCTTCACGTCGGTCATCACGATGGCGCCCTCCGGAAGGGCCCCCTCGCGCAGGTAGCGATTCGCCGCTCGTTGCAGCTTGGGCGACACCGTGAGCTCCGCGACGCGACCGTTGGGGAGCGGCGCCGTGCCGACGTCCTCGCGCACGTCGATGCGAGAGAGGTCGAGCCCGACCAGGGGGGATGTCTTGGGCTTCTTCTGCCCCGAGCGAGCAAACGCGGCCTTCGACAGGCTGCTCGCCACGTCCGAGCCGTGCTCCCTTGCATAGGGCAGCGTCGCCGCGACGAGAGACCCCGCAAGGGCGAGGGCGATCCAGGGCCGTCGCATCGCCCCCGGCTACCCTGGTCGCGCCCGACGGGCCAAGTCTCCGGAAGGCCAGCCGAGCCGGCGCCTCCGGACGCGCGCTAGAAGACGATCTGGATCCGGGTGCTCATCTCGCTGACCAGGCTGTCCGCGGGGTCGGCGGTGTCGCCCAGGTTGCCCGGGACGAAGGTGAGGCCGTCGTCGGCGCCCCCGGTGACGTACGCCGAGTATTCGAGGCCGAGCCGGACGTGGCGGGTGTGCCAGTAGCTGACGTTGCCGCCGATCTGCACAACGTCCAGCGAGGTCCGCGGCTCGCCGGCCGACCCGGGGGTGGCGGCGTCGTCCTCGCCGCCGCGCGCGTTGCCGTCGTAGTCGGCGACGATGGCGGCGACGACGGCCGAGACCGCGAGGCCCCGCTTCAGCTCGGGCTTCTTCTTCAAGTTCAGCGTCGCTGGGCGCTGCACGCCCGGCTCGCCGGAGACGAACTCGTCCCCCAGCGCCCACCAGGTCACGGCGCCGTAGGTGCCCCAGCCCGAGACTTGCCCGAGACGCTCGGCGTTGGTGGGCGTGAGCTGGAACTCGTCCACCGACTCCCGGGTGTCGTTAACGACGTAGTGGAGCTCTCCGCGCAGGTCGAAAGGACCGATCGGAACGCGGATGTCGCCGCCGATCTGGTTCTGGGCCCCGGAGGGGATGATGTGGATCTCGCGGCCCAGCGAGTCCTCGTAGGTGGGGGCCCAAAGCGGGAGCCCCTGCCCGGTGACGATGCCGGCGTAGTCGTAGCCGACGCCGAACTGATCACGGTCGCCGTGACGCGCATTGATGGCGAGGTGAGCGTTCTTGATCAGCTCGATCGACGAGAACGGCCGCACCACGATGCGCCCCATGAAGTCGAAGCGCGAGTCCTCCTGGGGGCGGTTGTTCCCGTCGCCGCCGGCGACCATCAGCTCGTAGCTGAGGGCCTTCTCGAACAGGTCACCCCAGACGAGGACGCCGGTCTCCCGCTCGCTCGGCGCGACGAGGCCGCGGGTCGCGATGGTGCGCTCGTGGAGGACCAGCACGGTGTCGCTGGTGCGGTTCTCCAGCGACACGGGCGCGCGGACCTGGCCCAGGGTCAGGTGGAAGCAATCGCACAGCCCGTAATCGATGAACACGTTGGCCGGCGACACGCGCGGCTGGGACGACGACACCTGGCCGAGCGCCTGATCGGTACCACCGGAGCCGCCGGAGACGCCGGCGTCGATCTGGATGCCGAACGACCAGCGCTTCAGGAGCTCGCCCGACATGTCGAAGCGACCGCGCCGGAACACGAACCGCGGTGGCAACGCGGTGCCGCCCGCGGTGCGCGCGCTCCCGTCGACGCCGGAGCCGACCCAGCCCTGGAGGTCGACCTGCAGCTGGCCGCTCGGATACAGCCGGAAGTTGTCGTCCTTGTCGCGGAGGAAGAAGCGACCGTGCCAGCCCGCCAGCGGCGGGCCCTCGTCGCCCTGCCCGCGCATGCCGGACGACTCGTTCGCAAAGGCGCGCGGGGGCGCGGCGGGCGGCGGCGGCGTGCCCGCGTCGCTTCCCGGGGCAGGGGGGGGGAGGTCGAGCGGCGAGCGGGTGGCGGCGTCGGCGGGCGCCGCCGCGACCGGCGCTGTCCCCGCCGGGGGCGGCGCCGGCGGCGTCGGCGGTGCGGCAGGCGTCGCCGCCGAGGGAGGTGCTGCCGGGCGAGGTGCCGCCGGAGGAGGTGGTGCCGGGGGCGCTGCGGGGGGGACCGCAGCGGGAGGAGCCGCGCCTGGCGGCGGCGCGCCTTGCGCGGGACCCGTCGAGGGGGGAACCTCGCCAGGCGGCGGTGGAACCGGCGGCGCGGGCTGCGCGAACGCCTCGCCGCACAGCATGGCCCCCACCAGCATGACCGAGCACGCCCCGAGCACCTTCCTCATCGCGAGTCGTCCTTCCGCCGCCGCGTCGCGAAGACCGGGCGGACCAGCAACCGGCCGCGACGCTCGCATCCGTCGGGAAAACGGTCAAGTCACCCCTGATCCGAGGAGCACCTCTTGACCGACCCCGTCGTCATCACGGATCCCAACGCCGCCGCGTCGGCACGCGTCACGGCCCAGGTCGAGATCGACCCCCCCACCGTCGCAGTCGATCTCCTGGGGCCCGGCAACGAGACGTTGAAGCTCGTGGCCAAGGCGGTGGGCGTGGAGCTGGGCGTACGTGGCAACGTGGTGCGGATCGTCGGCCCGGCGGAGGACGTCGCCGTCGTGGAGCGCTTCCTGGGCGAGGCGGCCGACCTGCTCGCCGACGGCCTCGAGCTCGCCCCCGCCGACATGGTGCGCGGGCTGAGCGCGATGCGCGGCGACGCCAGCGTCCGCCTGCGCGATCTGTTCGAGGACGTGGTGCTCACCACCGCGCGCCGTCGCCCCATCCGCGCCAAGACCATCGCCCAGCGCCATTACGTGCAGGCGATCCGCACCCACGACCTCACGTTCGGCATCGGTCCCGCTGGCACCGGCAAGACGTACCTCGCCATGGCGATGGCGGTGCGCGCCCTCCTGGAAAAGCAGGTGAAGCGCATCGTCCTGGCCCGCCCGGCGGTCGAGGCGGGGGAGAAGCTCGGCTTCCTCCCCGGAGACCTGGCGGAGAAGGTGAACCCATACCTCCGGCCGCTCTACGACGCGCTCCACGACATGATGGACGCCGACAAGGCGCAGGGGCTGGTCACTCGCGGCAACATCGAGGTGGCGCCGCTCGCCTTCATGCGCGGCCGCACGTTGAACGACTCCTTCATCATCCTCGACGAGGCGCAGAACGCGACCAGCGAGCAGATGAGGATGTTCCTCACCCGAATGGGATACGCCTCGCGCGCGGTGGTCACGGGCGACGTGACCCAGGTCGACCTCCCCCAGGGCGCACGCAGCGGCCTGGCGGAGGCCCGCGACCTGCTCCGCGAGACCGAGGGGATCGCCTTTCGCCATTTCACCGAGGTCGACGTGGTCCGCCACCCCCTCGTCGCCAAGATCGTGGTCGCGTACGATCGACGCGACGCCGCCCTCGCGCAGCAGCGAGAGCGCTCGCGCGCGGCGGTCCCGGAGTCGGGGGAGGAAAAAGCATGACGTCGGTCGTCGGTGTCACCGAGGGAGGGCAAAGCAGGCCTCGAGCCGATGGGCTGGCCGCGTTCGGAGCGTTCGTAGGGCTGGTGGCCGGCGTGGCCCCCCTGCCCGCGGTCGTGGTGCGCCCCCACCCGCTGATCGTCGCGGTCTGTCGCGAAGATCTGGTCGTCCTCCTCGCGCCTGCCGCCGCGTGGGACGGCGCGCGTGAGGTGTTCCGACCCTGGGCCCAGGCCCTGGCCGAGGGGCGCGCGGCGCTGATCCTCACCGGCCGGCCGCGCGAGCGCGACGCCGATGACGCCCTGCGCCGCGGGCTGGTGTCGCTGCTCTCGGCCGCGCCCGACGCGGCCGAGGTCGCGGTGGCCCTGCGCACCGGCTTCGATCTGCTGGAGGCGAACGTTCGCGCGGAGAGCCGCGGGCGCTGGCTCGATCGCTATCGCTTCGAGCTGGGCGAGTTGATCGAGATCGCCAAGGCCCTCTCCACCGAGCGCGAGATCCGCAAGCTGCTCGATCTCATCCTGGAGAAGAGCCGCTTCATCACCGGCGCCGACGCCGGCAGCATCTACGTCGTCGAGGGCGACGACCCCGACCCCGCGCGCCGCACCCTGCGCTTCAAGCTCTCCCACAACGACAGCGTCACCTTCGATTCGCGCGAGTTCACCGTCCCGATCAGCGCGCGCAGCATGGCGGGCTACGTCGCCCTCAACCGCCGGCCGCTGAACATCGCCGACGTCTACGACCTCCCCCCGCGCTCGCCCTACGGCTTCGATCGCTCCTTCGATCAGAAGACCGGTTACCGCACGAAGAGCATGCTCTGCGCGCCGCTGATCGCGCGGGGCGGCGACGTGGTCGGGGTCATCCAGCTCATCAACAAGAAGAGGGACTCCCAGACCCGCCTGGGCGCCGACACCGATTTCGATCGCATGGTGATCCCCTTCGACCAGCGCAGCGAAGAGCTGCTGGTGACGCTGGCCTCGCAGGCCGGCATCGCGCTGGAGAACGCGGTCCTCTACGACGAGATCCGGAAGATGCTGGAGGGGTTCGTGCACGCCAGCGTGGAGGCCATCGAGCAGCGCGACCCCACGACCAGTGGCCATTCGCGCCGCGTCGCCGATCTCACGGTAGGCCTGGCGCGTGCGGTCGAGCGAGAAACCGAGGGCCCCTACAAGGAGGTCACCTGGACCGACGACGACCTCCGCGAGCTCGAGTACGCATCGCTCCTCCACGATTTCGGGAAGATCGGCGTGCGGGAGGAGGTGCTGATCAAGGCGAAGAAGCTCTATCCCCATGAGCTCGATCGCATCCGCGCGCGCTTCGACTACGTGGAGAAGACCCTGGAGGTGGACGTGCTGCAGCGAAAGCTGCGCCTCATCGAGCGCCACGGCAGCCCCGAGGAGATGCGGGCCCTCGACGAGGAGCTGGCCCAGCGAAAGGCCGAGCTGGAGGCCGCCTATGCCGCGATCCTCACCGCCAACGAGCCCACCGTGCTGCGGGGTGGCGATTTCGCGAAGATCGAATCGGTTGCCCGCGAGAGCTACTGCGCGATGGACGGCTGCGAACATCCCCTCATCACCCCCGCCGAGGTGGCCAGCCTCTCCGTCGCGCGCGGCTCGCTGACCACGGCGGAGATCGACGAGATCCGCAGCCACGTCACCCACACCTTCGAGTTCTTGGCCCAGGTCCCCTGGGGCAAGAAATTCCGGAGGATCGCGTCGATCGCCGGCTCCCATCACGAGCGCCTCAACGGCACCGGGTACCCCAATCGCCTGCGCGCGGAGGAGATCCCCCTCCAGTCGAAGATGATGACGATCGCGGACATCTTCGATGCGCTCACCGCGTCCGACCGACCGTACAAGAAGGCAGTTCCGCTGGACCGCGCCCTGGAGATCCTCGATTTCGAGGTGAAGGACCAGCACATCGACGCCGCGCTGGTGCGCACCTTCCGTGATGCGAAGGTGTGGGACGGTCCCAGGCTCCCGAGGCGATAGTCGCCGCGGACCGCCAGGGGCCTACCGAGTCAGGCTGGCGTCGGCGGTGCGCACCGCGACAGCCGCGCCGTCCGAGGCGCGGACCCGGACCGTCAGCCTTTCGCCCTCGCGCCGACCCTCCAGCGTGCCCGCGAACGCGTCGGTTCCATCCCCGCGCGGCGAGACCGTGGCG
>JBKJLX010000475.1:0-4893 GCA_046596645.1 Polyangiaceae bacterium
TCTTCGCGGCCGAGGTGCGGCGCCTGGGTGGTCGCCCCGCGATCGCCACCGCGGCGCGGCGGCTGGAGCTGCCGGACGTCGGCCTCACCGACGGGATGATGCAGCCGATGATCGATCACGCCGGGGAGCGGCTGCCCACCGATCCCGCGGCGTGGAGCGACATCCAGCGCGAGGTGATGCTGCGAGAGCACCCCTGGGAGTGGCTGGTGGCGAACCTCGACACCCACGTCGACCAGTACGTCCTGATCGGGGAGGAGAAGCTCCCCCTGAACATCGACTGGGATCACTCGCTGCTCGACCTCGACGTCGAGGAGCTGACGCGCCTCACCAGCCGCAGCCCAGCGATCCCGCCGCTGCGCAACGCCCTCTACGACGCGTACGTCCGTGGTCAGCTCGACCTCGACCTGCGCGGGATGCTGGTCGAGGTCCGCCGCGTCCAGCGGCTCGACGACCGGGCGCTGGCCCGATTCCTTCGCGCCTGGTCGGCTCGCCGCGAGCACGACGACGCGACCCGGCGCGAGACCGCCGCCGCCTTTTTCCGCCGCAAGGACTCCATCGCCCACAGCTTCCGCCGCCTGGTGCGGAGCCTGCGGAGCGAGCGCGCCGCGGTGCGCGACCCGAGCCGCGCCACGATCCCGCTGCCCGAGCGCGCTCGCAACGCGGCCATCGGCGCCTGGCAGCGGCTCGTCATCGACGAGCTGCACGACCGCGCGATCGTGCCGTGGCTGAAGGTCTACCGCGGCGCGCTGGCGCGCCGCGATGCTTGGCTCGGCCGCCCGCCCGACGAGTGACGACCGCAGGCTAGAGACAGAGCCAGTTCATCGCCGGGTCGATGTCGTCGCACGTGGTCGAGCAGCCGCCGCTGTTCTCGCAGTACGTGCAGCTCGACGTGTCGGTGGTGGGGCAGTCGATGTCGAGGGCGCCGCAGCCGCAGTCGCAGTCGTAGCCGTCCCCGTACCACAAGGAGCTGCAGGTCCACTCCGGCGGGACACCGCCGCCGCTGGAGGACGAAGACGTCTCACCGCAGTCGAGCTCGTCGTCGGAGCAGTCGTCGTAGCCGTCGCAGACGTAGGAGTCGGGGATGCACTGGCCGTCCCCGCAGGTCACGCCGTCGCAGGCGCAGTCGACCTCGTCGTCGGAGCAGTCGTCGTAGCCGTCGCAGACGTAGGAGTCGGGGATGCACTGGCCGTCGCCGCAGGTCACGCCGTCACAGGGGCAGTCGACCTCGTCCTCGTAGGAGCCGCAGTCCGGCCAGCCGTCGCAGACCCAGGACTGCTCGATGCAGCTGCCGTCGTTGCAGGCGAACTGTCCGCTGCAGGTGCCGCCGCCGCCGGCCGCCGTGCCGCCGGCGCAGGTCGTGTTCACCGGCGCCTCGTCGGCGGCCGTCGCGCAGTCGGTGATGCCGTTGCAGACCGCCGCCATGGGGATGCACTCGCCGTCGCCGCAGGCGAGCTCCGTCTGCGGGTCGCAGGCGGCGCCGTCCTCCCCGTTGCCGCCGGCGGACGCGCTGCTGCTGCTCGCGGTGGTCGTCGACGAGGTGGTGCCGACGCTGAAGTCGCCCTCGCCCTCGCCGCCGGAGCCCTCGTCTTCGTCAGCCGCCTCGCCGCCGCCGCCGCCCTCGTCGGAGCTGCGGCTCTCGGAGAACACGTCGTCGTTCCGGCTGAGGCCCTCGGCGCAGGCGCCGCCCGCCCCGATCGCCAAGAACGCGAGCCCGAGCGACCCATACCGAAACCCCGGCCAGCTCATCGTCGACATGCAGTCCTCCGATCGAGATCTGGAGTGATCTGGTGCCTGAAATTCAGCGCACCGTCAACGCCAGACTCGCACCTGGTGGGCGTTCGTGGGTATCCGTACGAGCAGGGTCCCGCCGACGGCGCCGTCGTGGACGAAGGCCGGAGGTCCCGCGATCTCGATGTCGGCTGCCGCGATCGCCGTCGCGGCCAGGCCGTCGACCTCGACGCGCGATGGGGGCGAGGCGCCGAACGCGACGAGCTCCAGCACCATTCCGTCGACGAAGCGCGAGCCCGCCTCCACCGAGACGGCGATCGCGCCCTCCTCGTCGGTCGCGAGCTGGGCCGTTGTCCCATCGGAGGCGTAGCCGGACGCCGACTCCGCCGCAGGCGTGCGGAGCCACAGCGGCCCGGCGCGGGTGAGCATGGAGTCGACTCGGTCCGGCTCCGAGGTCGGCGCCAGGGTGTCGATGGTCTGCCGCAACATCGGCACCATCGCCCCCTCGCGCACCCAGAGCGGAATCCGATCGATGGGCGCTGCGACGCGCACCGTGCGCGGTCCCTCCACGCGACCGCCCGTCCACCAGTCGATCCACGCCCCGGGAGGGATGAGCACGTCACGCTCGCGCGCGTCGCGCTGGAGCACCGGCGCCACCAGGAGATCGGGACCGAGGAGGTACTGGTCGTCGGGGTGCTGGCCGAGCTCGGGATACGCGAGGCCGATCGGGCGCAGGATGGGGCGCCCCTCGGTCGCCATGCGCCGGGCGACGCCCCACACGTACGGGAACAGTCGCAGATGCAGGCGGCCGTAGAGGCGGAAGACGTCGAGCGCGCGGACGCCCTCCGCCGTCGCGAGGTCACCCTCCCACGGGACGGTGCTGGCGCCGTTGCCGACCTGCATGTTCGTCGAGAGCGCCGTCTGCTGGATCCACCGCACCAGCAGCTCCGCGTCCGGCGGCGCGTGGCGGTAGCCGCCGGTGTCGGCGCCGTAGAACGGAAAGCCGGAAGCCGAGAGGGAGAGGCCGGCGATCACGCTGGCCGGGAGCCCACCGACCGAGATGTAGCTCTCGTCCCCGTCCGCGACCCCCTCGCCGGCGCGCGCGAAGGTCGCGTCGAGATCCCCCGGCCACACGACGATGCCGAGCGATTGCTCGCCGGGGTTGGCGTGGCGGCAGAGGAGGAGGCCTCCATGCGGCGGAAGCTTCTCCGCGTACGCCTGGTGGAAGAGCCCGTTGTACCTGGCGTGTGCGGTGCGCTCGGTCGAGCCGTCCGCGAACCGCCAGCCGGTCCGCACGTCGGCGAGCGAGGGGACGACGTCCTCGGCGTAGTCGAGCTTCCAGCCCTCGATCCCCATCCGCGCGTAGGGGTCGAGCAGCCCCTGCCACCACGCGGTCGCCGCGGGGTTGGTGAAGTCGATCGGCGCACCCCAGCCGTTCAGGAGGAGCCCCACCTCGGGCGGGAAGAAGCCGCGGTCCTCCGCCTCGTCGCGCAAGAGCCGCGTCGCCTCCGACTCCTGGTCGAGGTACGGGACGTGCCAGAGGCCCATGCGCAGGCCGAGGCGCTGCGCCTTCTGCACCATGCGCGCTGGCGCCGGGAAGCGCTCGGTGTCGAAGTCGAAGGTGTTCACCGCCGTCGCGTAGGGGCGGTCGATCCACAGACCCGTCGCCGCGAGATCGAGGTCGCGCAGCGCGTCGAGGTCCGCCTCGACCTGCGCCTGATCGTCGTTCTCGTCGCGCCACACCAGCGGACCGTAGGTCCACGCCGCGGGGACCGCCGGCGCGCCGGTGACGGCCCACAGGTGGCCGACGAGATCGAGCGGATGCTCCTCGACGAACAGGTGCACGACGAGCGGCGCGCCATCGAAGCTGGCCCCGTAGACGGCCTCCACGAACGCGGGGTCGACCGTGCCTGCGCCGAACACGCCGGGGAGATCGCTGTCGACGAACATCCCCCAGCCCGTCGTCCCCAGGAGCGCGGGCACCGGCACGTGCGCCTCGTTGTTGAGGCTCTCGGTGCCGCCACCGATCTCCAGCTGCATCGCCCGCCAGCGGCCGCGCTGGTCCAGCGCGTCGAGCTGCTCGCCGAGGCCGTAGAGGCCCTCCTCGGGGTCGATGCGCGCGCCGAACCGCTGGTAGACGATGGGCGCTCCGCTCGCGGCCCAGGCGAGCGACCAGCGACGCGCGCCGTCGATCGCGATGCGCACCGTGGACGCGACCCCGTCGCCATGGTCGAGGGCGAGCTCGATCGACGACGCGTCCGCCGTGGTGACCTCGATCGCGAGGGGCGCCCTCCACGTCAGGTCGGCCGGCGGCGTCCCCAGCACGTCGAGACCGACGTCTGCCCACGGATCGTAGGCGCGTCCCTCCTCCAGCACCCCCACGGTGCCGAGCTGCAGACCGTCGGGCGGGACGACCAGCCGCGTGCCGCCGCCAAGAGAGACGGCGATCGAGCCATCCGCCAGCACCTCGAGGGTGCCCTGGCCGCTGGGCAGCGACGCGAGCGCGCCGGGCCTGGGCTCGTCCTCCGACGAGCAACCGAGGACGACGAGCAGCGCGGCCAGCGAGGGGGCCTGCACCCAGGAGCCCCTCATGGCGCCCGGACGATCGCGATGCTGCCGTTCCACGTGACCTCGAGCTTCTTGGCGTGAGTGATCGCCACCAGCGCGTCCCAGGCGTCGACGCCGCGCAGGGTCGCATGCACCGTCCCCGCGCCGGGCGCCTCGACCACGATGGCGAAGCCGCCGACCTCGCCGAGCATGCGCGCGACGTCGTCGAACGCGGCCGCCTGCAGGTCCACGTCGACGTTGCGCCGCCGGCGGGGCCGAGGCTCCGCCGCGGGCGTCGAATCGGTGAGCGCGACCGTCTGCATCGAGCGGGCCCCGCGACCGGCCGGGTCCGCGAACCGCTCGACGAACACCGTCTGCGAGCCGAGCTGCGCGACGCCGTCGCGAGCGCTGGCCGCGTCGTCCTCGTGCGGTGCTTCACCCTCGAGCTCGATCGCTGGCGAGGTCCAGGCGGCGCGCTCGCCTCCGGTGCGCGAGCGCCTGCGCCCCTCGTCGCCCGCGCACCCGAGCAGGGCGCTGGCGACGAGCACGAGGGCGATCGGGTGGAGGCCGCGCGCCATGGCCCTGGCGATCAGTTGGGCGGCGGCGGGGGGGGCGGCG
>JBKJLX010000128.1:0-11147 GCA_046596645.1 Polyangiaceae bacterium
CGCGACGGCAACCGATGGGTCGAGGCCACCTACACGCCCGACGTGGAGGGCGGCCGGGTGGTCGGCCTGACCGCGGTGGTGGTCGACGCGTCCGAACGCCGTCGCGCCGACCGCGAGCGCGCGTCGCTCTCCGAGCAGAACGCGCTGGAGCAGGAGCGGCTGCGCATCGCCCTCGAGGCGGCGCGCATGGGCGCGTGGGAGTGGGACATGGGGACCGGCCACGTCCACTGGAGCGCCACGCTGGAGGCGATCCACGGCCTCGCCCCGGGGACCTTTCCCGGCACCTTCGAGGCCTGGCAGGCGAGCCTGCACCCCGACGACGTCGACGGCATGGTCGCAGCGACGCTCCGCGCGGTGGAGACCGGTGCGAGACACGACATCACCTTCCGGATCGTGCGGTCCGACGGCGCGGTGCGCTGGCTGGAGGCCCACAGCGAGGTGCTGCGCGACGCCGACGGCGCGCCGCGCAAGCTGATCGGCGTCTGCGCCGACGTCACCGAGCGGCGCACCGCCGAGGACGAGATCCGGCGCGGCGCCGACATCCTCCACTTCCTCGCCGACGCCAGCGACGCGCTCGGCAGCTCGCTCGACACCGACGCCACCTTCCGCTCGCTGGTGCAGGTCGCGGTGCCGCGGATGGCGGACTGGGCGGTGGTCGACATGCTCGGCGAGGACGGCTCGATCCGCATGGTCGCGGTCGCCCACGCAGACCCCGACAAGGTCGCGCTTGCCCACGAGCTACGCCGCCGCTACCCGCCGCTCCTCGACGCGCCGAACGGGGTGGGGCGCGTACTCACCACGGGTGAGCCGGAGATCACCCTCGACATCCCCGACGAGCTGCTGGTCGCCGCAATTCCGGATCCGGAGCTGCTCCGCATCACGCGGGCGCTGGGGCTCGCCTCGGCGCTGACACTGCCGCTGACCGTCCGCGGCGAGACGCTGGGCGCCCTCACCCTGATCGCCGCCGAGTCACGTCACCGCTTCACCGTGGCCGACGTCACGGTGGCCACCGAGGTGGCGCGTCGCGCGGCCATCGCGCTCGACCATGCGCGCTCCTTCCGCGAGGTGCAGGACGCCAACCGCCTGAAGGACGAGTTCCTGGGGACGGTCTCGCACGAGCTGCGCACGCCCCTCAACGCCGTCCTCGGCTGGGTCGCCCTCCTCCGCGGAAAGAAGGCCGCCGATCCGGCCTTCGTCTTGCGCGGGCTCGACACCATCGAGCGCAACGCCCGCTCGCAGGCGCGCCTGATCGAGGACGTGCTCGACGTCTCGCGCATCATCTCCGGCAAGCTGATGATCCAGCGGTCGTTGATCGACGGCGAGGCGGTGATGCGCGCCGCTCTCGAGGTGGTCGCTCCCATGGCGGCCGGTAGGGGCGTGCTGATCGAGAGCACGCTGGCGCCTGGCGTGACCTTCGTCGGAGACGCCGACCGCCTGCAGCAGGTCGCGTGGAACCTGCTTTCCAACGCGGTGAAGTTCACCCCCGCCGGCGGGCACGTGCGCGTCACCCTGGCGCGCGAGGGATCGACGGTGGTGCTCGAGGTGAGCGACGAGGGCCTGGGGATCCCTGCCGACCTGCAGCCCTTCGTCTTCGACCGCTTCCGCCAGGCGGACAGCTCGCCGAGCCGGCGCCACGGCGGCCTGGGGCTGGGCCTCGCCATCGCGCGTCACCTGGTGGAGCTCCACGGCGGGACCATCGCCGTGGCCAGCGAGGGTGAGGGGCGGGGCGCGACCTTCACCGTGCGCTTCCCCATCACCGCCGTGCATGCGGACGAGGAGGTCGACGATGAGCGCACGCCGCCGCCCAGCCTTCAGCCCGCCCCGCGTCCCTCGCTGCGCGGGGTGAAGGTCCTGTTGTGCGACGACGACAGCGACGCCCGCGAGCTCCTCCAGCTGGTCCTCGCCTCGGCCGGCGCCGAGGTGCGCACCGCGTCGAGCGCCGCCAGCGCGCTGGAGGCGCTTGACGCCTTCGCGCCCGCGGTGGTGGTGAGCGACATCGGCATGCCGGATGAGGACGGCTACGAGCTCCTGCGCCGCCTCCGCCAGCGCGCGCCAGAGGAGGGCGGAACCACGCCGGCCATCGCCCTCACCGCCTACGCGCGCACCTCCGATGCGGCCAAGGCGATGGCCGCGGGGTTCCAGGTGCACCTGGCCAAGCCCATCCGCGACGATGCGCTGCTGGCCGCGGTGGCTCGCCTCACCGGCCGCGCGCCGGCCTAGCCGCGCGCAGCGCCGCCCCCGGTGCGCTCGCGGGGCCGCCGCCAGGCGCCGTCGGCGCCGAGGAGCACGGCGGCGAGCGCAGGGAGGGCGAGCCCGGCCTCGGCCAACGGATCACTGGCGATGAGGCAGTGGGCGCTCGCCATGGGGATCCCCAGCGTCGCCAGGGTCACCGCGGCCTGTCCGAAGTTGACGACGATCCAGCGCGAGCGATCGCCGAGCCAGCGGCGCACCACCAGCACCTCGCCGTGGGCCTCGGCGTGCATTCGCTCTCGCGCGGGATCGCGGAGGACGCTGTCGGTGCGGCGGAGGGCGAGCGCGTCGCGCACCAGCGAGACCATCGCCGCGTGCCGACCCTGGTCGCGCTCCGGCCAGCGGAGGCGCGAGGCGTGGAAGGTCGCCACCGCCTGCGGGTCGGGGATGGCGAGCCGCGCCTCGGGATCGGAGAACCCGGCGAAGCCGCTGAACTCCTCCTGTCGACCAGCGGTCACCAGGACCCCCAGATCGGGCGCGTGATCGGTGAAGTAGAGGAACGGCGTCGACGCCGCCCACTCCTCCCCCATGAAGAGGAGCGGCGTCATCGGCAGGAAGAGCAGCAGCAGCATCGCCGCGCGGTTGGCGCTCTCCGGCACCAGGGAGGAGAGGCGCTGCCCCAGCGCCCGGTTGCCCACCTGATCGTGGTTCTGCATGCAGTAGACGAGCGCGCTGGCGGTGACGCCCTCCGCCGGCGCGCCGCGCGCCTTGCCCCAGGGTGCGAAGGTCTGCCCCTCGTAGAGCCACCCGCGCGTGATGGCGCGGGCGATGGCGGCGACGCCCGGCGGGTAGCCTGCGTAGTAGCCGCCCTGCTCGCCGGTGAGGGTGACGTGCACCTGGTGGTGGAAATCGTCGGCCCACATCGCGTCCAGCCCGATGCCGTCGCGACGGATCAAGCCGGGGTCGTTGCGCTCGTCCTCCGCGATGAGGAGCTTGCCCGGGCGCATCCCGCGAACGACGCTGGCGAGCTCGGCGAGCACGTGACGCGGGGAGCGGTCGAACACCGCGTGCGTCGCGTCGAGCCGCAGGCCATCGAAGCGGAAGTCGACCAGCCAGTGCCGCGCGAGGTCGACCACGTGGCGGCGCAGGACGGGGTGACGGAAGTCGGGCGCGGCGCCCCACGCGTTGTGCAGCTGGTCGTCGAAGTACGCGGGGTCGTAGGCGCCGAGGTAGTTCCCGGCCGGCCCGTAGTGGTTATAGACGACGTCGAGGATCACCGAGAGGCCGAGCCCGTGCGCCTCGTCGACCAGGCGGCGCAGATCGTCGGGCGAGCCGTACTCGGCGTGCGGCGCGTAGGGCGCGACGCCGTCGTAGCCCCAGCCGTGCCGACCGTCGAAGGCCGCCACCGGCATGAGCTCGAGGGTCGTCACGCCGAGGTTCGCCAGCTCGGCGAAGTGCCCGATGGCCGCGTGGAACGTGCCGGCGTCGGTGAAGGTGCCGACGTGGAGCTCGTAGATCACGTGCTCGTCGGCCGGGCGCGCGACGCCCGGACCGTGCTGCCAGGTGAAGCTCGAGGCCACGACCGCCGCCGGCCCGTGCACCCCCCGCGGCAGCCACCGCGCGAAGGGGTCGGGCAGCTGGCGACCGTCGACGACGAACGCGTACAGGGCACCCGGCGCCACGCCATCGACGATCACCTCCCAGGGGCCGCCGCCGCGACGCTGCATGGGTCGGTCGTCGACCGCGCTCCCCACGGCGTCGAAGAGTCGCACAGCACAGCTGGAGGCGTGAGGCGCCCAGGCGCCGAAGCCTGTCGCGCCGCCGCGGACGTGTGCGCCTAGCAGCGGCGGCTCGAGCACGCTGGTCACGAGCCACCCTCGCGACCCTCGCGCACCAGGAGGGCCACCGGTACCTCGGCGAGCAGGTCGGCGATCTTCACCTCGCCCGAGATGGCGATCACATCGCCGGTGAAGAGGTTGCGGTAGCGGCCGCCGTAGGGGACGCGCAACGTCCGCTCGCCCCACACCTCACCCAGGGGCCACGGCGCGCGCCCACCGGTGAGGAGATAGGAGAAGCGCGGGACGCAGCAGAGGAGCCGATCGTCGCCATGGCTCCGCGTGAGCGCCACCAGGTGCTCGCCGCCGTCGAGCCCCTCGGCATCGCCGAAGAGGAAGAGGTCGCGCCAGCGACGACGCGCGTGGAGGGCCGTCCTCGTCACCCACGCCTTGATCCCGCCGTCGCGGTACTGCTCCAGGAGATCGCGCGCGCCATCGCGGCCCCGCGTGGCGGCCGCGGCGACGTTGCGCAGCACCGCGCGCCGCGCCTCGACGTCGACCGGGCGTCGGTTGTCGGGGTCGACCAGGGCCTGGTTCCAGACCTCGCAGCCCTGGTAGGTGTCGGGCACGCCGGGGACGCAAAGCCGCAGCAGCGTCTGCGCCAGGCCGTTGGTCGCGCCGTGGGGCGCGATCATCTCGGCAAAGGCGCGCACGTCGGCCATGAAGTGGCCATCGCGCATGACGGCGTCGACGTAGCTGCGAACCGCCTCGTCGTAAGCGGCGTCGGGGCTGGTCCACGAGGTCTGCTCCTTGGCCTCCTTGCTCGCCTTTTCCAGGAAGCCGCGCACGCGTTCGATCATGCACTCGACGCCGTCGAGGCCGCTCCACCCCAGCGGCCAGGCGCCGACCAGCGACTGGAAGAAGAGGTACTCGAGCCCGCGCGAGGGGGCCGGCTGCCCGTCGATCTCCCGCCGCGCGTGGCTGGCGAGATCGGCCCACCGCACCACCGCGCGCCGCCACACGTCGGGCATCTCGCTCAGCACCGCGATGCGGGCCGAGGTGTCCTCCCCCCGCTTGGTGTCGTGCGTCGACGTCGCCGTCATCGAGAGCGGCCAGCAGCGTGCGCGCTCCGCGTTCAGCTCGTGGAACTCCTCCACCGAGGTCCCGAACTCGGACGGCGTGCCGCCGACCTCGTTGAGGCACACCAGCCGGTTGTACCGGTAGAACGCGGTGTCCTCGACCGCCTTGGCCATGACCGGGCCGGTGAGCTGCTGGAAGCGCAGCGCGAAGCGGACGTGATCGCCACGCTCCTCGTCGGTCGCCTCGGTCTCCAGCAGCAGCACCGACTCCAGGAAGCGGAAGACGGTGGGGCTCAGCGAGAGGTTGCGGCGGCGCGCCCGGGCCACCGCGCCGCGGATGATCTGCTCGTCCTGCTCGCTACGCCACTCTCCCTCGCGCAGGTAGGTGCGGTAGACGGGAAATGCGACCACGATCTCGATGAGCGCCTGGGCGAGGCCGGCGAGCGTGAAGTCGCGCGAGCGCCGGTTGCGCTGCGCGATGCGCTCCAGCGCCCGCGCCAGCATGTTCATCTCGCTGGCCAGGCTGAAGCGCACGATGTGCCGCTTGCACTGGTCCACGTGCTCGCGGAACGAGCGCCGGTCCCCGGTGAAGCGCTGGTAGACGCGCGTCATCGCGTCCTCCGCCCGGGCGTCGACCCAGAGCCCGCCCAGCGCGGCGGCGACCTCGTAGCCGGTGGTGCCGTCGACCGGCCACGCGCTGGGCATCCGCTCGCCGTGCTCGAGGATCTTCTCCACCAGCAGCGGCAGCGGCCGCGCCAGGTCGTCGGGGCTGGCGTCGGGCGTCGCGCTGATGCGGTGCATGGTCGCGAACCGCCGCTGCAGGCTCTCGAAGTACGCCTGGGGGTCGTAGAGCCCGTCGGTGTGGTCGAGGCGCAGGGCCTGGATGCGCCCTTCCTCGATGAGCCGCAGCAGCACCGCGTGCGCCGCCTCGAACACCTCGTGGGTCTCCATGCGGATGGCCGCGAGGTCGTTGATGTCGAAGAAGCGGCGGTAGTTGATCTCCTCCACCGCGACGCGCCACGAGGCGAGGCGATAGCTCTGCTGCTGGAGCGTCGCGTCGAGCCGGTCGAAGGTCGCCGGCTCGCCGGGGCGGCCGTTCACGATCGTCAGCTCGTCCTCGATCGCCTTGCGCACGGCCGGGCTGCGCTCGGCGAGGCTCGCCAGCCGGCGCTTGGTCACCTCCTTCTCGCGGGCGCGCTCGCGGCGCGCCTCGGGGGAGGTCTCGGTGCGCTCCGGCAGGTGGCGGAGCGCCGTGATGATGCTCTCCAGCTCCAGTCGATCCGGATCGTCCGCCGCAAGGGCGGTGCCGGGGAGCGCTCCGTCGAGGATGGGGATCAGCGACCGGGGTCCGAGCGGCAGGCGCCGCTCCCAGTAGGCCAGCCGCGGAAACGCGCCCTCCCACACCAGCTTCAGCTCGCCGCGCTCCAGCACCTCGCCGTACTGGTCGCCGAGGATCGGCAGGAGGACCTTGTCCTTCAGGCCCTCCTTGGGTGGGCTCCAGTCGACGTCGAACGTCTCGGCGTGGATCGACGCCGGCCCGTTCTCCAGCACGTCGTCCCACCAGCCGTTCTGGCCGCTCGCGATGCCCATGTGGTTGGGCACCCAGTCGACGACCAGTCCCATGCCTCGCTCGCGCAGGGCATCGGAAAAGGCGACGAAGCCCTCCATCCCTCCGAGCTGGGGGTCGACCACGCCGTGATCGACCACGTCGTAGCCGTGGGTGCTGCCGGGGGCGGCGGTGAAGATGGGTGAGGTGTAGACGTCGGTCACGCCGAGCTCGACCAGGTCGTCGATGATCGCGGTCGCCTCGCGGAAGCCGAAGCCCGCGTGGAGCTGCAGGCGGTACGTTGCGCCCAGGGTGTGAAGGGCGCCTCCCCGCCGCAGCACGCCCGACGCCGCGCGGAAGAGCTTCAGCGAGCGACCGACCAGCGTCGTCGTCTCGCCGCCCTCCACCTTTTCCTCCGCCGCATCGTCGGCGGTGTCGACCAGCAGCTGCCAGCCCCCCCGCACGGACGACAGCGTGGGGATGGAGAAGGTGACGTCTCCACCGCCCGCGTTCACCACCAGAAGCAGGTCGTCGTCGACCAGGGGTCGACCGTGCTCGTCGACGTCGTCGATGCCGCGCCCGGCGAGGAACATCGCGAAGCTCCGCGTCGAGGGGTCGCGCCAGTCGGCCGCGTCGACCTGCGCGCCGTCGGCGCGGAACCACAAGAGATCGTGGAGATCGGTGCCGTGGACGCTCCGCCCCTGGAAGAACTTCGACCGGTGGAGCGACGGGTGCTCGCGGCGGATGCGCAGCAGGCGGCGCGTGACGCGGAGGAGGGCGCGCTGCTCCTGATCGAGATCCCACGCCACCCAGCTGGTGGGGTTGTCCTGGCAGTAGGCGTTGTTGTTGCCCTGCTGGGTGCGCCCCATCTCGTCGCCGGCGACGAGCATGGGCGTGCCCTGGGAGAGGATCAGGGTCGCCAGCAGGTTCCTCTGCTGCCGTCGCCGCAGGGCGACGATCGCAGGGTCGTCGGTCGGGCCCTCGGCGCCGCAGCTCCAGTTGTGCTCGTTCTCGGCGCCGTCGCGGTTGCCCTCGCCGTTCGCCTCGTTGTGCTTGTGCTCGTAGGAGACGAGATCGCGCAGGGTGAAGCCGTCGTGCGCGGTGATCAGGTTGATGCTCGCCGACGGCTTGCGCCCGCTGCTCTCGTAGAGGTCGCTGGAGCCGGTGATGCGATAGGCGACCTCGCCCGCCTTGCCCCCGTCGCCGCGCCACAGCGCGCGGACCGAGTCGCGGTACTTCCCGTTCCACTCCGCCCACCGCACGGGGAAGTTGCCGACCTGGTAGCCGCCCTCGCCGACGTCCCACGGCTCGGCGATGAGCTTCACCTGGCTCAGCGTCGGCGACTGGTGGATGAGGGTGAAGAAGCTGGAGAGGCGGTCCACCTCGTGGAGCGAGCGCGCCAGGGTGGAGGCGAGATCGAAGCGGAAGCCGTCGACGTGCATCTCCCCCGCCCAGTAGCGGAGCGAGTCCATGATCAGCGCCAGCACCTGCGGGTGGCGCACGTTGAGCGTGTTCCCGGTGCCGGTGTAGTCGAAGTAGTAGCGAGGGTCCTCGCCGACCAGGCGGTAGTAGGTCGGGTTGTCGATGCCCTTGAAGCTCATCGTCGGCCCGAGGTGGTTGCCCTCCGCGGTGTGGTTGTAGACCACGTCGAGGATCACCTCGATCCCGGCGCGGTGCAGCGCCTTGACCATCTCCTTGAGCTCGCGGACCTCACTGCCCAGGGTGGTTCCCGAGCGGTAGCGGACGTCGGGCGCGAAGAAGCTCACCGAGTTGTAGCCCCAGTAGTTGCGGAGCCCCTTGTCGAGGAGGATCTTGTCGTCGACGAAGGCGTGCACCGGCATCAGCTCGATCGCCGTCACGCCCAGGTCGCGCAGGTGCTTGACGATCGCGGGGTGCGCGACTCCCGCGTAGGTGCCGCGCAGCGCCGCCGGCACCTCGGGGTGCAGGCGGGTGAGGCCTCGCACGTGGGCCTCGTAGAGGACCGACTGGTGGAGCGGAGTGCGCGGCGGCGCGTCGTCCTCCCAGTCGAAGGTGGGGTCGATGACGACGGCGCGCGGCGCGCCCAGCTGGGGACGGCCCGTGGGGCGCAGGTCCTCCTCCTTGCCGCCGAGGTCGTAGCCGAAGCAGCCCTCGTCCCAGCGCTCGACCCCGTCGACCGCGCGCGCGTAGGGGTCGAGCAGCACGACCTCGGGGTTGAAGCGGAGGCCCGCGTGCGGCTCGTAGGGCCCGGCGACGCGGAACCCGTAGCGCTGGCCAGGCCCGATGCCGGGGACGTACGCGTGCCACACGAACGCGGTGCGCGCGGTGAGCGGGATGCGCGTCTCCCCGCCGTGCTCGTCGAAGAGGCACAGGTCCACCCCGGTCGCGTTCTCGGAGTAGAGGGCGACGTTGACCCCATCGCCATCCCACGATGCGCCGAGCGGGTGGGGAGATCCGGGCAGCGTTCGCATGGCCGGCGCCAAGTTGCCGTTGGGGGCCCGGTCACGCAAGCGCGCGAGGGCACCGCAAGCATTGCGGTGCGTGGCGATCTGCCTCAGCCGCGCTGGAACGACGGCGCCACTGCCACTAGGGTTCGCCGGTCATGCCGAGCGAGATCTTCGACCCGACCCGCTGGGAGCCCGTCCGCGGCTTCGACTTCACCGACATCACGTACCACCGGGCCAGGGGCCAGGGGACGGTGCGCATCGCGTTCCACCGCCCCGAGGTTCGCAACGCGTTCCGGCCGCACACCGTCGACGAGCTCTTCGCGGCGCTCGATCACGCCCGACAGTGGAGCGACGTCGGCACGGTGCTGCTCACCGGCAACGGGCCGTCCCCGAAGGACGGCGGGTGGGCCTTCTGCTCGGGGGGCGATCAGCGCATCCGCGGCAAGGCCGGCTACCAGTACGAGGGCGAGCAGCAGGGCACCGTCGACCCTGCGAAGCTGGCGCGCCTCCACATCCTCGAGGTGCAGCGGCTCATCCGCTTCATGCCCAAGGTGGTCATCGCGGTGGTCAACGGCTGGGCGGTCGGTGGCGGCCACAGCCTGCACGTGGTCTGCGATCTGACGCTCGCCAGCGAGGAGCACGCGAAGTTCAAGCAGACCGACGCAGACGTCGGCAGCTTCGACGGCGGCTTCGGCTCCGCGTACCTGGCGCGGCAGGTCGGTCAGAAGCGCGCGCGCGAGATCTTCTTCCTGGGGCGCACCTACTCGGCGCGCGATGCGTTCGACATGGGCATGGCCAACGCGGTCGTGCCCCACGCGAAGCTGGAGGAGGTCGCGCTGGAGTGGGCCGAGGAGATCAACGCCAAGAGCCCCACCGCCCAGCGCATGCTCAAGTTCGCCTTCAACCTGATCGACGACGGGCTGGTCGGTCAGCAGGTCTTCGCCGGCGAGGCGACGCGCCTCGCCTACATGACCGACGAGGCGCAGGAAGGCCGCGACGCCTTCCTGGAGAAGCGGAAGCAGGACTACCGCAAGTTCCCCTGGTATTTCTGAGGCCGTAAGCTCGAGATCATGTGGGACACCGTCGCGGACGCGGTCGAGGACGGGCCGCACCCGTTCGACGTCGATCGCTACGCGACGATCGCAGCGCTGCGCCAGGGGTCGACACTGCACGAGGTGGGGAGCGTCGAGCGCTACCGTGCCGGCATCCTCGCCTTGCAGATCCGCGGCGAGCGCTACCTCGACGAGGGGCCAGGCTTCGGCCTGAACCTGGAGGTCTTCCCGCCCACCGGTCAGAACCCGCCCGGCTCGTTCCTCCGCGGCGAGGCCTTCGCGGGCTGGGCCCTCCACCACTGGACTGGCGACGTCCCGGGGAGCGTCGTGGCCGGAGCCGGCGTGGGCGCCGACGCCCTGGAGGTCGGCGACTCGGTCGGGCGCGTGTACGGTCTGCTGCGCGGGCGCGCGGTGCTCTGGTGGCGGGATGAGGTGACGAGCTCCTTCGTGTACGAGGCGCTGCCCTTCATCTCGTCGCCGTCCGAGCTGCGGCAGCACGAGCACCGCTTCGAGATCGCGACCGGCGTCGAGATGCTCGAGCTCGGGCCGCGCGTCGCGTTCACCTTTCGCGACGGCGGCGAGCCTTCGCGCTCGTTCTCCGAGCAGACCTTCGGCGTCTTCGTCGGCGTTGGGATCCGCTGAGGTGGGCACGGACCGTCGCGCCGCCGTCGTCCTCGGCGTCGCCCTGGCTGTCGCCGTGGCGGTCGCCGCGCCCACCTGCGAGACGACGCTCCCGGTGCGCTCGGCCGACGTGGCCACGCGCGACATCGAGCTGCACCTGACCGTCGTCGGTGACGCCGGCTCGACCCGCTGGCTGGTATTCCTGCTCGGTCCGCACGAGCCGGTGCCGCTCGACGCCGGCGACCGCCTCCTGGTCGACGGGGTGGAGATGGTGGACGCCGGCGAGCGCGCCTACGAGCTCACCCGCCCGCCGGAGGCCGACCAGGGCGTGCTGGTGTTCGCGCGCGAGGGCGACGCCGAGGACGCGCGCGTCTCGCTGCGCCTGCCCGCGCTGCCGCAGATCGAGGTGCCGGCGGACGCGTCGCGGAGCGCGCCGCTCACCCTCGCGTGGCCCGCCG
>JBKJLX010000251.1:0-8782 GCA_046596645.1 Polyangiaceae bacterium
TTAGGGCTCCGATCGAAATTAGGGATTGGAAACATCATGCGAATGCGGGTCGGATCGCATAATTCCAATCGCCAAGAACACGCCCTCTTGAGAGGAGCAGGCCCTTCATCACCGACCTCGGGACCTTGATGCCCTTCTTGTATGTCCCGCCATCGAGACGGGCGCGCACCCGAAGTCCCGGTGCCGTCGTCGTGCTCGCGATGAGCTGGACCACCGCCTCGCGGCTGATGAGCGGCTTGCCGCGCCAGTTCTGGGTGATGTGCGAGAAGAGTCGGTGCTCGATCTTGTTCCACTTGCTCGTGCCGGGCGGGAAGTGACTGACGTGGACCTCCAGGCCGGTCGCCGTGGCGAAGTCCTGCAGCTCCTTCTTCCAGAGGTGCGATCTCGACGCGTTGCTGCCGCCCCCATCCGCCGTGACGAGAAGCTTCGTCGCCTCCGGGTACGCCTTGCGGCCCATCATTCGCCACCATCTCAGCAACGTTGCAACGGCGAACTCCGCGGTGTCGTGATCCACCCCGACGCTCACCCACGCCTCGTTCCGCGCCATGTCGTAGACGCCGTAGGGAATCGCCTTGCCGAGATCGCGGTCCACGAAGTCGTGCACACGAACCTGCTCCGGCTGGCCCTTCGGCTGCCACTCTCGCCCGTTGTTCTTGAACGTGCCGACCAGCTCCTTCTTCTTCGTGTCCACGGACACGACCGGCTGACCCTCCTTGATGAAGCGCGCGGATTGGCTGCCGATGTGGCGAAACTGGGCGTCGCGGTCAGGGGATTGGGTTCCTTCGATGCGCTTGCTCGTGGCCTGGAGGCTGTAGCCGAGTTCGTGAAGCAGCCGTCCGACGAGCGTGGCGCTCACCTGGTGGCCCTGCGCCACCAGCTCCTGCGCCAGCTTCGCCTTGCTCTTGCAGGTCCACTTCAGAGGCGACTCCGGGTCGCCACGCGTGGCCGGGTCCACCAGCCGCTCCAGGTCGGCGAGCAGAGTGGCATCCGTATCCACCAGGCGCGGCCGTCCCGCCCCCGGCTGGCGAATCCGCTGCTCCCTCGGCGGCAACTGCGCGGGCGAGTCCCCCAGCGCATCCAACTCGCGAAGGCCGCGACGGATCCGCTTGTCCAGGATGCCCGTCGCCTGCGTCACGATCGAGATTCCGCCGCGCCCCAAGGCCCGAGCTTCGGCCGCCACCCAGAGCCGGAGCACGCGCTCGTCCATGACGCCGCGGAGCGACGTGAACTTCCTCTCGACCCGGTCAACTTCGGCCTGAGGATCCCGTGCAGCCATCCACCCGTTGGATCACGCACCGCGCCCGAGGTCGATCCCCTCCCGCGTATGATCACAGGTGGTCACTTGCCGATCCCTAATTTCGGCCGGAGCCCTAATCTGGCTTGCAGAGCTCGACGTGGGCGGGGAGGGCCCACAGACCGGCGAAGCACATCTCGTCGTTCGAGCTCTCGCCGAAGGTGAGCGTCTCGTCGGTGGTGTTGTTCCAGGTGCACTCGGTTGTGATCACGCCGCCCTCCTCGAGGAACGCGATCGGATCGTAGGTCTGCATCTCCTGCGCGTCGAAGTCGTAGCTGCGGTCGAAGATCTCGACCTCTTCCCCACCGCCGGGCGGCGTGTAGAGGAAGCGCAGGTGGCTGCCGCTCTGGTGCATGTGCGGGAGGATTGCGAAGACCTCGAGGTCCGTGGCCACCGTGCAGCTGGCGGAGTCGGTCGTCGAACCGTTGGGGAGGATCTGGAAGTCGAGGGGCCCCCAGAGATAGGAGCTCGCCTCGCGCTCGACCTGGCTCGGGTCCAGGGCCTTGTACTGGATGCCCGAGGTCCCGGTCAGCGCCTCGGCCGAGGCGTTGAAGAGGTGCAGGTTGAGGACGAGCTGCTCGCCCGCCGAGATCTTCACCGCGACGCCCTCGGGCATGATCAGCGGCTGGGTGCCGACGCCTGTCCCGTAGATCGACCGCGGCCCGCCCTCGAACGGGTTCGCGCACTCCGCCGTGCCGTCGGGATCGCCGGGGTCGGCGAGGGTCACCACGGTGTGGTGGGTGCCCAGCGGGATGATGGGGTGAAACTCCGAGATCCAGAGGTCCTCCTCCAGCGTGATGCGGGAGCAGAGGTAGATCTCGGTGCCGGGCTCAAGCGCCCAGTCGGTGGAGATGAGGGTCTCGAGGTCGGTCGACGCGCCGCCGCCGGCGCCGCCGGTCCCGTCGCCGCCGCCCGCAGAGCTCGTCGTCGCCGTCGTGGTGCCGGTCGTGGTGCCGGTCGTCGCCGTCGTGGCGCCGGTGGACGCTGCGGCCCCGCCGCTCCCGTCGCTGCCGGTGGTGTCGTCACCACAGGCGAACAGCGCGATGGTGGAGGAAAGCAGGAGAGCTCGGCCGAGGTTTGCCACCCGCGACCCCTAGGCCCGCCAGCGCTCGGCGGGAAGGGCCAGCGAGCGCCGGGGGACGGGACCTGAACGCCCCTGGCGCGGGCCCCGCATCGGGTACCCTATCCAGCATGTCGAACCGACGTCGCTGGGCACCGCTCCTGATCGCGGCTTGCGCGATGGTCGCTTGCGGGGATGACACCTCGGCGTCCGGCAGCGGGGGAGGCGGCGGCGGGTCGACCACGGCCACCACCGGCATGTCGTCGGGGTCGACGACCACCGCCGCCAGCACGACCACCACAGGCACGACGACCACCACCGGCGCCGCCGCGACGACGACCGCCGCGACCACCGGGAGCGGCGGCGACGGCGGCACGTCGGGCGAAGGCGGCGCGGGGGGCGCCGGCGGTGGGGAGACCGTGGTGGAGCTGCCCGACGTGTTCGACGTCGTGCAGGCGGTCGCTGCGGAGTACCCCCAGCTGCTCGAGATCAACACCTACGAGAGCTGCGGGGAGCTCGTGCAGCGCGTGCTCATGGCCCTGGCGGAGGACCCGGAGTGGGGCCACGTCGCGAAGACGGCTGGCGAGTCGCAGTACACGCCGCCCGGGTTCGAGCCGCGCGACGTCGACGGTCACCTGATCACCGGCTTCTCGCAGGACGCGATCTTCCACCGCGCCGCCTACCGCCAGGTCGACATCATCGCCAACTCCTCTGCCAACTCCGATCCCGACCGCTCGATCCACGGACCGGCGACGATCACCTGGCAGGTGATCGAACCGGAGTTCTACCGGCCGAACAACCCGTGGATGGCGACGGTCCCGTTGCCCTGAACGGGCGGGCGTGAACGTCGAGCGCGATCACCACCGCCACCTGGAGTCCGCGCCGACACCCTGGCCGTGGAGCGCGCCGCGCGCTATCGACGGGCGATGGAAAGACTCCTTCTCCCCAGCGCGCACGTCGCCGAGCCCGTCCGCCAGCAGATCTCGTCGTTCCACCGCGACACCGTGGAAGAGGTCGTGGCGGCGGTGGGACGCCACGCGGTGGTCGTCGTCGGGATGAAGCAGAACCCGGTGGTGAAGAAGGCGCGCCGGCTCCTCGATGATGCCGGCGTCAACTACCACTACCTGGAGTACGGCAGCTACCTGTCGCAGTGGAAGCGGCGTCTGGCGATCAAGCTGTGGGCCGGCTTCCCGACGTTCCCCATGGTGTTCGTGGACGGCACCCTGGTGGGCGGCGCGGCCGAGGTCGAGAAGCTGAAGACCGACGGCAAGCTGAAGCGCGGCTGAAGGAGGGGTCACGGTCGACGTGACAGCGCACGCGGCGATGCGCTGTCGCTGCTCCACCGAGAGGTCATCGTGGACGGGGGGGAAGCCTGGAGGGCGGTGCGGTCGAGGCGGTCCGCGGCACCACCTCGATCGAGGACGCGAGGCGCGCGAGGGCGGGGATCCGGGGGCCCGGATCCGGGATCCGGTTCCGGTTCCGGTTCCGGTTCCGGTTCCGGTCTCCGGTTCCGGCCTCCGGTTCCGGTTCCGGTTCCGGTTCCGGTTCCGGTTCCGGTTCCGGTTCCGGTTCCGGCTGATGGTCACGGCCCACGTCCTTCGTCGTCGTCCTCATGCCCCAGCGGCTCACGTTCCGCGCCACGGGGAGCCGCAGCGGCTCCCCGTGTCACGGAACCTGCGCCGAGGGGGGGCATGAGGACGACGGCGAAGGACGTGGGCTTGCTCCGGTTCATGCAGCTGGATGTGTATCGGGTGGCGCGGGAGGTGGTGGTCGCGGTGGGGCGGCTCGGCGTGAAGGACGCGGAGCTTCGTGGCCAGGTGGCGCGGGCGGCGGCATCGTTGCTGCTCAACCTGTCGGAGGGGCTGCCCTCGCGATCGGCGGCGATGCGAGGTCGCTACTTCGCGAGCGCGCGGGGCAGCGCGTATGAGGTGGCGGCCGCGGTGGACGTGGCCTCGGCGCTCGGCCTGATCGCCGAGGCGGATGCGGCCGCCGTGCTCGCGCTCTGCGACCGCGTGAGCGCGATGCTCTACCGCATGCGGTAGGCCATCGCGCCCGGGGGCTCCGCCGCGGGGCGGAGCACGCCGGGCTCCGCCGCGAGGGCGGAGCCCGGCGTCGGCTCAGTGCGTGAGGCGCCAGAGCATCGCGATGATGCGGTCGCACAGCGCCTGGATAAAGGCCGAGTCCTCCTCGGACAGGACGCCGAGGGCGGCGGCCACGTCGACCGCGGCGACGACCTCGTGCGCGCTCGCGCGCGCGATGGTGAGGTGCCGCCGCCGTGCCGCGCCGGTCAGCGGCAGACCCTCTGCGAGGTTCAGCAGCACCGATGTTCCCGCCCGGTGCGCCTGCGACCGCAGCTCCGGATCGGCGATGCCCGCCCGCCCCACCGCCACCACCATCTCCCGCGCCACCCGATAAGCATCGAGCCGCTTGAACGAGAGCCCCTCACCGTCCGCCGTCGACTCGGCCCACGTCTCGAGCGATTGGGCCTGGGGCGGGACGTCGTCGGCGTAGCGGACGGCTCCGGGCACCAGGTGCAGCACCTCGACCTGGCTCGGCGGGATGCGCCCGCCGGGAGGCGGACGGGCCGCCGCTCTCAGGCGCCGCGCCGCTACGGGTCCGTTGCGTCCTTGCAGCATCGGAAGCCCGCCTCGTAGCCGTAGTCGCTCTCCTTGTGGAAGGTGACGGTCGGCCGACAGCGCGCGCGGATGGGGCCCCACCAGCCGCCCTTGAGGCCGCTGCGGTTGGGCATCTTCTCCCTGGGGAGGTTGACCCACTCGTTGATGTTGCCGTTCAGATCGTAGACCCCGGCCCAGGAGACGCAGGTCCGGCGCTCGCCGATGGGCTCGCGCTGATCGAGTCGCTCGATCTCCGCCTTGCACTTGGGATCGTTCGGGCACTCGTCGAACGTGGGGAGCACGTGCGAGTGATCGGGGTAGCGGTACTCCCGGTCGAAGTTGCACATCTCCTTGTCGCGGACGAAGCCGTACACGTAGGGGACGATCTCGGGGCCTTCGCAGGCGAAGTTGAACTCGTCCTCCGTGCACAGGCGCTTGCCCGCGGCCTCGCACCGCTTCTTCGCCTCGGTCCACGGCGTCAGGTTGCGCGGCTTCTCCCCCAGCACGCCGGGGTACTCGAAGCGGTCCATGCAGTACGCCAGGTGATCACGCGTCTTCGACACGCAGCGCGAGGGGTTCTCGTACTCCAGGCAGCGCTCGCTGACGGTGGTGCGCTTGCCCTTGGCGTCGTCGTACTCGACGTGGTGCCTCTTGCAGACCTGAACGACCGCCGGGCAGTACTCGCCCTCCACCCGGACCATCTCCTCCGGGCAGCCCTTGGTGGACCCCGGCCAGCCGCCCGCCGGGGGGGGGGTCGCCGCTGACGAGGCGGACGCCGACGCGGCGGGCGAGGCCGAGGCGATGGGCGGCGGCGCCGCGGCGCTGGCGGCCGCCGCGGAGGAGACCAGCGGCGCTGCTTCCTTCCCCGACGTATCGCCGCCGCACGCGCACATCGCGGCCAGGCTCAGCGCGAGGACGACCGGAGGCAGGCGGAGCACGGCAGTCGCCATAGAACGCCGGGCCGCCGCCCGGCAAGTGTCCGGAACCGGATGCCGGAACCGGAACCGGATGCCGGAACCGGAACCGGAACCGGAACCGGAACCGGATGCCGGAACCGGGACCGGATGCCGACCCGGATGCCGGAACCGGAACCGGATGACGGCGTCGTCGGGGACCCGCGCCTTGCCGGGGTCGCGCGCGTCGTGCATCGTCCGGCCCGTGACGGACCTGCGGGCCGAGCTCGGGTCGCCCGCGTGGCGGGAAGCATTCGAGCGTCGGTTGGAGCTCCAAGCGAAGATCCACCGCCTGAGCCGCCTGCGCAGCGTGCTCCCCGACGTGCCTCGGTTCGTCGACGGCAACCGGGTGATCTACCTGGAGGACGGCGAGCACCAGCTGGCGTGGACGCTCGAGGTCATCCGCCGCGCGCGCAAGCGCATCGACCTCGAGATGTACATCTTCCGCGGCGACGACGTGGGCGCGCTGGTGCGCGACGCGCTGGTGGCGGCGGCGGAGCGCGGGGTCGCGGTGCGGGTGCTCTTCGACGCCGTCGGCGCCTCCTCCTCCGGCATGCCGTTCTTCGAGGCTCTGGTGCGCGCCGGCGGCCACGCGGTCGAGTTCAATCCACTCGCGCCGTGGCGGCGCCGCATCGGCCGGTTCGGCCGCGTGAAGTCGGGCAACAACCCCGACCATCGCAAGCTGCTGGTCTGCGACGCGCCGCTCAGCTGGGCGGCCAGCGCCTCCGAGGGGATCATCGACGGCCCCCCGCGCGACGTCGCCATCCGCGACGGAGAGAAGTCCGTCTCCAAAAACGCAGCAGACCCGCGCGAGACCGTCATTGCCATCACCGGCGGCCGCAACATCGCGGTGGAGTACATGGGCCGGGCCATCAACTCCGGTCAGTGGCGCGATGGCGGCCTGGTCGCCATCGGTCCGGTGGGCGTCCCCCTCGCCCGGATGTTCGAGGCCATGTGGGACCATGCCGCCGGGCCCGCGGTGGAGGCGCCGCCGCTCTCGTCCGACCCGGTCGGCACCATCGCGGTCCTGCCGCTGGGGAGCCAGCCCGGCCTCACCAACCTCCTCCAATGGACGATGTCCCGCCTGGCATCGGCCACCCGACGCGAGCTCCGCATCAGCTGCGCCTACTTCATCCCCAGCCTCCGCTGGCGCCGGGGGCTGCGCGCCGTCGCCCGGCGGACCGACGCCTGCAAGATCGTGATTCCACTTCACAACGACATCCCGGTCGTCGCCGCGGCGAGCCGCCACTTCCTGGGCGCCCTCCTCCGCGGGGGCGTCCAGATCTACCGGTACGCGCGCGCCGTTCTCCACGACAAATCCATCGTCTACGACCGCGTCCTCACGGTGCTGGGGTCGAGCAACGTCGACCAGCGCAGCTTCCGGCTGAACTACGAGCTTTCGGTGGTGGTGCTGGACCGCGATTTTGCCGAGCGCGTCGCCGCCGGCCACGACCGCGACATCGAGGCGAGCGAGAAGTACACACTGGCCATGTGGCGGGCGCGGCCCCTCTGGGAGCGAGCGTTCGACTGGTTCTGGTCGCTCTTCCGCAACCAGCTCTGAGGGGGGATGGACAGCGGGGCCGGTCGACCCCACGTCCGCTCGTTCGAGCCGGGTGCGGAGGCTCACAATGTGCTGTTTCCTGCAGGCAATCTATTCGTAATCGCCGGTGTTGCCATTGACCCTCTCCGGACCGTGAGCTACGTACGCGACGTGTCTCGCTTGAGCTCACAGAGCGACCTGGAACCTTCCACCCACGCGGCTCGCCGGCGCCGCTGGCCCGCCCGCTGGCCCGCCCGCTCGCCCGCGATCGCGCTGCTTGTCGCGGCCGTCGGCCTGGCCAGCCTCGGCGGCTGCAAGAAGCCGGACGCCTCGGCCGAGAGCGAGGCCAAGGCGGCGGCTGCCCCCAGCGCCGCTGCGCCGGTCGGCGCGGCCTTCGCCAGGGTCGAGTCGCGCTCTGTCGCCCCCCGTCTCGAGGTGAGCGGCACGCTCGACCCCGACGAGCGGAGCGAGGTCGCGTCGCAGACGATGGGGACCGTCCTCGCGGTCCACGTCGACATCGGCTCTCGTGTGAAGAAAGGCGACCTCCTGGTCGAGCTCGACGGGCGTGAGGCATCGCTTCGCCTCTCCGCCGCCAACGCGACGACCGAGCAGCAGAAGGCGCGCCTCGGCCTCGACCGGGGGGAGAAGTTCGACGCCACCAACGTCGCCGACGTCAAGGCGGCGGAGGACGCGAAGGAGCTTGCCAGGACCGAGTTCGAGCGCGCCGAGCGCCTCTACAAGGAGGGCGCGATCTCCAAGAGCCAGTTCGACCAGGCGAGGAGCGCCCGGGATCGGGCCGAGGCCCAGGCGGACATGGCACGAAACGGGGCGGCCCAGGCCTACGCGGCGATGCAGACGGCGCAGTCCCAGGCCGGTCTCTCCGCCAAGACGCTGGACGACACGAAGATCCGCGCTCCCTTCGACGGCGTGGTGGTGGAGAAGCGCATCTCCGCCGGGGAGTACGCCACCGGCGGGCGCGTGGTCGTGGTCATCGTCCGCGACGACCCCCTTCGCTTGAAGTTCGATGTCGTCGAGGCGAGCGTCGGCGGCCTGGCCATCGGCCAGCCGGTCGAGCTCACGGTGGCTGCCCACCCAGGAAAGACGTTCAAGGGCACCATCAGGCGCATCGGCGCGAGCGTCCGCGTCCAGTCGCGAACCCTCCCCGTCGAGGCCGAGGTCCCCAACGCCGAGGGGCTGCTCAAGCCCGGCTTCTTCGCCAAGGCGCTGGTCTCGCTGACCGGTGAGCCGAAGGCGGCACTCCTGGTCCCGCGGCGCGCGCTCTCCCCGGCGTCGAACGGGCAGCGCGTCTTCGTGAAGAAG
>JBKJLX010000328.1:0-5793 GCA_046596645.1 Polyangiaceae bacterium
TCGACGCCGACGTCGCGACGGGAGCCGTCATGGTCGAGGCTGCTGCGAAGCGGCTCGCCACGCTGCGCAACGTGGCCCGGCCCGCCGCGAAGCGAGCCATCGAGCTCACCGAGGCCGGCTACCAGAGCGGTGGCGTCGACCTGCTGCGCGTCCTGGCTGCCGCCGAGGGGGCGGTGGAGGTGGAGCTCGACATCGTGGCCGCCGAGGGCGCGCTCGAGCGCGCTGGGGCCGACCTCGACCGCGCGGTGGGAACGACGTCCCCGAGCCGAACGAGCCAGGAGACCGGACGATGACCGAGCCCACCGACGATCCGACGACGTCTCCTCCGGGCGGAGGCCACGTCTTCGAGGAGGGGGCGGAGCCCCCGCCGCGCGGCGTGCGCATCATGGCGGTCGTGCGATGGCTCCTGCTCGCATTCGCGGTGGCGTTGGCCATCGGCTCGGTGGTGCGGTTCGCCGCGCCCCAGGATGCAGCAAACGGACAGGGCGCGACCGAGGACAGGTTCTACTGCCCGATGCATCCGCAGATCCGGTCTCCGATGCCAGGGGAGTGCCCGATCTGCAACATGCGCCTGGAGCCGATCCCGGAAGGAACCCAGGACAAGCCGCTTCCGACCTCGTCCTCGATGGCCCCGACGCCCCCGCCGCCGGCCTCGAGCGCGCGCGGGCCGCACGAGGGGCATTCCCACGACCAAGCCGGCCCGCCGTCGGACTCGGGTTCCTCGGCAGCGATGCTGCCGCCGCCGAGCGGCGTCGTTCCCCTCGCGCTGGCGCTCGACCGCGTCCAGGCCATCGGCGTGCGGACGGCGCTGGCTGAGCGCAAGCCGCTCGGCGCGTCGCTCCGCGCCCCGGCCTCGGTGGCCGCCACCGACGAGGGACGCTCCGAGGTGCACGCTCGCGCGTCCGGCTTCGTCGAGGTCATCCAGGTGCGCGAGGTCGGCGTCGAGGTGAAGCGTGGAGCGCCCCTGCTCGCGATCTACAGCCCCGAGATCTTCCAGGCGCAGCAGGAGCTCCTCGCCAGCTCGAGCTGGGCACCTCCCACGGGCATCGCCCCCGCGGACAGCATCCTCGCCGCGCAGCCCGCGCGAAGCCGCCAGCGCCTCGAGCTCCTCGGCGTCTCCCGCTTCGAGATCGATCGCATCGTGGCGACGGGAAAGCCGATCCGCGCGACCGGCGTCCACGCGCCGGCGTCCGGCGTCGTCGTCCGCAAGAACGTGGTGCTCGGCTCGTTCGTCACCCCGGAGATGGCGCTCTACGAGATCGTCGATCTCGGCAAGATGTACGTCGTCGCCGATCTCTTCCAGGGCGACGTCGCGTCGATCCCCATCGGCACCAGGGGCACCTTCACCACGCCCAGAGAGCCCGGCCGGACCTTCGAGACCGAGGTCGATCTGGTCTATCCCGAGGTCGATCTCGCTGCGCGCACGACGCGGGTGCGGCTCCGGGTCAAGAACGCCGACCGCGCGCTCCTGCCCGGCCAGTTCGGATCGGTCACCTTCGCCGTGACCGCGAACGACGGCGTGGTCATTCCCCGCGACGCGGTGGTCGACACCGGCAAGGCGACCTATGTCTTCGTCGTCGAGCCGGGAGGGCGGTACGTCCCGCGCTCGGTCGAGCTCGGGCGCGTGACCTCCGAGACCATCGAGGTGCGACGCGGCATCGAAGAAGGGACGCGCGTCGTCTCCGGGGCGACCTTCCTCATCGACGCCGAGAGCCGCCTGCGCGCCTCGCTGCAGGAGAGCGGAGCGCCGCGGTGATCGGCCGCGTCATCGACGCCTGCGCGCGCAACCGATGGTTCGTCATCCTCGCCTTTCTCGCGCTATCCATCGGCGCGATCACGGCGGCTCGGCGGGTGCCGCTCGACGCCATCCCCGATCTCTCCGAGACCCAGGTCATCGTCTTCACCGAGTGGTCGGGGCGATCCCCGACCCTGGTGGAGGACCAGATCACCTACCCCATCGCGAGCCGCATGCTCGCCGCGCCCAAGGTGACCGACGTCCGCGGCGTGACGATGTTCGGGATGTCGTTCGTCTACGTCGTGTTCGAGGAGGGCACCGATCCGTACTGGGCGCGCTCACGCGTCCTCGAGTACCTGAGCGCGGTCCAGGCCGACATGCCCGAGGGCGCGACGCCGATCCTCGGGCCCGACGCCACCGGGATCGGGTGGATCTACGAGTACGCCCTGGTCGATCGCTCGGGCGGCACCGATCTGGCCGAGCTGCGTGCCATCCAGGATTTTCAGCTGCGGTACGCCCTCGAGAGCGTGCGCGGCGTCGCCCAGGTGGCGCCCGTCGGCGGCTACGAGAAGCAGTATCAGGTGACGCTCGATCCCGAGCGCCTCCGCTCCTACGGCCTCGGGGTCGCCGATGTGGCCGACGCGGTGCGGCGCGCCAACGGCGAGGTGGGAGGACGACTCCTCGAGATGAGCGGCCGCGAGTACTTCGTGCGCGGGCGCGGATACCTCGCGGACCTGGAGGGGCTCGGCGACGCAGTTCTCCGCACCGACGCCAGCGGCACCGCGGTGCGGGTCCGCGACGTCGGCACGGTGCAGTTCGGCCCGGACATCCGCCGAGGGCTGGCCGAGCTCGACGGCGAGGGCGAGGCGGTCGGGGCCATCGTCATCATGCGCTACGGCGAGAACGCCCTCGACGTCATCGAGCGCGTGGAGGCCAAGATCGACGCGGTCCGCGGCTCGCTGCCACCGGGGGTGGAGCTGGTCACGACCTATGATCGCTCGGGGCTCATCCAGCGCTCGATCGTCACGCTGCGGACGTCGCTCCTCGAGGAAGCCGTCGTCGTCAGCCTGGTGATCATCCTCTTCTTGTTCCACCTCCGGAGCGCGCTCCTCCCGATCATCAGCCTCCCGATCGCGGTGCTCCTGGCGGCGATCCCCATGTGGCTCTTCGACGTGCCAGCGACGATCATGAGCCTGGGCGGCATCGCCATCGCGGTGGGCGCCACGGTCGATGCCGAGATCGTCATGGTCGAGGCCTGCCACAAGAAGCTCGAGCACGCGCCGCCGAACCTCTCGTTGAAGGCGCGAGCGGCGCTGCTGTCGGAGGCGGCCAAGGAGGTGACGCCCGCGATCTTCTTCTCGCTGCTCATCATCGCGGTGAGCTTCCTGCCGGTGTTCGGCCTCACCGGCCAGGCCGGCAAGCTCTTCAAGCCGCTCGCTTACACCAAGTCGTTCGTCATGATCTCCGCCGCCATCCTCTCGATCACGCTCGCTCCGGCGCTGCGCGATCTCCTCCTGCGCGGGAAGATCCACGCCGAGGCGAACCACCCGGTCTCCAAGCGCATCATCGCGATTTACAGGCCCTTCGTGTACGTGGCGCTCCGCCGGCCGCTGACCACGGTGGCGATTGGAATCGCATTCGTGATCTCGGCGGTACCGGTCGCGCTCTCGCTGGGCCGCGAGTTCATGCCGGCGCTGAACGAGGGCGATCTCCTCTACATGCCGACGACGTTTCCCAACCTCTCGATCGAGGAGGCGAAGCGCCAGCTCCAGCGGCAGGACGCGCTCCTCGCCGGGCTCCCCGAGGTGCGCACGGTGTTCGGGAAGGTCGGCCGGGCCGAGACGGCGACCGATCCGGCGCCGCTGTCGATGGTGGAGACGGTCGTCCAGCTGCACCCGCCGGAGGCGTGGCCCAGGGTCGCCCAGGAGCGCTGGCACAGCGGCTGGGCGCCGGTGTGGTCGAAGGGTGCGCTCGGCGCGGTCTGGCCCGAGGACCGCCCGGAGACCTGGGAGGAGCTCATCGAGAAGATGAACGAGCGCCTCCGCCTCCCGGGCTGGACCAACGCCTGGACCATGCCGATCAAGACCCGGGTCGACATGCTCGCGACCGGCGTCCGGACGCCCATCGGGATCAAGATCTTCGGCGACGATCTGGCCGCCATCGAGGCGACCGGCGTCCAGCTGGAGCGCGTCATCGCCAAGGTGCCGGGCACGCGCAGCGTCCTCTACGAGCGCTCGCTGGGCGGCGCCTACGTCGACGTGGTGCCCAACCGGGAGGCGCTCGGCCGCTACGGCCTCGCCGTCGCCGACGTGCACGACGTGGTGGAGGCGGCGATCGGCGGGCAGGAGGTTACGACCACCGTCGACGGCCGCCGGCGGTACTCGGTGAACGTCCGCTACAAGGAGGACTTTCGCGCGACCCCCGACCGCCTGCGCGACGTGCTGGTGCCGCTGCCGATGCGCGCCGCGGCGCGCCGCGACGCGCTCGGCGCCGCCGGGATGGCGATCAGCGTGGCCCCCGGCGCAACCGACGCCGCCTCCTCGGTGCCGCTCGGGATGATCGCCGACATCCGCGTGGTCGAGGGCCCCCCCATGGTGCGCAACGAAGCCGGTCTGCTTGCCGGCACCGTCTTCGTCGACATCGACACCGACAAGGAGGACGTTGGCGGCTACGTCGACCGGGCCAAGGCGGCGGTCGCAGAGGCCGAGGCGGGGGGTGAGGTGAAGCTCGGCGCCGGCATGTACATCACCTGGACCGGGCAGTACGAGCTGCTGAAGGAGATGGAACAGCGGATGAAGATCTTGATCCCGCTGACCCTCGGGATCGTCGTCGTCCTGCTCTACCTGCAGTTCCGTCACGTCACCGAGGTCCTGATCGTCCTCGCGTCGATCCCGTTCGCCCTGGTGGGCAGCGTGTGGCTCCTCTACCTCCTCGACTATCGCCTCTCCACGGCGGTGTTCGTCGGCGTCATCGCACTGGTCGGCCTGGCGGCCCAGACCGGCATCGTGATGATCGTCTACATCGATCACGCGTTCGAGGCGCGCCTGCGAGCCGGCAAGATCCGGGACCTCGACGACATCATCTGGGCGCACACCGAGGGCACGGTGATGCGCGTGCGCCCCAAGCTGATGACCGTCTCCACCATGCTCATCGGCCTGGTGCCGCTCCTCTTCAGCACCGGCAGCGGCGCCGACGTGATGAAGCGGATCGCCGCGCCGATGGTGGGTGGCCTCATCACCAGCGCGTTCCTGACGCTGGAGATCATCCCGGTCATCTACACGTACTGGCGGTACGCGCAGCTCAAGAAGGCCCAGCGCACCGGCCGCCCGCTCGAGGAGATCGTGGGCTTGCGACCGCTGCCTGGGTCAGACGCCGCGTCACGAGTCGCCCCCGGCGCGGGATGAACGTTGCACCGACGATTCTGGAATGTTCGACGCGAGGAGGTCGCCCATGTCGATTTCGAACAACGCACTGTGGATGGTCGCCGTCGCCGGGCTCATGGCGGGCGCCTGCGGACAGAAGGATGCCGTCGGCACCGAGAAGCCGGCCGCAGCGAGGTCGGGCGACGCTCCGCAGAAGGCGGATCCGGCCAGCTCGATCTTCTGTGGTGGCGTGAACTCCTGCACCGCCAAGAGCGAATGCAAGACCAAGAAGCACGAGTGCGCCGGCAAGAACGAGTGCAAGGGACAGGGCGTCCTCAAGATGAGCGCCGACGACTGCAAGGCCAAGGGCGGAAACGTGGAGCCGAGCATGATGTGAAACCGGCACCGCCGACGGGTCAGCGGAGGGTGATGGCGCGGGCCGGCGTCGTCACGACGACGGAACGACTCGAGGGGCCCTTCAGATCGGCGGTCAGCGCCTCCAGCGCTCCTAGCCCCTGGGAGGACGCAGTTCAGGCAGCCATTCAGCGACTGAAGAACCAGACAGCCACGCCGGCGCCCACGCCGACGGCGATGGAGGCGACGACCATGAATGCCACCAGGCCCGAGGGAGGGCCGCTCCGACGCCCGTCGATGGGCCGCGCCAGGTGACCGACCATGGCCTGCTGCGGCAGCTCG
>JBKJLX010000389.1:0-2973 GCA_046596645.1 Polyangiaceae bacterium
ACCGCCTCGGCGCACATCGACCTGGTGGTGCCTTCGCCCCGCCACGCCGACCCGTTGCTCGACCAGAAGGACGGGCCTTGCGGCGTCGCCGGGAGCCCGCGAAGCGCGGAGCCGACCGTCTACATGCCGGGGGACCCGGTCACCATCTCCTGGAGCGAGCCGGTCCAGCACGACAGCCACTTCCGCCTCGCCTTCCTGGTCGACGGCGAGGACTTTCCCCTCCCCGTCGCGTTCGACGACTTCTGTGACCCCGCGGAGGACGACTGGTGCCTCGCGGACGACATCCTCGACGATCAGATCGAGGGCACCTTCGACTACGAGTGGACCATCCCCGACACGCCCTGTGACAACTGCACGCTGCAGCTGATCCAGGTCATGTACGACGCCGATGGCCTGCAGGAGAACGACTTCTACTACGACTGCGCGGACATCGTGATCCTCGACCCCGGCGGCACGACCTCCGCCACCACGTCCGCGTCGAGTGGCGGCGGCGAGGAGGGCAGCGGCGGCTCCACGCCCGGCGGCGGGGGCTCCACCGGCGATGGCGACGGCGACGGGAACGGCAACGGCAATGGGAGCGACGGCGGCGCCTCCGGCGACGGGGGCGCGACCGCGGCCTCCACCACCACCGGCGACGCGCTGGAGCCGCGCACGTTCCCCGACGACAGCGGCTGCGCCGTCAGCGCCCCAGGCCGCGGCGGCGCCATCGCCGCCCTTCTCGCCCCGCTGGCCCTGGCGCTCGGCGCCCTCGCCCTCCGCGGCAATCGTCGCTGAACCACCTCGGACGGCGCGACCCCGCCCTGCGCGCCCTCAGACGGCGCGCAGCTTCTTGCGGATCCAGGCCAGGTCCGAGGGCTGCGCGTCGATCACCACCACGTCGCCGGCGAGCACCCGGGTCGACGATCTCGGCCCCTTGAACGCCTCCTCGGTGGCGTGACGCAGGCCGACGATGCGTCCCTCGATCTTGTCCTCCAGCTCGGAGACCTCCGTGGGATCGAAGGCCTCGCCCACCGTGATCTCGGCGACGACGCGCGCGGCCCCGTCCCCCGTCCGATACGCCGCGCGGATGCCCCGCTGCGTCGCCTGCAGGGCGACCAGCGGCGCGGCGACGGCGCTGGTGGAGAACGTCTGGTCGAGCTCCAGCGCGCCACCGACCTTGGCGGCGAGCCGCTGATCGAACATCCGCAGCACCACCCGGATGTCGGGGTTCATGCGCTTGGCGTCGAGCGCGACCTCGAGGTTGGCGAGGTCGTCTCCGGTGGCGCAGACCACCGCCTTGGCCCGCGCGATGCCGGTCCGCTCGAGCACCTCGTCCCGCCGCGCGTCGCCGATGTGCACCGGGATGCCCATGGCGCGCACCGTCTCCAGGAACGAGTCGTCCTCCGTCCGCTCGATGGCGACGACGGCCTCGCCGCCCAGTCGCAGCTCCTCCACCACGCGGTAGCCGACGTGGCCCAGCCCGCAGACGACGACGTGACCGCTCAGGCGCTCGCTCATGATCCGGACCCACACCTCGCGGCGCGCGCGCTCGTCGAGGAGCGTCGCACCGACCTTGTACAGCCCTTCCGCGATGAGGACGAACCCCGCCAGCGGGGTGATCCAGAAGAGGAAGCGAGCGAGAGGCGCCCGCGGCAGCGACTCCGTCGGCTCGAAGAAGAGCTGCGTGTACATCGCGTACAGCGCCACGCCGTAGTCGGGCGCCTTCTCCCCGACCCGCAGCATGTCGAACCTCACAAGCGCCGCCGCCACCATCGTGTAGACGACGACCACCAGCACGGCGGGCGCCATGCGCCGCGCAAAGTGCACCACCATCGCCAGCTGTACGCCGCGCGCGTCGACGTCGGCGCGGCGGCTCCGCCGATCTCTCCGCTTCGAACGCTCGCCACCCGCCGGCACGGGGCGAGCCTACCGCGCGGGGCAGACTCCGTCGCGAGGGTCGCGGGCCACGGCTCCAGGACGGCGGCCCGAGATCGGACGCCTTGCGTGGCGCCGCCGCAGCGCCACAAAAGAACGGGCGCCTCCACGCCGTGGCCGGCGGGGGCGCCCTGGCTGCCGCGCGCGAGGCGCGCGGCGCTCAGACCGTCAGCTCACTCGCAGACGGCGTTGTCGTCGGCGGCGAGCGCGTTGGCGTTGCAGCCGATCGCGGTGCCGTCGTTCGCGCACGAGCCGTTGAAGTCGCAGAACTCGCAGGCGTCGGCGCTGGTGTCGCCACCGCAGTCCGGGTCGGCGATGCCGCAACCGCAGTCGCAGCCATCGTCGGTCCCGTAGTAGGCGGCGTCGCAGGACCAGCCCTCGATGCCACCCGCGACGCAGAATCCGCCGCCGCACGCTGCCTCGGCGTTGTCGCAATCCGCGGCGTCGTCGCAGGTCGGGAAGCAAACGCCGTGAAGGACGCCGAGCGCGAGCGGCTTGCACGCGTTGCCGTCCGGGCAGCTGTCGTCCTGGAGGTCACACCACTCGCCGCACTGCCCGCCGGGGAAGCCGAAGCTCGCCTCGGACTGGCAGATCGGACCGCCGGTGAGGCCCGTGCAGTCGGTGTTGACGTCGCAGCTGCCACCGATCGGGGTGAGGCCGGGGACGCAGTCACTCGAGATGCCGCACGCGGTGTCATCGTCGCAATCGAAGAGGAGATCGTTGTCGTTGTCGGTGAGGTCGGTGCAGAGCGCCTCGGGATCCAGACAGACGCCGGGATCAGCGTCGAAGGGACCACTGCACGTCTGCCCGAGCGCGCAGCCCTCCACCGGGTTTGCGCCGTCGCAGTCCGGGTCGCCCGTGCCGCAGACGCAGTCGCAAGTCGCGCCGTCGTCGTACGCGGCGTCGTCGCACTCCCAGGCCGTCGGAATGCCCGCGCACTCTGCGGTCGTCGAATCGCAGGTCTGCCCATCTTCGCAGCCGATGAGCTGCTGATTGGCGAGGTCGCAGTCCGGGTCGTAGACGCCGCAGCTGCAGTCGCAGCCGTCGGCCGCGTCGTAG
>JBKJLX010000401.1:0-6689 GCA_046596645.1 Polyangiaceae bacterium
CACAAGACCAAGGTGGAGATGATCGATCGCGTCACCACCGACGCGTTCGGCGCTGGTCGCGTCAACGGCACGTGGCTCGGCGATCGCCTGATGAGCGGTGGCATCGCGGCCGGTGTCCTGGCCGAGACCGACGAGAACGCCTTCCCCGGGGGCCCGGAGCGCATCCTCGACGCAGATCAGATCTTCATCCCGCTGCCCGAGGCGGCCGAGGAGGCCTGCCCGCTGTCGAAGCCCGCGTGCGGCGATCTTCCCGTCATTTACAGCTACGACAGCGAGCTGTGCGTGGTTCTCCAGGGCTGCCTGGAGGGCGAGGGAATGATGTGCACCCAGCAGGTGCCCGACTGCGGTGACGGCTACGACCTCATCTCCTTCGGCGGCTCCAACGGCTGCACCCAGCACATGTGCGAGCCGGCGTGGGTCCGCGAGGAGCCGGTCGTCGAGGGCGGCGAGGGCTGACTTCGCCCCTTCAGAGCGTGGAGGGCGGGGCCGTGGCCTCGCCCTCGCTCGCCTGCGGTCGCGCCCGGAACGGGATCGCGATCACCAGCGAGAGCACGATCCCCGGGAAGAGCCCGTCGCGCAGGCCGCGCAGCTGACCGGCGACCGAGAACGGCGAGGTCGAGGCCGTGATCGACATGGCGTGCGCCTCGATCTGCTCCCCGGGGAGCTCGGCCCGCTCGCCGAGCTTGCGAGCGATCTCGCGCATCGGCTCCACCGTCGCTTCCAGCAGCCCGGGCGACAGGACGTTGAACAGCAGGATCGAGTAGCCGGTGAAGAGCGCCTGCCCCACCGTCCACGCCAGGCACAGGTGGAGGAGCACGGTGGTGAAGCGCTGGTAGCCGCCTGCGCGCTTCTTGAGCTGCCACGCGCCGCCGACCAGCACGCCGAACGCCGCGAACCACATGGCGAGCCCGGTCGCGGGGTTCGTCAGCGCCGGGACGCCGAACGCGCCCTGCGCGATGGAGAGCAGGGCGACCTTGGTGACGGCGAGCACCGCCCCCACCTTCACCGCATGCAGCAGCATCGCCCGCCGTCCCATCGCGGCGGCCGGGGTAGCACGGCGGGCCGTGCGTTGCTAAAGCGGCGGCCCACCGCCTGCACGCCGCCGATCTCCTGGCCGACACGGCCACCAGCGAGTGGCTCCTCGTCGCGCGTCTCACGCGCGCGCGCCGGTTGGGGCATCAGCCACGTGTACATCCGGGACGGAGACGGTCATCTGGTCGCGCAGGCCAACCAGGCGATGTTCATCCGCCGGCTGTGAAAGCGCGTCCCCGGCGCCTCATGGCTCGAGGACGAACGACCACGCCTCCGCGACGGACCTGGCCACGCGGCCGCCGTAGTCGTGGCCGGCGTCCTTGACGCCGACGATGCGCGTGATCACGGAAGCTCGCTCGAGGTGCGCCGCCGCGCGCTTCGCGTCGATCATGCAGGAGGGCTGGCCGCACCCGAACAGCACGCGCTGACCGCCCGCGGCGGCGAACGCCCTCGCCGTCGCCGGGGTCCAGCGGTCGTGACCTCCCTCCACAAGGACCATGCGCGCATAGCGCCCCGGGTGCTTGCCGCGCGCCGCGATGGCGACGCCCATGATCGCGCCCAGGCTGAAGCCGGTGAAGACGACGGGGCCCTCGGCCACGTGAGCGCCGAAGCGCGCGCGCAGCGCGACGAGCGCCGCCTCGACCTCGGTCTCGAGCGCGGCGTTCGACGCATAGGTGAACCGCACGTCGTCCTTCGACGGCGAGTCGGGCCGCGCGATGCCGCGCGGGCACAGCACGAACGGCTCGGGCCCGACGATCGCTCGCCAGGTGCTGCACTGCCACTCGGGGTGGTCGTAGTTGCCGTGCGTGGCGAGCACGATCGGCCGCGCCGTGATGGCGCCGGTCGGCACCGCGACCACCGCCGTTCCGTGGCCATCCACCGGGATCTCGACCAGCGCCGGGGCGACGAGCGGCGCCAGACCGGGACGGACCGGCGCCGGCGTCGACGAGCTCGTCTCGGCGGCCTGGGGGCGCCGCTCGGCGACCGGGGCGCCCCTCCCTCCAGCCGGGGCCACCGGCGAGACGACCGCGTCGTCGACGCGCGACGCGCTGTCGACCGGCCAATCACGAGGCGACGTGCCGCAGCCGGCGAGCGCCGGCGAGGCCGCGAGCGCGACGAGAAAAAGGCCAGATGCCGTGCTCATACGCTACTCGGCGTCGATAAAACCCCCCGTACGCTCGACAGTGCGAGCGTCGGGGGGCGAGGCGATCGAAGCACCGCTCATGCCAGCGAGAAGGTCTTTGGTACGGCGTGAGATCATGGGGCGGCGCGCCACGGATGCGACAGATTTGCACGACGGTCGTGCAGCGATGTCAGCGGCTGGCGAAGATTCGTCCCAGGTCGCGCTCGACGTCGCAGGAGTGCACCCGCCCCCCGAGCGTCATCAGGGTGAAGCTCCGCCCCGCGAGGCGCAGGGTCTGCGACCAGACCTCGTGACCCACGTCGCGCACCAGGCTGCCGCGCAGCCCCAGCGCGCCGAGGCTGGCCACGTCGTCGAGGTCGGCGCCGACCGTGCTGCCCCCGGCGATCGGCCCGTCGTCGTCCGACAGGACGGCCGCGCTCAGGCCCTCGCGGCGCATCAGCGCGTCGAGGTACAGCGCCGTCGCCGGGAACCGAAACGGGGATCGGCGCGCGCGGCGGTCGGTATCGGGCAACATGGGGGCGCTGTCGCACGGCGGGCCGGGCCGACCAAGAAAGCGGCGACGGGTGGCGTCGGGCGCGGATGGCCCTACGATCAGGTGCCGCCCTGCGTCGGCACACCCATGACCGCGGCCCACGATCTCGACCCGTCTCGCCCCTCTCCGTCGTCGAGCCTTGGCGCCCTGGGCGAGCGCACTCGCTTTCCCGCGCGCTGGATCGACGCGGAGGGGGCGCGCCGGACCCACGGAGCCTTCGCAGATCGGCTGGGCGAGGCGCTGTGGCGCTGCGATCCGCTGGCCGACGCGCTCGCCGCGGTGATCGCGCGAGAGCCGCCGACCTTCGCGAAGCTGGAGCGCGCGCTGCGCGAGGGCCTGGAGCGGGTCGACGCGCCGCCGGAGCCGCTGGTGCGACTGATGGCCGAAGTGGAGCACGTGCCGCCCTGGGTCGACTGGGCCTCGGTGCGTCGCGGGGGCGAGGCCTTCGTCCGCACGGCCATGCTCGGCGGCCTGGTGCTCGGCGCGGGGTCGCTCATGGCCGGCTACGCGCAGCCCGCTGGCAACAAGCCCCTCGCGATGAGCGGCCGCCTCGCCAACCAGGCGGCGCGCCGCCTCGCGGAGACGTCACGCTTCGTCTACCAGGTCACCCGGCCCGGCGGCCTGCGCCGCGACGGCGAGGGCTTCACGATCACCGTCAAGGTGAGGCTGATGCACGCGATGGTGCGCCGCCTCCTCTGGAAGAGCGGCGAATGGGACGCGGCGGCGTGGGGCGAGCCGATCAACCAGCACGACATGATGGGGACCTTGCTCCTCTTCTCGTCGGTGGTTGTCATGGGGACGCGAAAGCTCGGCTGCGACATCAGCGATCGCGACGCCGACGACCTGATCCACCTCTGGCGGTACGTCGGTCACGTCATCGGCGTGGACCCGGAGCTGGCGCCGGCGACACACGCCGACGCGCTGCAGCGCGAGCAGATCCTCCTCGCCACGCAGGGCCCGGCCGACGAGGACGGGCGGGCCCTGGCGATGGCGCTCGTCCGCCACATGGAGATGGCCGCGGTCAGCGATCGCGCCCGGTCGGTCGCCATCCGCCAGCAGCGGTTCGCGCATGGCCTCATCCGCGGCATCGTCGGCGACGACATGGCCGATCAGCTCGGCATCCGGAACGACGCCTGGCGGAACGTCGTCCCCGCCATCGCGGCCGTGACGCGTCCCCTGGAGATCGCCCGCCGGGCCGCCGGCCCGCTGGGCGACGCGCACGCGCTGCGGCGCGGCCTGGCCTACTGGGCCGAAGCGGTGCGGCTCGGCGAGCGCGGAAAGCCCGCAGACTTCCAGCCGCCCGGTGGCCTCGGCGGTCGCGCCACCTGACCGCGCGATGTCGGGTGAGGTCTCGGGCTGGGCGCGCGGGCCGGGTTGCGCTAAGCCCTCCGCGCCATGGCCGAATCCCTCGAAGCGATCCAGGACAAGCTGAAGATCATCGACGAGCAGTTCAAGGACGGCTTCGTCGGGAAGGACCGGTCGGGCGTCGACCAATCGGCCCTGGAGACCCTCCTCTCGCGCGTGAAGGACCTCGAGGTCGGGCTGGAGACGGCGCCCGAGGGAGACGTCACCGCGATGGTGAAGAACCTCGTCAGCCAGCGCCGCACAGGCTTCGAGCGAGAGCTCCGCCTGGTGAAGACCGCCAAGGAGTTCGGTCCGGGCTTCGACAAGTTCGTCATCGAGGGCGCAGCGGCGAACTTCGTGTTCGACCGCTACAACCGCCACTACGCCGGCCTGTCGCGCGACGGGCGCGACCTGGGCATGCTGAGGGAGCTGACCGAGGAGCTGCGTGGCGTCCGCAAGCGGATGACCGCGCTCGCCGGCAAGAAGCCCCCCGAAGCGCTCGCCGGGGACATGGATCTGGTCGAAAAGAACATCGACCGCTACCAGGCCGAGGAAGGCGAGATCAAGAAGGCCCAGGCCTCGGGCACGCAGGACGAGCAGGCCGATCGCTGGGCCTCGCTCGCCAACGCCCAGTTCGCGATCTACCAGGCCCACTTCGCCGGCCAGTCGCGGCTCACCCGCCGCCCCGCGATGCTGGTGCGCATGGTCGACAACCTGAAGCGCTACCGCTCGGCGATGTTCGACCTCAAGAACCGCGGCCTGTCCAGCCAGGGCAACTCGAACAACATCGACATCGTCGACCAGCGCCTGAAGTCCTGGGACAACGAGCTGTCCGAGATCCGCAAGGTCCGCCAGGGCGTGCCGCTGGCCGACATCATGGGTTCGCTCGGCAGCAACGCGAACGACTTCTTCCAGAAGTACCGCGACGGCTACGCCGGCAAGGACCGGAAGGGCGTCGATCGCGCCGCGCTGTCGCTGATGATCGACCAGCTCGACGAGCTTCGCCGCCAGATGGAGGAGCTGGGCCGCGTCGAGAAGAACGCGATGAACGAGCAGAACCAGCGGGTGGTGCGCGAGTACCAGAGCTCCTGGGTCCGCGAGTACCAGCTGATCGGCGAGGCGCAGGGCGCCGGCTCCGCCGCTCGCGCCGTCTAGCGAGGACTTTCCGACCCTGGGGAGGCGCGATGGCGGAGCGGCCGGACCTCGAGTTTGCTCTCCTAATCCTCGCCGTCGAGCTCGCCGGCGCGCGCATCGCCGCGATCGAGGTGCAGAAGCCGGTGGTGGTGCGCGTCGCCACCGGCCGGCCCACCGACCGCTTCGAGCCGCCGCAGATCGGGGCCACATTCGGGCGCATCGAGCGCCAGGCGCACGTCGCGCTTCTCGCCCTCTTCGCCCTTTCAGGGGAGGCGAGCGACGGCCCGCCGCGTCCGCGCGCGCTCGAGCTGGCCGTCCAGCCCATGCTTGCCGGCCGCTTCCGCCTCGACCCGCCGGGGGTCAAGCGCCCGCGCGACGCGGCGGTCACCTGGGTGCTCGCGGACGGGCGTTCCCTCGTCTACCGGGACGACGTCCAGATGGGGAAGGTCTACCTCATCGAGGCCGGCCGGCGCGATCGTGTCCCCGGCCTGGTGAAGGTCGGTCTCGACGCGCTCGACCCGAAGGTCTTCACACGCGATGCGTTCCGCGCCCTCGCGAAGAAGCGCCGCGACCAGGCCAAGGTCTTCGTCATGGACAAGAGCGCGATCGACGCGCTCGGCAACGCCTACGGAGACGAGGTCCTCTTCGAGGCCGGCATCCACCCCAAGGCGTGGGTCGCCAGGCTCCCCGACGACAAGGTCGACGCCTTGCACGCCGCGATCGTGGCGGTGCTCGGCCGCGCGCGAGACATCATCCGCGAGCGTCGGCCGGCGATCGACGACAAGCTCCGCGACTTCCTCTCCGTGCGCGGCCGCGCCGGCGAGGCCTGCGTGCGCTGCACGACCAAGCTCCGTCGCGCCGGCGTGCACGGTCACGACGCGATCTTCTGCCCGACGTGCCAGCCCGACGATCGCGGCAGCGCGATCGTCGACTGGCGAAAGCTCGACGGGGTCAGAACGAGAGCTGCCCCGTCCGCAGAAGATACGACAGCTTCTTCCGCTGCTCCTCGTCGAGCAAGGCGTGGATCCTCCTGAGCGCGGAGACCACGGACGCCTGTACGCGCTCCGCGCTCTTCGCCCTCGCCGTGTGAAGAAGCGTCATCGCGCGCGTCACGAGGCGCCGGGCGGCGCGATCCCGGCGCGCGCCGCGCGCCGCGCGAGCAGGTGCTGCACCAGCCGCGCCGCGATCAGCACCGCCACCACGCACAGGCCGACACGCCACGGGGACCACGGCCGGTTGGCGAGCCATTCGATCGCCGCCGGACCGAACAGCACCAGGATCACGACGCCCGGCAGGTAGCCGATGGCCGAGCCCACGACGTACGTCGAGAAGCGGATCTGCGACACGCCGAGCAGCAGGTGGATGAGCTGCGAGCCGAAGAACAGGATGCGCAGCGCGATCACGGCGAGGAGCCCGCGCCGCTCGATGCGCTCGTCCCAAACCCTGAAGCGCTCGGGGAGCTTGGCGGCGACCCAGTCGCGCGGTCCATGGGGCGCGACTGGG
>JBKJLX010000545.1:0-3894 GCA_046596645.1 Polyangiaceae bacterium
GGGGGAAGCGCGCGCGCTCGACGCGAAGGTTGTGGGCGCGCGCACCGGAGAGCTCGATCGCCTCCTCGTTGCCCCCGCGGCAGGCGCGAGACGTCGCGATGCGCGCCTCGTCGGCCAGGGCCCGGGCGGTGGGGGAGTCGGGGTGGGCGAGCACCAGCGCCGGGGGACCCTGGGCGACGATGCGGCCTCCGTCCTTCCCGCCACCAGGTCCGAGATCGACGAGGTGATCGGCGGCGCGGATGGTGTCGGCGTCGTGCTCGACCATGAGCACGGTGCTCCCGGTGTCGACCAGCGCGCGCAGGTTGCGCAGCAGGCGGTGGGTGTCGCGCGGGTGGAGCCCGATGGTCGGCTCGTCGAGCACGTAGAGGGCGCCGGTGAGGCCGCTGCCCAGCTGGGCGGCCAGCCGCAGACGCTGCATCTCCCCGCCGGAGAGGGTGAAGGCGCGGCGGTCGAGCGAGAGGTAGCCGAGGCCGACCTCGTCGACGAAGGCGAGGCGGCGCAGCAGCTCGCGCAGGGGCGCCTCCGCGATGCGCGCGGCGTCGCCGTCGAAGGCGAGGGTGCGTGCCCACCGGAGCGCCGCGGAGACGCTCTTGCCGCAGACGTCGTGGTAGCGCAGCTCCTGGAGACGGAACCCGCGCGGGAGCGGCGCCAGCCGCGACCCCTCGCAGGCGGGGCACGGCGGCGCGTCGCCCAGCTCCGCCTGGCTCAGCGTGCCCCCGTCCTCGGCGCCGGTGCCCTCGCAGGCCTCGCAGCGGCCGTGCTTGGTGTGGAAGGAGAAGAAGCGCGGATCGAGCTCGGGCACGCTGGTGCCGCAGCGCGGGCAGGTCCTCGCGGTGGAGAGCAGCACGTCGGGCGCGGGGCCGGCGGTGGTGGCCTTGCGGGCGGTGGCGCCGGGCAGCGGGCGCAGCTTGACCACGCCGCGGCCGAAGGTGAGCGCGCGATCGAAGGTGGCGCGATCGAGCTTCGCCAGGGGGCCGTCGGTGATCACCAGATCGATGTCGTGCTCCTGCGTCTTCTTCAGCTTCGGCGGCGTGTCGGTCGCGACCTCGACCCCGTCGGCGATGGCGATGGCGACGCCGGCGCGCGCGGCGGCGGCGAACACGTCGAGGTAGGTGCCCTTGCGGGAGACGACGACCGGCGCAAGGAGCCGGTGCGGCCCGGCGAGCCCGCGGGCCCGGGCGAACGCGGCTTCGGCGCTCTGCGTGATCACCGGGCAGTCGCAGGTGGGGCAGCGCGGCTCCGCCACCTTGGCGTAGAGGAGGCGCAGGTAGTGCGCGACCTCGGTGACGGTGGCCACGGTCGAGCTGGCGCCGCTGCGCGTCGTCCTCTGCTCGAGGGCGATCGACGGCGGGACGCCGGTGACACGACCCACGTCGGGGCGCGGCAGCGTGGGGAGGAACTGCCGCGCGTAGGGGGTCAGGGTCTCCAGGAAGCGGCGCTGACCCTCGGCGAACACGACGTCAAAGGCGAGGGTGCTCTTGCCGGAGCCGCTGGGGCCGGTGAAGACGACCAGCTTGCCGTGCGGGATCTCGACGTCGACCTCGCGCAGGTTGTGCTCGCGCGCTCGCTCCACGGTGATGCAGGGCTTCATCGCGGGCATGGCCACCGGGTGCGGCGCGACAGCGGCGCGGGCACGCGGGCGTGACGGCGCCTCGGCGGCCGACTCGGCGAGGGCACGACCGGTGGCGGTGGCGAGCTTCGCGATCGCTGCGGGACGCCCCTCGGCCACCAGCTCGCCGCCGCGTGACCCGGCGCCGGGGCCGAGCTCGATCACCCAGTCGGCGGCGCCGATGACGTCGAGATCGTGGTCGACGACGATGACGCTCGCCCCGGCGTTCACCAGCGCGTCCATCGCGTCGACGACGCGCGCGACCTCGTCCCTGTGCAGGCCGGCGCTGGGCTCGTCGAGGAGGAACAGGCTCCCCTTCTTCACCTCGGAGAGAGCGCGCGCGAGCTTGAGCCGCTGCGCCTCACCGCCGGAGAGCGTGGATAGCGGCTGGCCCAGGGCGAGGTAACCCAGTCCCAGGCGCGACACCGGCCCCAGGGTCCGGACGATGGCCGCCTCGCGCGCAAAGGCGGCGAGCGCCTCGTCCACGCTCATGGCAAGGATCTCGGCCACGGTGCGGCCGGCGAGGTGGACCTCGAGCACCTCGTCCTTGAAGCGCTGGCCGCGGCACGTCGCGCAGGCGATCGAGACGTCGGCGAGAAATTGCATCTCGATGGTCTCGGCGCCCTCGCCGGCGCACACGTCGCAACGGCCGCCCTCGACGTTGAACGAGAAGTGGCCGGGCCCGAGCTGGCGCAGTACCGCCTCCGGCTGGGCGGCGAGCAGCGTGCGGAAGCGGTCCCACGCGCCGGTGTAGGTCGCGGGGTTGCCGCGTGAGGTGCGGCCGAGCGGGGCCTGGTCGACCAGGGTGACGGCGCCGATCGACGTCCCTCCCTCGATGGCGTCGTGGTCGAGCGGTCGATCGATGTCGGTGGTGCCGCGAGCGCGCGCCAGCGCCCGGTAAATCACGTCCTCGACCAGGCTGCTCTTGCCGGAGCCGCTGGGCCCGGTGACGGCGACCAGCGCGCGCAGAGGCACGCGCACGTCGAGGCCGCGCAGGTTGTTGCCCCGCGCGTTCTTCACCACGAGCGCCCCGCTGGGAGCGCGCAGCTCGCGCCGCGTGGCGGCGGTTGTGCCGAGGAGACGACCGGTCGCGAGATCGGCGCGGCCGCGCGCCGCACCGGGTGGACCGTCGAAGACGATCTCGCCGCCGGCGGCGCCCGCCCCCGGCCCCAGCTCGAGCACGCGATCGCACGCGGCGACGACGCGCGGGTCGTGCTCGACCACCAGGACCGCGTTGCCGTGGCGGGCCAGCTCGCGCATGGCGTCGACCAGCGGCGGCACGTCGCACGGGTGCAGCCCCACCGTGGGCTCGTCGAGCACGAAGAGGGCACCGGTGAGCGAGGTGCCCAGCGCCGCGGTGAGCGCGACCCGCTGCGACTCACCCCCGGACAGGGTGCGCGCCTGGCGATCGAGGGTGAGGTAGCCGAGGCCGACCCGCTCCAGGTAGCGGAGGCGTGTGAGCAGCTCGTCCCGCGCCAGCGCACCCTGTCCGGTCGCGCAGACCAGGCTCTCCAGCCGGGCGCGCGCCTCGCGCAGCTCGAGGGAGTGAAACGCGCCCAGGTCGATGTCGCCGACGCGGTAGAGGAGCGACGCCTTGGCCAGGCGCTTGCCGCCACAGTCGACGCAGGGATCGTAGCTCCGGTAGCGCGAGAGCAGCACGCGCACGTGCATCTTGTAGGTGCGGCCCTCGAGCCAGGTGAACCACGCGCGGACGCCGGGATATCGCTTCTTGGTCCACGTGCCCTCGCCCTCGATCACCGAGCTCTGCTGCGCGGCGCTGAGCTCGGACCACGGCCGGTCCATGGGGATGCCCTGCCCGAGGCAGTACTTTTTGAGCACGCCGCGCTCGTACGACGAGCTTTTGCCGCGCCAGGGGCCGATCGCGCCCTTCTCCAGCGTCCTCGTGCCGTCGGGAAAGACGCGATCCCAGTCGACGCCCATGGTGCGGCCGAAGCCCCGGCAGGTGGCGCAGGCGCCGACCGGCGACTGGTAGCTGAAGAGGCCGGGCCGCGGCGGATCGAAGGTGCGCGCACACGTCGGACACACCAGGCCGTCGGCCAGGGGGACCAGCACGTCGTCCTCCGGCCTCTCGCCCTCGACGTGCAGCTCCACCGCGCCGCGGCGCCCTGCGTCCTCGATCGACATGGCGAGGCGCGCTGCACCTGCCTCGTCGAGGCGCACGCGGTCGGCGACCACGCGCACCGAGCCCTCGCGGATGCCCGCGGAGGGACCGACCTCGTCCAGGTCCTTGGCCTCGCGCCCCACCAGCAGCTTGCGGTAACCGT
>JBKJLX010000689.1:0-5795 GCA_046596645.1 Polyangiaceae bacterium
CTCACGATTCGGTCTTCGTAGTGCAGCGCGATCTCCGTGCGCCACGTCCGTGACGAGCCACCGGGGTTCGCGTAGTACGGTGCATCAAGGAGGACCGGCGCCGTGTATTGGAGATCCTCCGACTTGCCGTTGGAGGTCACACGGATGCGGAGCGTCCCGTCATTGAGCAGCAGGCGGTAGATGCTCGCGATGTGCTCCTTAATCTTCGCCATCGTGGAGCCCTTCGGCTTATTCCGAAGCTTTCGCATCGTGATCACGGTGAAGTGATCCTCGGGGCGAGCCTCTCGCTCCGTGACCGGTAGGAAGTCCAGTCCTTCGGCTGTGATCTTCGCGATGTCGAAGGAGATCGTCCGCTCGACGGGTTCGCCGGCCGCGGACGTGCGCACTGACCATTCGCGCGCGAACCAGGACGCCGCAGCCTTCATCCCGAGGCCGAACTCGCTGAGGCCAGTGGCGTCCGGCGGCGGCGACGCCGGGCTGAACGCGCGCGGAAAGTCCTCGAGTCGGATGCCGGCGGCTCGGTCGGTGACGGACAGCTCGTCACCCTCGAGTTGGATGTCCACGATGAGGGTGGGCGTGCCGAGCGCGGACAGGTTCTCGCGGTTCGACAGGAAGCTCTGGACGGCGTTGTCGACCAGCTCGGCAAGTGCGAACCATGGCTTGTAGTTCAGCCGTGCGAAGGCCGCGAACATCCCAGACTTCGGGCGAATCTCGACCGGGGCCGCGCCGGCGGGTGGCGGCGGCGAGGAGGGGGCCAACGCTGACCGTGCATTGGGCGACGGCGTGGCGACTGGGCGCAGCACGTCGATGTACCGCCTGAGCGAGTCGGGGCGGAACGCGTAGATCGTCTCGGCGCTCGCACTTTCGTGCTCGACGAACCCAGTGTCGGCGGCAGCCTCCAGGAGACTGAGCGGCATGAAGAAGGAGCGGCGCGTGGTCTTTCCGACCCGGCGGTGAGCGTCGAACGCAACCAGGACTTCGCGCCCCTTTCCCTGCTCCAGCCACACTCCGAGCAGCAAGCACAGTCGCCCGGGACGAGCGACGATCTCGTTGCTCGTGACGGGATTCTGGAAACGCCGCTCGGCCGGGTTTCGACTGGTGGAGCCGATGACCCTCGCGTAGACATCGACCGGGACTGACTCGTCACCTACCCGAAGCGAGCCGCGCGCGGGCCAGTAGGTCCCGGCGGAGTCGATGGCGAGCTGCCCGTCCAGGAGCAGGCGCAGCACATCTGGCTGCGCGCGCGTGGCGATGTCGTCGTCGGCCTCCTCGAGGTCGGTCGACTCGTCACCGACGATCCCCGACTCCTGGGCGAGCCGCTGGACGATCGGCCACTTCTCGCGCCCGCTGTCGTCGAGGTCGAGGACGCGGCAGAGTTCCTTCAGGCGCGTCCGCGGCAGATTGTCGAGGACCCGTGTGATGGAAAAGTGCGACTTGTCAATGGCATCTCGGAGCTGCTGGAGCACGCGGCGATCGGCCACCTCGAGCTCGAGCTCCTGGACGCCTTCGATGAGCTCGTCCCGCTTGAGCAGGTCGAGCAGACGACTGCGCCAAGGCTTGGAGGTCAGGGCGTCGAGCGCCGCCTCCGCCTCTGCGTCGTCGGCGATCGTGGTCTCTCGGAGGAGACGCTCGGCGATCGCTGCCTTCTCGCGGCCGTCGTCCGGCGCACCGAGCGCCCGACACATCGCCTTCAGCTCGTCGCGGGTGAGACGACCGATGAGGGCCGTGATGTCGATTCGCCGGCCATCAGCGAGGGCGTCGATCAGGCCTTCGCGCGAGCGCCTGTCGACGGTGAGCTGAAAGCTGTCGGCGAGCTCCCGCAGCCTGATGATCTCGAGGACGCGCAGCGCCGCCTTGCGTCCCGGGTTGGTATTCAGCATCGAGCCCGGAGGCTAGAGGGTTGGCGCCGGCAAACGAAGGCCTTGGAGGAGCGGCGCGCGTGTGGCAGCCTGTCAGGTGCGGAACCCGGAGGTTCTTGACGCTCGACCGCTGCGGAGTCAGCTCCGGGGTCGACGTCGTCCTCGCCGTTTTGGGGTCGTCCAGCTGCAACGCGCGCGAGCGCGGCAGGGAGACGGTCGAGGCTTCCACGAGTTGGCGCCACCGCGCGGCGCTCGTTCCTCGGCCTTCACCGCTGCTCGAGCAGGTCAGGCTCGATGCTGGAGATCGTGCATCCCTGGCGGCCCCTACTCGAGGAGCCCAACCAGCCGTGATGGACCCCGGACTGGCGGCATGAGGAAGCCTCGCGCGACAGAGGAACGCCGGCCGCAGGTGCTAAACGCCTGCGAGACGCGACGACGCCCGCGCACGCCCAGAAGGCCGCGGCGGGCGTCCGGGCCCTCCTCGCGGAGGGCCCTTCCGATGGGTCAGCCCGCCCGCTCGAGCAGCCCCGCGGCGCCCATGCCGCCGCCGATGCACATGCTGACCACGGCGTACTTGCCGCCGCGGCGCTTCAGCTCGTGCAGCGCGGTCGCCACCAGCTTGGCGCCGGTGCAGCCCAGCGGGTGCCCGAGGGCGATGGCGCCACCGTTCACGTTCAGCTTCGCCTCGGGGATCCCGAGCTCGCGCTGGACGTAGACGGCCTGGCTGGCGAACGCCTCGTTGACCTCGAAGAGGTCGATGTCGTCGATCTTCAGCCCCTGCTTGGCGAGCAGCTTGCGGATCGCCGGCACCGGGCCGATGCCCATGATCGCCGGGTCGACGCCGACGGTGGTGAAGCCGCGGAACCAGCCCAGCCTGGGCAGGCCCAGCTGCTCCGCCTTCTTCTTGGAGGTGATGATCGCCGCCGCGGCGCCGTCGCTGAGGGGCGAGGCGTTGCCGGCGGTGACCGAGCCGCCCACCGAGAAGACCGCCTTGAGGCCGGCCAGGCCCTCGGCGCTGGTGTCGGCGCGGACCAGCTCGTCCTTGCGGAAGTCGAACTCGACCTTCTTGTCGCCGTCGTATTTGACGCCCTTCACGGTGACGATCTCGTCCTCGAAGCGGCCGGCCGCGATCGCCGCCGCCGCCTTCTGGTGGCTCTTGAGGGCGAACTCGTCCTGCATCTGCCGCGAGATCTCGAACTTCTTCGCGACGTTCTCCGCGGTGATGCCCATGGGCGTGTAGACCGACGGAAACTTCTCCATCGCCCGCGGCGAGGCGGAGAGCTTGTTGCCGGTCATGGGGACCATGCTCATCGACTCGACGCCGCCGGCGATGGCGATCTCGTGCGACTCCATGAGCACGCCGCCTGCCGCCAGCGCGATGGCCTGGAGGCCGCTGGAGCAGAAGCGGTTGATGGTGATGGCGCTGGCCTCCGTCGTCAGACCGCCGAGGAACCCGGCGACGCGCGCGACGTTCAGACCCTGCTCGCCCTCGGGCATGGCGCAGCCGAGGACCAGGTCCTCGATCTGATCCGCCTTGAGGCCGGGCACGCGGGCGAGGAGCGCCGCGATGACCTCACCGGAGAGGTCGTCGGGGCGCTTGAGAGCCAGCGACCCCTTGTGGGCACGACCGACCGCCGATCGAACGGCGTCGACGATGACGATGTCCTGCATGGCTCAATTCCTCAGCGGCTTGTTGTTCTGGAGCATGTACTGCATGCGCTCCTGGCTCTTCTTCTCGCCGCAGAGGCTGACGAAGGCCTCCCGCTCGAGCTCCAGGATCTCCTCCTCGGTCACCTTGCGAGAGGCGCCACCGGCGCCGCCGCAGAGGACGTTGGCGAGCTTGCGCGCGATGAGCGCGTCGTGCTCGCTCGCGTGACCGCCGGCGACCAGCGTGTCGACCATCATCGACAGGGTGGCGGTGCCGCTCTCGCCGGGCAGCTGGTAGGCGCGCGGCGCGGGCGGGTTGTAGCCGGAGTGGGCGATGCCGAGCAGCCGCGCCTTGGCCTCGGCCAGCTGGCGCGAGCGATCGAAGGACACGCCGTCGGTCTTGCGGAAGTAGCCCAGCTGCTTCCCCTCCTCCGCGCTGGTGGCGATCTTGGCGAGCGCGATGTTCTTGAAGGTCTGCGTCACCAGCTCCTGGGTGATGACCGTCGCGCCCTCCGGCACCGCGTCGAGCATGCGCCACATCATGTTCAGGGTGCCGGCGCCGCCGGGGATGAGGCCGACGCCGACCTCGACCAGGCCGGAGTAGGTCTCCGCCGCGGCCTGCACGCCGTCACAGGCGAAGCAGAGCTCGAGGCCGCCGCCCAGCGTCATGCCATAGGGCGCAGCGACGACCGGGACGGTCGCGTACTTCAGGCGCTGCGTCGCGTCCTGGTACGCCTTGACCATCTGCCGGATCTGCTCCCACTCGCCGCTCATGCTCGCCATGAGCACCAGCATCAGGTTGGCGCCGACGCAGAAGTGCTCGCCCTGGTTGAAGACCAGGACGCCTGCGAAGTCCTTCTCCGCGCGCTCCGCCGCCTGCGCCAGCATGCCGATGGAGTCGGCGTCGAGGCTGTTCGCCTTGGTCTTGAAGGTGACGCCGAGCACGCCGTCACCGAGGTCCCACGCCTCGGCGCCGTCGTTCTTCAGCACCGGGGCCCCGCCCTTGCGCATCTGCGCGAGCGGCAGGGTGCGGACGTCGACGGCGCGGGTGACGTAGCAGCCCTTCTTGAAGTCCCAGACCTTGGCGCCGTCGCCGGAGTAGAAGCCGGTAGCGCCGTTCTTCCCCATGGTGTCGATCGACGGCGGCAGGGCGATGCCGTCCTTCTTCATCCGCTCGACGGTCGCGGCGAAGCCGAGCGCGTCCCACGTCTCGAAGGGCCCGAGGTCCCAGTTGTAACCCCACTTCATCGCGTCATCGATCGCCTCGACGGAGTCGGCGATCTCGGGGATGCGACGGGCGGCGTAGGCGAGCGAGCGGCTGACCACCTTCCAGGCGAACTTGCCGGCCTTGCCCTCGTCCGCCATCAGCTTGCGGACGCGCGCCTTGGGGTCCTCCAGCTTGGAGATCGACTTGGTCGACTTGAGGATCCCGTCGTCGCCGCCCTTGGCCTTGTACTCGCCGGTCTTCCAGTCGTACGCCTGGACCGACTTGTCGGGCATGCGCTTGTAGAAGCCGCCCTTGGTCTTGTCGCCCAGGAGCTTCTTCTCGACCATCGTCCGCACGAAGGCGGGCGTCTCGAAGACCTTGCGGTCCTCGTCGCCCTCGAGCGACGTGTGGCAGTTCTCCGCGACGTGCACGAACGTGTCGAGGCCGACCAGGTCCGCGGTGCGGAAGCTGGCGCTCTTGGGGTGAGCCATCGGCACGCCGGTGATGGCGTCGACGTCCTCCACCGAGAGGTTGTCCTCGATCATCTGGTGTAGGGCGGCCTGCATGGCGTGCGCGCCGATGCGGTTGCCGACGAAGTTCGGCGTGTCCTTGCCGATGACGATGCCCTTGCCCAGCCGGTCCTCGCCGAACTTGCGGATGCGGGCGAGCGTCTCCGGCGCGGTGTCGGGGCCGACCACCAGCTCGAGGAGCTTCATGTAACGGACGGGGTTGAAGAAGTGGAGCACCAGGAAGTGCTTCTTGAAGTTGTCGCTGCGGCCCTTCGTCATCTCCGAGATGCGGAGGCCGGAGGTGTTCGACGCCACGATGCAGTGCTCGGGGACGATCTTCTCGAGCTTCTCGAAGAGGGCCTGCTTGGCCTCGACCTTCTCGATGATCGCCTCGATGACGAGGTCGCAGTCCTTCAGCTTGGCGAGGTCGTCCTCGACGTTACCGGTCGTGACGAGGCGCGCGGCGTCCTTGTGGAAGAACGCGGCGGGGCGCGCCTCGTCACGACCGGTAACGTCGAGGACGACCTCGCCAAGCTGAAGGACTGCGACCTCGTCATCGAGGCGATCATCGAG
>JBKJLX010000566.1:0-4553 GCA_046596645.1 Polyangiaceae bacterium
GACGACGCCGGCAGCGGCGGCACCGGCGAAGGTGGTGCCGGAGGCGAGACCGCGACCACCGGCACCGGTGGCGCCGCTGGAACCGGTGGGGCGGGTGGCGCGCCGGGCGTGTCCGCGACCGCGAACATCGCCGGCGAGGGGATCACCGGCACCGCAGTCTTCACCCAGGTCGGCGACGAGGTGACGCTCGTCATCGACTTGACCGGCGTCTCACCGGATGGGAACCACGCGGTGCACATCCACGACAACCCCGCGTGCACTGGCAACGCGGAGGACCCCTACGCCGACGCGGGCGGTCACTGGGCCGGCATCGAGAACCCGGTCCAGGGCGCCAACTTCGATGCCGGCGGCGGCCTCGGCGAGATCGGCGACGTGCTGGTAGCCAGCGGGATCGGCACCCGGACCATCACCACTTCGCTGTGGTCGGTGGCCCCCGCCGGCACCGACGCGATGAAGAACGTGGTCGGGCACTCCTTCATGGTGCACTCCGGCGCGCAGGGCAGCCCGGGCGCGAAGATCGCGTGCGGCGTCATCTCGCTGGATTGAGCGACCGCCTACGCGAGCTCGCGCGCCCGGCGGGCGAGCCCGTGCACGGAAGGCGCCGATCAGATCCTCCAGCGTGGCCTGGCGGCCGCCGATCTGCGTCGCCACGAACGGTCGCGACGGGAGGTGGCGCTTGATCGAGCGGATGAGCCGGCCCTGGAAGCCGTCCGCCACCCGTCAGGCGAGGCGGCGGCGAGGAGGGAGTTGCTGGTGCCGAAGTCGATCGCGAAGATCGAGGGGGGCGCGGTCATGTCGCCCTCAACCGTGGCGCTGACGGTAGAAGCGCACGCTCGGCGCCGAGGACTGCAGGGCGATGTCCTCGAAGTGGGCCCACATCGTCGCCACGTCGCCGAAGCGTCGATCCGCTTCGATGGCGAGTGCACGCTCGACCCAGCCGTCGATCTCCCGCGGCATCTCCGGGCGGAAGGCGCTGAGCGAGGGTCGCGGGGCCTCTGTCGCCAGGTGGTAGAGGTCCAGCGTCTCCTCGGCCATGAACGGCGGCCGGCCGCTCAGGGTGCGGAAGATCACCGCCGCCAGCGAGTAGACGTCGATCCGGTGATCGAAGGGCGACGAATTCCACAGCTCGGGCGCGATGTAGCTGGGGCTGCCCGCGATCATGCCGCTCTCGGTGATGGCCTCGAGGTCGGGCGTCTTCGCGAGGCCGAAGTCCATGAGGCGGGTGCCGCTGGCTGGCGGGGGCGCGAGGAGGAAGATGTTCGCGGGCTTCACGTCGCGGTGGATGATCCCCTGCGCGTGCGCCGCCTCCAGGGCGTGGGCGACCGGGGCCACCGCCTCGACGACGCTGACCACGCTCATGCGGTGGCCGAAGCTCTCCAGCTCCTGCAGGTAGAGGTCGAGGGGATCGCCGTCGAGCAGCTCCATCGCCATGTAGACGAAGCCGCGCGGGTCGGTGTCGAACTCGAACACGCGGACGACGCTGTGCCCCATCAGCGTCGCGAGGGACTGCGCCTCGCGCCACAACCGGAGGACGTACTGCCGCTCCTGCGCCAGCTCACCCGCCAGCACCTTCAGCGCGACCTGCTCGCCGTTCTGCTCGTCGAACGCGCGGTAGACGACGCCGTGACCGCCGCGGCCGATCTCGCCGAGGAGCAGGTAGCGACCGGCCACCCGCTCACCCGCGTAGACGAAATCCTGCTGCGTGCTCTCGCCCACGGGTCGACCCAACCGTGACTCGAAGTGTCCCACCGCGGCAAGACCGCGGTAGGTTCGCCGCGTGGAGCTGCCGCCGCCGCCCGTGAGGGGCGCGATGCCGCCGTGGTGGACGCCCTGGTCGCGCCTGTCGACCGCGCGGCGCGTGGGCCGCGTGCTGGCCGTGGCTTTCTTCGCCTGGCACGTCGCGGCCATGTCGGTCATGGGCGCCTCCCCGAAGATCCGCAAGGTGCTCCAGCCGGCGTTCGGGCACTACGGCGAGAAGCTCCGCCTGACCAACACCTGGGGGATGTTCTCCAAGCGGCCGTCCTCGACCCACGTGCGCGTCGAGGCGATCGACGCGGCGGGTGAGGCCCACCTGCTCGCCACCACCGAGGCCGGCAAGAAGGGTCCGCTCGAGAGGTTCCGCGACGCGCGCATGCGCAAGATCCAGTCGAAGCTCGGCTCGGCCAAGGACCGCGCGCGCTTCGGCGCCGACTACCTCGACGGCTGGTGCCGGGTGGAGGGCAAGGCCATCCCCGAGGTGCGGGAGGTGCGCGCTGTGCAGATCCTCCACGAGCTGCGGGACGACCGAGGCAAGCGGACGCGGAGCGAGGAGATCAAGGTGGTGCTGCGGCGGACGTGCAGCCCCCTCAAGCCGCGCACCCTGCCCGTCGCGGACGATGACACCGCCGACGACGACGGAGACGACCCGTGAGCCGCGTCGGCAACGCGCTGCGCACGCTCGACGTCCGGGCGCGGCTGGTGGAGCTCGTCGCGGCACCGACCGACGGCTCGGCGGCGGCGGTCTTCCGTGTCGCCTTTGGCCTGCTCGCCGCTGTGACCACGGCCGGCGTGGCGATGAACCTCGCGCGCTGGTTCTCCAACGACGGGATCATGCCGTCGCGCGTCGGCAACATGACGTGGTCGCTGTTCCGCTTCGCGCCCGCCGCCAGCTGGATGGGCCCGCTCCACGTGGGGGTCCTCGCCGCCGGCACGCTGATGCTCCTGATCGGCGCCTGGCCGCGCATCGGCGCATTCTTGATCTTCCTCGCGCACACCTCGCTCCAGCACCGCACGCCGCAGATCCTCAACAGCGGCGACCGCCTCTTCGCCATCGTGGCGCTGCTCGCGGTGGCCATGCCGCTGGGCCACCGCTGGTCGGTCGCCTCGTGGTGGCGGCGCCGGCGCGGCGTCGCCGCGCCCTACGCATCGATCTGGGGCCTGCGCCTCCTCCAGATCCAGATCGCCTACGTCTACGCGAACACCGCCATGGCCAAGGCGATCGTGCCGCGCTGGCGCCACGGACGCGCGCTGTACGACGTGCTCGCGTCGCCGGTGTTCGCCGAATGGCCGAGCTACATCGACTTCGCGCCCGTGATCTACGCGATGACCTGGGGCACGCTGGTCTTCGAGTTCGGCTTCCCCACCCTGGTGTGGCTGCGCAAGGCGAAGCCCTACGTCCTGCTCGCGGGCGTCGGGTTTCACCTGATGATCGACATGCTGATGCTGATCCCGATGTTCTCGTGGATCATGATCGTGAGCTACGCGGCGTTCCTGGAGGACAGCTGGGTGCGGCGGGCGGCGCGCCGCATCGGGCTGAGCTCGCCGGAGCCGGTGGTGGTGGTGCCACAGGCGCCGGCTGCGGTCAGCGACACACCAAGAACCCTGTCCACGAGAGCGGAGCAACTCCATTGAACCTGCAGCGCGCCTGCCGGCTGGGCGTGCCGCAAGACGGCCGAGAGGCGTTCGTCCTCCTGGCCGACGCCGGCATCCTCGCTCCGGACCTGGCCGAGCGGATGTCCAAGATGGTTGGCTTCCGGAACGTGGCCGTCCAGGACTACCGGAAGCTCGACCTCGCCATCGTCGAGTCGACCCTGGGCTCCCGGCTCCAGGATCTCCTGGCCTTCACGGAGCTGGCCATTCGAACGACAGGCGCGGCGCGCTGAGGCGAGGACCATGCCGATAGGGTGGCGGCCCTCCTGGCGCCCTGGCCGGGTCTGGCGCCGTCGTCGCTCCAAAGCGCGCGGTCGGCCGCGATCGACGGTCGGCTTCAGCCCGAAGCTCCCACGAGTCGGCTCACCGTGCCGCGTGCCGCGAGGGGCGGGCTGCGCCCGATGTCAGAGCACGTAGCGAGCGCCGCGGCCGGCATCGAGATCGGTGATGGTCACGGCGATCACGCCGGCGGCGTCGACCTCGTAGCGCTCCTCGATCAGCGGTCCCTCACCGGGGAGGCGCTTGACCGGCGGCCTTCGCACTCCCTCGACCAGGCCCACGTCGGGGAGCGCGACGTCGCGGTCGAACGGGAACAGGATCTCGGCGTGGGGCGTGATGTCGCCCTTGGGGTCGCCGCGATCGTCGAGGGCGCCGGACTCGACGAAGCGGAAGTGGCCGACGTTGTGCGCGGCGCGATACACGCGGCGCGCGACCAGCGGCGCGTCGCCGGTGCGCGGCATCGGCGTGCCCTTCTCGAAGATGCCGTCGAAGGTGACGCGACCGCCGGCGTCGGCCTCGCGGAAGACGCCGAAGTGGCGGGTGAAGCGCTCGTGGACCGAGGGCGCACCTCTGCCGCCGTCCTCGCCGCAGGCGGCGATGGCGAGCCCGATGGCGGTGGCGGCGGCGGGGTGGGGCGAGCGATGGACGCGGCGACCGAAGCGCTCGCGCACGATGCGCGGCACGCAGGGGAGGCCGCTGGCGCCGCCGACCATGTAGATGCCGGCGATGTCGCGATCCCCGCTCTCCTCCAGCACGGCGAGGATGGGATCGAGCGCCTCCAGCGTCTGCTCCACCAGCGGCCGCACGCGGTCGAAGTACTCGGTCGCGGGGATCACCACCGGCGCCTCGGGCGCGTCGCCGCCGAG
>JBKJLX010000195.1:0-3310 GCA_046596645.1 Polyangiaceae bacterium
GGTCTTGGGCTTGTAGTAGTTGTGCTCGGTCTTGCAGGTGAGGCAGAGCACGCGCTTCGCCTTGCCCTCCAGCACCGCGCAGATGCGGTGGTTGAGATCCATCTTGCACTTGGTGCACCAAGCATCGATCTCGCCTGCGACCACTGCGGTGCTCTTCGTTGCCGTCGCCACTCTATCGACTCTCCCTCGCCCAGCGGACCGATGCCGTCAGGGCGCCTTCGCTTCAGCGCCGAGGCCGCTCCTCGCGACCCCGGTCTCGCATCGTCACTTCGCTGGTGACCTTCGGCTTCACCGGCATCGCCGGTGCCCCCGTGGCCTCCTCACCCTCACCATCGGGCCGCGGCGCAGCGTCGTTGGGGATGAACCGGATCTCGGTCTTGATCTCGAACGAGAGCTTGGTCAGCACCTTCACGATCTCGTCGGCCACGTGCGTCTGCTCGAGGACGTCCCGGATCTCCTTGGCGACCACGCGGTAAAGGCCGTTCTTGGTGTCGTCGATCTGGCCGTAGACGTCCTGCAGGACCTCCTTCGGCAGCTTGAGATCGGCGATGAAGTTGCGCAGGTTCTCGGGCTGCTCGGCGAGCTTCTCGACGCCGCTCTCGACGGCGCGCTCGACCAGGCGCTTGACCAGCTCGGGCAGCACGCGCTCGGCGAACCGGCGCTTGCGGTCCGGGTCGTCCCCGCCGCGCTCGCTCGCGGGCCAGACGCCGGTAGGAGGCGTCGACGCCCGCGGCGGCGGCGGTTGGCTGCCGCCGGGATCGCCCTGATGACGGGCGGGCGGCTCCGAATCCGACGCCATGGCCGGCGTGTTAGTCCTCACCCCTGGGCCCGTCAATCGAACCCGCGCCCGCGGGAGCCGCGGAAGCGTCGCCGGAGGGCCTCGACCACACCTCGGCAGCGAAGCGGCCTCGCCCCTTTCCGGCGCGAAAGATCGCGCGGGCTTCGCCGCCCGACCCGGCGCAGGGCGCTCCGTCGCGGTGCACGACCACGAGCGGCTCGTCGTCGTCGTCGCTGGCGAGCGGGACATCCCGCTCGCTCCGGAGCTCGACATCGAGGTCGGAGATGGTGGTCTCGGCCGCAGCGACGATGCGGTAACAGCGGCCCGGCTCGAGCGGCAGGGGCACCTCCACCGCGGCGCCCCCCTCGGCCAGCGCGCCCTCGATCGCGTCGAGATCGCGCCGGAATCCCTCGGTGGGACCGCAGACCAGGCCCAGCCGCGTCACGTCGTGCCGGGGCTCGCCCGACGCGCGCAGCCCCTCGTCGCAGGCGGGCGGCGCGCCCGGGGGCCTGGCGCGGGCCGGTCGCGCGCTCGCCGACGTCGACGTGGAGGGGGTCGGCGTGGGCGCCATGGGCGGATCGACGCGAAGTCGCGCGCCCGGCTCGGCGGAGGTCGTCTCCCAGGGCGGGGGCGCCTCGCCGGAGCACGCCGCCCCGGCGAGGAGCAAGGCGGAGCGGAAGATTGGGAGCCTCACGTCGCCCTCGCCACACTAGCCTCGGGCCGCGGATGGGTCGATCGGTCTCCGGTGCGCGACGCTCGCCCGAGGGCACCGCCGCCTTGCTCGGCGGCTGGTACGACGGCGTCGCACGCGACCTTCCGTGGCGGCGCACGCGCGACGCTTGGGCGATCCTCCTCTCCGAGGTGATGCTCCAGCAGACGCGCGTGGAGACGGTGGTGCCCTACTGGCACCGCATGCTGGAGCGCTTCCCCGATGCGCGCTCCATGGCGGCGGCCCCCGTCGACGACGTCCTCTCCCGGTGGAGCGGGCTCGGCTACTACCGTCGCGCGCGGAACCTGTGGCTGTGCGCGCGCGAGGTCGTGGCGCGCTTCGACGGCCAGCTGCCGGACGAGGTGGACGCGCTGCGATCGCTCCCCGGGATCGGCGCGTACACCGCGGGAGCGGTGGCGAGCATCGCCTTCGATCGCCCCGCTGCGGTGGTCGACGGCAACGTCGCCCGCGTCCTCGCACGGTACGCCGGCATCGACGACGACCCGCGCGGGGCGGCGGGACAGCGCCGGCTGTGGGCCGAGGCCGCGGCGCTGGTCCCGATCGATCGCCCCGGCCGCTTCAACCAGGCGTTGATGGAGCTGGGCGCGACCGTGTGCACGCCGCGCTCCCCCGCGTGCGCGGTGTGCCCGCTCGAGCGGGACTGCGTGGCGCGGCGCGAGGGACGGGTGGACGAGCTGCCGCGGACGACGCCCAAGAAGGCGCCCCGCGAGGTGCGCCTGGTGGCCGCGGTACTGCGCGACGAGGAGGGCAGGGCGCTCCTCGGGCAACGCCCCGCCGAGGGCCTCTTCGGAGGGATGTGGGAGCCGCCCATGCTGGAGGTCGCCTCGGCGGCGGACGCGTCCAGCGCCCTGCGCGCGGCCGGGCTCCTCCGGGGGGGATCGCGGCTCACCGTGCGTGGGGAGGTCCGCCACGTCCTCACCCATCGCGAGATGTTTGTCACCGTCGTCGCCGGCCGCGCCGCCGCCGCTGTCGTCCCTGCCGTCGCTGCGCTCCCCCCCTACACCGCGCTGGGCGTCGAGGACGGCGCGCTCGCCCGCGGCCTGTCGACCCTGGCCCGGCGCGTCCTCGCCGTTGCGCCCCACGCGCCGCATGCCTCCTCGGCTGGCGGCGCTGCGAGGCGGCGGTGAGGCGAGGTGCCCGGTGGGCCGCCGCGCTGGTGGTCGCGCTCGCCGCGATCAGCGGCGCGGAGGGCGCCGACGCGCCGCCGCCGGGCGAGATCGCGTCCGTCCGGTCCGCCGATCGCGCGGTGGCCGACGAGAAGCAGGCGCTCGCGCGCCTGCGCCGCCTGCGCGAGGAGCCGCGGGGGACCGGCCACTTCATCGCCAGCCTCGGCGTCGGCAAGGGCCTACGCTTCAACAACCCCTACCGGCTCGCCACGCAGCTGGGGGCTGACGCGTCGTCGCTCTCGCTGACCGCGACGTACCTCGACCTCGGACTGGCGGGGACCTACGGCACGGCCGAGGGGGTGCAGCACGGCGTCGCGCTCCACCTCGGCGGCGCGCTGGACGGCATATCGCAGACGTTCGTCACCCCGACCTACCTGGCCACGCTGCGGCTCGATCCGCGATGGCTGGTCCTCGGTCGCGCCGGGCCGACCTTCCTCCTCGATCCCGACTCCAACGTCGGCGGTGAGCTGGCGCTGGGATGCGTCTTCTTCGGCGCGGCCGGGCTCGGCGTCGGCGTCGAGGGCCTCTTCGATCTGTTCCATGGCGCGGCGACGCTCGACTCGGTCGCCTCGGCCATCCCCATCCTTTCGCTCCAGCTGGAGCTGGTGGTCGACCTGGAGGCGCATCACGGCAGCA
>JBKJLX010000282.1:0-3365 GCA_046596645.1 Polyangiaceae bacterium
GTGGCCTGGGTGCTGAGGGTGGCGCACGTGCCGTCGGCGTACGTGTCGAGCGTGGCGTTGCACACGCCCCCGGTGGCGGCGCCACACGAGCAAGCGGTGCAGGTCGCCGGAGAGGCGGTGACGGTGCCCACGCCACCCCGCGCGATCTCGGTCCAGCCGGCTGCGCATTCGGGGGGACCGTCGGGCGTGCCGTACGCGAACGCGACGCGTCCCGAGAAGCCCTGCTCCGTGGGGAACTCGACGCAGGACCAGCCCTCGCCGGTGCACTCGTCGTCCTCGCAGTCGACGAGACCGTCATCGTCGTCGTCGACGCCGTTGCCGCACCGCTCGCCGGGGTCGAACACCCCGCCCTCGCCTCCGCTGCCGGTCGCGCCGCCGGCCGCGTCACCGCCGCCGTCCGACGAGGACGTCGTGGTCGAGGTGGTCGAGGTGGTGCTCTCGTCGCCGCCGGTGCCGCCGGTGCCGCCCGTGCCGGCGGGGCCGCCGCCGACACCCGTCGAGGACGGCGCGCCGGCCGTCGTCCCTCCCGGGCCGACCGCGGTAGCGGTCGAGGCGCTGCTACCCCCGGTGCCGTACTCGAGATCCCCGATGTCCGCGAAGAGCCCGCAGCCCGCGCCTGTGACGCCGGCGACGAGGAGGCCCGCCCATTTTGCCGTCTCCCGCATCAGAACCGCCCCTGCAGGTCGATCCGTCCCGGACCGACGCTCGCGTTCAAGCTGGTGGACGAGGTATCGTCCGCGCCGGGGCGGACGAGGACGAGCACGACGCCGGCCGCGGTGGCGGTGCCGCCGACGATGAAGCCGATGGTGGAGACGACGCCGAGCGCGTCGATGCGATCCGCCTCGGCCTCCAGGCGAGACGGACAGCGGTTGTCGGCGCACTGCGCCTTCAGATCGTCGGCGCGCGACAGCGTCATGATGCCGGTGACGGCGCCCACCCCGAAGCCCGCTGCGCCGACCGCGAAGGCCGCGACGGCTGGCAAGAGAGACCCCTCTTCGTGCTCCGCCTCCGACGCCGTGGGGGGGGTCGCAAGAGGGCGGCGCGCCGGCAAAGCGATCTCGACCGTCTTCGAGCCGCCGGCCTCGAGCGTGACCGACTGGACGATGGGCTCGGCCCCCGCCACCACGACCTCGATCGAGTGCTCGCCGGGGTTCATCGGCCGCGCCGCGAGTTGCTCGGCAGGGACCGGCGCGCCGTCGATGAGGACCTGGGGCGACGCGCCGTCGGCGTTCGTGAGGACGACCTGCAGCGTCGCCACCTGCGCGGCGGCGCTGAGGAGCTCCGACTTCGCCGTCTCGTGGGCCTCGACGAAGGCCTTGCTTGCGCCGGCTGGGATCGGCTCGGCGAGCAGGCGCTCGTACAGTGCCTTGGCCTCGACCGGCCGGCCCAGCTTCGACTGGCAACGCGCCATGTAGAGCACCAGCGTCGGCGCGTGGAACAGCCGGTCGGCCTCCTGGAAGCGATCGTGCGCTTCCTGCCACTTCTCGGCCGAGAAGGCCTCGAGCCCCGCCTCGCCGAGCTTGCGCGCCTGCTCTCGCTCCGCCTGCGCCATCGCCGGGGAGGCCATCGTGAGGCAGCAGAGGGCCGGGGCGATGGCGAGCGTGAACGCCATCCCCCAGCCGCGGGAGGTTCGACCCAGGGGACCCACCGCGCCACGGTATCCCAATCCGCCGAGGAACGATCAGGTGGGGCGCGACAGCAGCCTCTCCACCGCAAGGAGCGGTCGTTCGCGCTTCTCGTGGCGGTCGGCCCGGCAGCCGCCGCTCCCCCGCTCCAGCGAGCGGCAGACATCGGGCCGCACCTCGTAGATCGAGCAGCGGTAGCTCCGCTCCACCGGATCGACGACCAGCGCCGAGCAGTGCCCGTCCGCCATCCGCATGGCGACCCGGTTCTCGTGGGCCTCGGTGAACGAGCGCGCTCGGTCGTCCATCCTCTCCCAGTCGATGCCGAACACACGGACGTACTCGGCGAGGAAGGAGAAGCAGCAGCAGCCGCATTCCACGCACCCGGGGACGCCTGCGGTGTCGATGCCACGGCTCATCGACGATTCACCATCTCACCATGATAGGGTCTCGGGTCGCGATGCGGGTCTGGTCGGCCACGTCTTTGCCGTCCTCGGCCGTCCTCTGGCAGGACGCTTCCGGGGGATGGTCCCTCACGGCGATCGCCAAGGCGACGTTCGCCTTGGAGGCGGGCGAGTCGAAGCTCGCCCCCACCCAGGAGCCCGTCTACCTGGAGGACCACTACGGCTCGGGCGGCGTCCTGCGCGGCTCCAGCGATCTCGCGCCGTTCAAGGTCCGGCCCGACGTGATCGTCGTCGGCGCCGCCTACGCGCCGCGACCGGTGTCCTCGCTGGTCGCGCGCGTCCTGGTCGGGTCCGTCGACAAGTCGATCGAGGTGCACTGCGCGCGCTGGCTCGACGACGCCGGCCAGGTGGTGGAGGGGCCGCTCTTCACGACCATGCCGCTCGGCTGGCAGAACGCCGCCGGGGGGCGCGACACCCAGAACCCGGCCGGCATCTCCCTCGACGAGGAAGATCGTCGCGGGCGCATCTCGCTGCCGCACCAGGTGCCGCCAGGCACGCGCGCTCTCCGCCGCGGGGACTACGTGGAGCCGGTCGCCTTTTCGCCGGTGCCTCCCGGCTGGCCGCAGCGGGCCCACCTCGCGGGCAGCGCGGGGCCGGCTGGCGTCGGCGGCCGCTGGTATGACGCTCGGCTTCCGACCGGCGTCCACCCCACGTTCTTCAACGTCGCGCCGGTCGACCAGCAGCCCGACTTCCTCCCCGACGATCCACGGGTGGTGCTCGAGCACCTCAGCCCGCTCGCCAGTCGGCTCGCCACGACGCTGGCGCCGGTGCGCGTCTTCTCGTTCGTGGAGGGCGGCCGCGCCGCAGGTCGCTACGCCATGCGCCCCGACACGCTGTGGATCGACACCGAGCGGCAGATCTGCTGCGTCACCTACCGCGCGACGATTCCCCTCGGCGAGCTGGAGGCGGGCCTCGCCGCGAGCATCGTCAGCGATCCTCCGGCGCCCCTGAACGAGCCGTCGGCCATCGACGTGATCGGGGTGGAGGTCGAGATCGAGGTCGAGCAGACGCACTCCGGCAAGCAGGAAGCTCCGCCGGAGATGGCGCGGCAGTCGACGTCGACCCACCTCGTGGCGGCCACCGAGGGGCTCCCCTTCGCGCCTTCGGCTGCTCAGGGCGGGTGGGACGGGGTGTCGACGTCGGCCCCCGGGGCGAGTCCGCCCGCCGCGCTGCCCTTCCAGCGCAAGCCGACGCAGACGCGACCCATCGACGCGCTGAGCCGTCCGAGCGCGACCCCCTTCGACGGGCAGGGCGCGATGGCGACCCGCGCGATGCCGCA
>JBKJLX010000593.1:0-5248 GCA_046596645.1 Polyangiaceae bacterium
GCGAGCGCCTCGAAGCCCGCGATGGCGCGCTCGGTGCTGCTCAGCGCCTCGCCGCGCTCGTGGCACTGCCACCCGCCCATGAAGCTCACGTACGCCGCGATCATGAGGTCGCAGACCTCCATGGACGCGAGGAATGCAGGCTCCTGCAGGGCGCTCACCTCGCCGTAGGGCCGCCGCCAGAAGACGATGTGATTGGCGTGGATGTGGAGGACGGTGCCGCGCAGCTTCGGATCGCGGAACCGCTCGTTCAGCGCGATCGACGCCTCGGAGACGAGGAGGGCACGCTCGGGCTCGCCGTCGATGCTGGCCAGCATCATCGCGTAGATGCTGTAACCGAAGCAGGAGTGCTCGCAGTTGCCGTGCTCGAGGCTGAGGTTGACCGTCCGCATCGCGAGCAGCGGAAAGAGGGCAGGTCGTCGCGAGTACACGGCGGGCGCCATGCTGGTGAGGAGGACGATCAGCGCACGCGGCTCGGGGTCGACGATGACCGGGAGGTCGACGATCGACCGGACGTCGGCGCCAGCCAGGTTCGACCCGAGGCGACGGCGCTCCATCGCGATCGCGTCGGCGATCGACTGCTCGCTCCGGACCAGCGGTTCGCCGAACGGCTCGAGCTCGCCCAGCCCCAGGCGCAGCGCCTCGTCGTAGCGACCCATCACCACGTAGAGCTTCACCTGCGCGTTCACGACCTCGCCGCGCGCGGCGAGAGAGGTCGCGCGGCGACGGAGCTCCTCGAAGCGCGCCTCCGCCGCGGCGAACTGGCTGGCCATGAACTCGCATTCCGCCAGCTCGCGGTGGACCGCGAAGGTCGTCGTCGGACTCGCCTCCCACGCGTCGGCATCCAGCAAGGACACCGCGAACTCCAGGTAGACGCGCGCGGGGCCCCACGCGTTGGCCGCCTTGGCGCGCCGACCTGCCAGGAGGTTCAGGCCGACCAGGTGGCCTCGCTCCGCGTCGTCGCTGACCAGCGAAGCTCCATGATCGAGGTGCTTCACCGCGTCGAAGAGCAGGTCCTCCGCACCGGCGCTGAACCGCTCGCGGAGCGCGCGTCCGATGCGCAGGTGGATAGCGGTCCGCTCGTCGGCCAGGAGGGAGTAAGCGGCTTGCTGGATGCGGTCGTGCTGGAAGCGTAGCGTCCGTGCGCCGCCGAGCGCGTCGTCGACCGCGACCACGAACCCGTCCCCCAGGCCCACGTCCAGCGACGTCTCCACCGACGAGAGTGGAGCCTCCAGCACGGTGGCCAGCGTGCTCGAGTCGAAGCGGCTGCCGAAGCACGATGCGACCGTCAGCGCGCGCCGCGTGCCGCCGGGCAAGTTGCGGATGCGATCGATGAGCAGGTCCACCACGTTGGCGGTCGCGTCGATGGCGGAGATCGCCGACTCGTCCCAGGCCCATCCGCGGAGGTGGGCGTCGAACTGGAGCAGCCCGCGCGCGTGCACCACCTGCAGGAGCTCTCCGATGAAGAACGGGTTGCCGCCCGCCCTGCTGCCGATGACGGTGGCGAACGGCGCCGCGTCGGCCGGTGAGCGGGACAGGGTGTCGGCGACCAGCGAGAGGACGTGCCGAGGCTCGAGGTCGAGGAGGGTGACGGCGTCGACGCTGGCGCCGCTCGCGCGCATGGCGTCCATGGCGAGGTCGAACGGGTGCCCGGGGTCGACCTCGTTGCTGCGGTAGGCGAGGACGAGCTGGAGGTCGGGCACCTGTCCGGGGCGCGCCAGGATGGCGAGGAGGGCTAGCGTCGCACCGTCGGCCCATTGCATGTCGTCGAGGAAGATGACGAGGGGATGCTCGGGACGCGCGAACACGCGGACGAACGCGCTGAAGACGAGCTCGAAGCGGTTCCGCGCAGCGTGCGGGTCCAGCTCCGGCACCTGCGGCTGCGGACCCACGATGAGCTCGAGCTCCGGCACCACGTCGACGATGAGCCGGCCGTGCGTGCCAAGCGCCTCGCGCAGTCGATCGCGCCACGCGGCGAGCGACTCTTCGGAGGCGACCAGGAGCCCCCGCAGCAGGTCGCGAAGCGCCTGAACGAGGGTCGCGTAGGGAATGTCCCGCTTGTACTGGTCGAACTTGCCGGAGACGAAGCGCCCACGGGCACGCACGATCGGCTGGTAGAGCTCGCCGACCAGCGCCGACTTGCCGACGCCCGAGTAGCCGCCGACCACGGTGACGGAGCAGCTCCCGGAGCGCCTCGCGCGGTCGAACCCCGCGACCAGGCGGGCGACCTCCGCCTCGCGCCCGTAGAGACGGTGCGCGACGCGGAAGTCGTCGGGCACGTCGTCCTGCGCGAGCTCGAAGGGGAGCGTCTCCCCGCGCGCAAGGTCCGCGGAGCATCGCTCGAGGTCGCGCTGCAAACCCGCCGCTCCGTGGTAGCGGCCCTCGGCATGCTTCGAGAGCAGCTTGAGGACGATCGCGTCCACCGACGCGGGGATCCTCTCGTCGAGCCGTGAGGGCGGGACCGGGACCCGGGCGATGTGCGCGTGGACCCACTCGAGGGGATCGCTGCATTCGAAGGGCCGACGGCCGGCCAGCAGCTCGTAGAGCATGACGCCCAGGGCGTAGAGATCGGCGCGCTTGTCGACAGGCCGGTTCATCCGCCCGGTCTGCTCCGGCGCCATGTACGCGAGCGAGCCCTGCCTGCGCGTGGCCGAGGCGTCGACGCGGACGAGCGACGCGCGGCCGAACCCGGTGAGCTGGATCGTCCCATCCTCGAGCACGAGCACGTGGTCGGGCTTCAGGTCGCGGTGGACGACGCCGCGCCGATGCACCTCCGCCAGGGCGCGGGCGATGGAGACTCCCATCGCCACTGCGCGTGCTGGAGCACGGTACCGGGCCGCGATCCGATCGAGCGTCTCTCCTCCGGGGCGCTCGAGCACCAGCCAGGGCCGGCCCCTCGCCTCCTCCATCGTCAGCGCCGCCACCACCGGACCACCCGCGAGGTGCGTCAGGACATTCAGCTCGTGGGCGAGCTCCGCGACGTCGCGATCGGTCGGGCGCGCAGCTCGAGGCGTCTCGAGCACGACGGGGGTGCCGTCGTTGCTGCGCTGCCCCGCGTAGCGGAGGAAGCGCTCACTCTCCTGGACGATCTCGCTGACGCTGTATCCGTCCGGAGCGTCCGTAGGAGAGAGCATGCGACGTTCTACTAGGACGGCATGGCCAGGGTGTCGACCTGCCATCCGCGTGGTGGCGGTCTCACTTCGGGCTCCTCTCCAGCAGCTCCTTCTCCTCCAGGCCCTTCTCCTGGATGAGCTCACGCTCGGCGTTGGTCAGCGGGTCGGGGCACACCACGGGGAGGGTGCGCGCGCGATCAGGCCCCTCGCGGATGCACGCCATCCCCGCGAGGCGGATGCGCTCGCCCACCTGCAGGTCGACCGGGCACGCCGCCTCTTCGCCGCGGGTGACGAGCTCCTTGTCGTCGATGCGGAGGACGACGCAGCGCTCACCCGTCCTCTCGAAGACGAAGCGCCACCCCGGCCGCCGCACCACCGGATGCCATGCCGGCTCCACCGTCGGCTCCGGCGCCTGGGGGACAGCCTGTGAAGGCCCACTCTCGCCGCATGCCGTGGTCAGCGCGAGGCCGACCATGGCCGCGGCGCGGAGGGACGACCCCCTGTCACGCGCGCGTCGAGAGGCGACCCCGGGCATGAGGAGCGCCAGCGCGCGAATCACTACTGGGCCTCGAAGCCGAGATACACGTTCGAGAGGCCGTCGGCGGGCGCTGGAATGGACCTTCCCACGATCTCGACGGCGCCCTCCGTGACGCCCAGCGCCCAGACGCCGTCAGGGCGGGCGAGGCCGGCCAGCCCGAGATCGGTCTTGCCGGGGTCGTTCGGCTCGACCACCTGGAAGGCAAAGGTCGCGTCCCCCAGATCGTCGATTCGGACGAAGTAAGCGCAGCCGCCGTCGACGCCCTCGATGGTGTCTCCGCACTCGTACCCGGTGCGCCCGGCCGCGATCACGCCATCGGGGGTCGCGTGCAGGCGGGTCACCGCGTCGATGGCGGGGCCGCCCAGCCACCTGCCGTGGACGAGGCTTCCGTCGACCGTGGAGAAGCCGGCGCTGAGGACCTCGACGGTGCCATTGCCGGCGGGGATGGACCCTCCCGCGAACGGGCCGCGCGGAGCGACCCCGCTGTCCAGGGTGGCAACCGTCACGACGCGCCGGCTCGCCCCCTCGCCGGTGATGCCCACACCCTTCCCGCCGTAGAAGACGAGCCGCCCCAGGTCCCACGCGTCCACCGGGGTCAGCGCGGCCCCGGCGCGCTCCAGCCGGGTCAAGAAGACGTCGAACACCCCCGTCGTGGCGCCGGTGTCGATCGCCGCGGCGCCGGAGAACATGGCTCCGTCGTAGTTGCCGAACGCGTACACGGCGTCCCCGTCCAGCGCCAGGGTGACCGCGGTCTGGTAGGTGATGACCTCCGGCTCGGCGCTGCCACGCAGCAAGGTGGACGAGCAGGTCCCGTCGGGGTCGACGAGCCAGACCCTGGTGTCGAGGACGCCCATCGCGGGCTGTGGACAGCCGCGCGGCAAGACCGAGCAGGTCGGCGAGCCGTTGGCATTGTTGAAGGAGAACGCGATGCGCCCGGTGGCGTCGGCATCGATCTGCGCGCTCTGGAGCGTGGCTCCCTCGCAGGAGGCGACGACCGTCTCCTCCCGCGTGCAGAGGTCGATCGCGAGGACCTTGAACGACTCCACCCCGTGCGATGCGGCCACGTAGACCCGCCCGGGTCCCGCGGAGACCACGTCGACCACCGGGTAGGTGAAGTCCTCGAGCGGCGCGTTCTCGACGATCCACGCCTCGGCCGCCGTGCCGTCCTCATCGGCCCAACCGAGGACCACCGCGCGCTCGCCTGCGGGGATCAGCGGCGCACCCTCGAACAACGTGTCCTGGTCGCCGGGCGCCACCACCGCGCCCGCGAAGACGACGCGCTGCCCATCGAGCGTGGCATCGAGATCGGGGGTGCTGGCGAGCGGTCCCCGGGTCGGTCCGAGCAGCAGGGCGTGGGACGTCGGCACGTGCAGGCCGCCGTCTCCAGCCAGCACGCACGTCGCCGTGCCGCCACTGCCGCCGCCCTCCTCTCCGCCTCCTCCCGCCGCGCTTCCCGAGCTGGCCACGCTCCCCATCGTGGCGCCGCCGCTGCTCGCGCCGCCGACCCCGGTCGACGTGCCCGGTCCGCTCGGCGCTCCGGTCGACGCCGCGTCGGTCGCGTCGGCGCCGCTCGAGATGACGGACGATGCAGCTGCGCCCC
>JBKJLX010000066.1:0-17091 GCA_046596645.1 Polyangiaceae bacterium
GCCGGGGGCGGGGGCGACGGCGGCGGCTCGTCGGCGACCACCTCGACCGCGACCGTCGGCTCCACCGGAATCGGCACCGGCACCGGCACCGTCGCCACCGCCTCGTCGGGCGGCCACGGCGCGGGCGGCGACGGGGGCGGCGGGAGCGGCGATGGGAGCGGCAGCGGGACCGGCGGCTCTGGCCCCAGCGCCTGCGAGCAGGGCTGCCCCCCCGAGCTGGCTCTCTGCCAGGACGGCGTCTGCGTCGAGGCATGCGACGGAGACCGCCAGGCGTGCGACGTCGTCGCCGACGAGCCACTTGCCTGCTGCGACGACCTCAGCGTCTGCTGCCCCGGCCCCACCGTGGGCGCGTCGGTGTGCGCGGTCAGCTGCGATACCACATGCCCTGACGGCACTCTGTGCGGCATCGGCGAGCTGTGCGAGGGCGAGCCCGACGGCGAGGCCTTCATCTGCACCGCGTTCGCCCAGTGCGGCCTCGAGCGGGCCTGCGGCGATCGCTGCTGCCCCATCGGGGCGCGCTGCGACGAGGGGCAGTGCAAGCTCGCCGACATCCTCGCCGACGAGGGCTACCTGGAGCGCTCGATGGAGGTCGTCCAGCGGAGCTTCTCCGAGAGCTCGTGCGAGCTCTTCGAGGGCTGCATCGGCGCGCCGGGCGATCGGCGCCTGCTCAAGTTCTCGCTACGCACACCCAACGTGGGCGAGGGCGACCTCTTCCTGGGCAACACGCCCTGCGAGCTGGGGGACGACGACCCGGCGTGCGCCGCGGTGCCGGAGGACCTCTACGTCTACAGCTCGTGCCACGACCACTACCACTTCAACAGCTACGCCGAGTACCGCCTGCTCGACGCGGAGGGGCGCGTGGCCGCGACCGGCCACAAGCAGGCCTTCTGCCTGCTGGACCTCGAGGTCCCCCAGGGACAGCAGGCGCTCTACGACTGCGGCTTCCAGGGCATCCAGGACGGGTTCGCCGACATCTACGAGTCGCACCTGCCGTGCCAGTGGATAGACATCTCCGACGTCGCCGCCGGCGACTACCGGCTCGAGATCACGCTGAACGGCGAGCATGTCCTGGCCGAGGCGGACTACACGAACAACACCGCGCTGATCGACGTGCACCTCGAGAACCACAGCTGCCCGGTCGGTGGCTGCGTCGACTGGAGCGCGACCGCCTGTCTCCAAGGCGACCCCGAGGGGCGCGCCGGCAACGGTGCCTGCGACTGCAACGGCCTGCACGAGTGGGACGCGGTCGACTGCGCGTTCTGCGATGGCTGCGTCACCACGACCTGTCCCGCGGGCTGCCCCGCGGGCGAGTCCGACGGCTGCTGCGGGGCCCTGGACACCTGCGGGCTCGCCCACGACGGCGCCTGCAACTGCGGCGGCGACGCCGCGTGGGACGCGAACGACTGCGAGCGCTGCATCACCGCCGACGCGGACTGCCCCTTCGTCGACTCCTGCCCCGAGGGCTGCGGCTGGGAAGGTCTGCAGCAGTGCGACGGCAGCGCGGAGCAAGAGGGCCAGAACGACGGCTACTGCGACTGCACCGCGTACGGCTGGGACACCATCGACTGCTTCGCCTGCGGCGAGGATTGCGGCCAGTGACGGCGCTCGGCACCGCGACCTCGCGCGCGCTGGCGGCGCTCGATCTGGGCTGGCTCGATCCGGCAGCGATATCCTCCGGCGATCGCAACGTGGTGCGGGACATGTGGGACCGCATGTTCCCGCTGCCGGGCGGCAAGCGCCTCTTCAGCCTCGCGGTGGGCCGCGCCGCGGCGTACACCGGCACCATCGGGGCGCGGGTGGAGGAGCTGCGCCTCGGCCACGCCGAGGTGGTGATGCGAGACCGCCCGGCGCTCCGTAACCACCTGCGGAGCGTGCACGCGGTGGCGCTGGTCAACCTGGCCGAGCTGACCGGCAACCTGGCGCTCGCCTACTCGCTGCCCGACGACGCGCGCTTCATCGTGTCCGGCCTGTCGATCGACTATGTCAAGAAGTCGCGCGGCACGATCCGCGGGGTCTGCGATTGCCCGGTGCCGGAGACGAGCGAGCGGCGCGAGTACGAGGTGCCGGTGAGCATGCGCGACGACTCGGGCGAGGAGGTCGCGCGGTGCGTCCTCCGGTCCCTGGTGGGCCCCAAGGGGCCGGGCGCGCGGAACGGGAAGAGGAACGGGACGTGACCGAGCTGACGGGCAAGCAGCGGAGCCATCTGCGATCGCTGGGACATCACCTCGATCCGCTGGTGCAGCTCGGCAAGAATGGGCTCACCCCGGGCGCGCTGCGCGCGATCGACGAGGCGCTGGGGCACCATGAGCTGGTCAAGGTGAAGCTCCTCACCGAGTGCCCGGAGGACCGCGACGACGTCGGCGCGCGGCTGGGCGCCGACCTCAAGGCGCACGTCGCCCAGATCGTCGGGCGCACCGTGCTGCTCTACCGGCGCCACCCGAAGAAGCCGGTCATCCAGCTGCCCGTGGCGTGATCCGTGGCGCCGCCAGGTGCCGCGCCGGCGCCCTCCTGGCTGCCGCGCTCGCCGCCGGCTGCAGCAGCGATCCATCGGCGCCCCCGGGCTCACACGCCGGGTCCGAGGCCTCGCCGCCAGCCGGGGCGTCGGCCTCGCCGGCCTTGGTGTCTGCCGCGCCGCTCGCGGTGTCGGCGTCGCCAGGGGTGGCGTCGGCGCCGCCCACCGCGAGCGCGGTCGCGCTCGGACCCGCCCAGCGGCACACGATGCTCCTCTCGCGCCCGGTGGAGGTCGAGCGCGCGCGCCTGCCGTTCTTCTTCACCGCCGCGTTCGACGGCAGCCAGCGCTTCGGCGGCTGGCTGGAGACGCTGGAGCTGGCCCGCTCCACCGCCGCGCGCAGCGGTCGTCCGGTGCACTTCACGTTCTTCGTCAACACTTGCTACTTCGACACCGCGAAGGTCCCGTCGACCATCGGCCGCGCGCGGACCCGCAGCGAGGTGCTGGTGCGGCGCGCGCTGGCGCAGATCGCGGTGAACGAGGGCCACGAGATCGCGAGCCACGGCGTCGGTCACCACGACGGCTCCAGCTGGGATCTCGCCACCTGGCGCGCCGAGCTCGATGCGTTCCACCAGATCGCCGACACCCTGGTGTTCGAGCCGGTGCGCGACGAGGCGGGGCGGGCGGTGTTTCCGCGCTTCGACGCGCTGGCGTCGGCGCCGCCGCGCGGGCCTGGGGCGAGCTGCAGCGGCGACGCCGACTGCGACGATGCGCGCTGCGCCGACCTCGGCGACGCCGGCCGCCTGTGTGCGCCCGCGTGCAATCTGCGCCAGAAGTGTCCGCAGGGTCTGGTGTGCGGCGCCCCGTTCTTCCGCGACGACGAGGACCTGTGCCTGCCGGTCCCCGAGCCACCGCCGCGCGGTGTGGTGTTGCGCCCGCTGCGGCCGATCGGCTTCCGGGCGCCGTACCTGGGCACCAACGACGCCATGCTCGAGGCCCTGATCTCGCGCGGCTACCGCTACGACACCAGCCTCGCCTCGACGCCCGGCATGCCGCGCGACGTCGCGGTGTCGCGCGGGGGGGCGCGGCTGCTCGAGCTCGGCCTGGCCGCGTGGCCCGGCGTGCGCGCGGTGCCCATGGACTACAATTACATGCAGCTCAAAGTACCTGGTGACCGGATGCGCGAGGACTACCAGGGCGCCCTGGTGCAGGCGTTCGCCGCCGGCCGCGTGCCCTTCAATGTCGGGCACCACTTCGCGCGCTGGGAGGGGGGCGCCTACGTGAAGGCGCTCGAGGACACGGTGCGCTTCGCCGCCGCCGGCTGCCCCGACGGTGCCGGCGTCCCGCGCTGCCCCGGCGCCGTGCTCGCTTCCTTCCGCGAGGTGGCGGCCGCCATCGACTCCGCGCGGGTGCCGCCACCCCCGGATGGTGTCCCGGCCCCCTAGAGGCCTCCCTGGGTCCGCGGCGCGGTTCGCCGGCGACGCTACCGCCGGGTGTACGCGCAGCGGGCGGAGCCGTCCTCCTCGGCGAGGCTGTCGCCTTCGACGAGGAGCGAGGCAGGGAGGGGCTTGCCTGCACCCTTGCCTTCGCTGGTGACGGTGAGCGCGAGCCGGCCGTCGGCGGAGGTCCAGGTGCCTTCGCGCGTGATGATGCCCGACCACACGCACCTCGCGCCGGGTGGGCAGGGGGAGACCCGGTCGGTCGCGGTGAAGGCGCCGCCGTCGGTGAGCACGAGGATGCGCTCGTAGGTGCGTGCGCCGCACGACGGAGACGACCAGGAGCCGGCGAGCGAGCCGGTGGCCGGCGCAGCGGGCGATGGCGCGGAGGCGGGCGGCCCGGCGGGAGGCGGCGCCGGCACGTCGACGGTGGCCGCCGAGCTCGAGGCGCGCGGCGGCGTGGAGCACCCGGCGAGCAGCGTCATGAGCGCGATCATGCCCAGCGAGGCACTCGCCGAGGCGGCCATCGGCGATGCGCTGACCGGCCCCGCCAGGAAGGATGCGCAGCGGCGCACCGGGAGCGGCGGGTACTTGGGCAGCTCGGGCGCCCGGCACATCCAGAAGACCGAGCCCTTACCGGAGGTGATCCGTCGGGCGTTCGTGCACCCGGTGCACAGGCCGACACGGCGGACCTCGGCCTCGTCGGGGCGGCCAGGAGAGCCTGCGGCGGGGGGGCGATCGTCGTTCACCGGCGCAGCGTAGCGTGCTCGCCCTTTCCACGCGGCATGCGCCGTGTCATCCCCCGCCCACCGAATGACGCGTGATCGCAACGACGACAGGACCTCGACCGAGCCGCGGCCCACCGCGGTGCTGGTCGCGGTGCAGCTCCCCGGCACCAGCGACGAGCAGCACGGAGCCGACCTCGCGGAGCTGGGTCGCCTCGTCCATACGCTCGGCCTGCAGGTCATCGGCACGGTGCAGCAGCGCCGCCGCCACCTGGCGACCGGCGCCGTCCTTGGGGCCGGCAAGCTGTACGAGCTTGCCGCCTGGACCGGAGGCACCGGGGAGATCCCGACCGGCGCCCCGGAGAAGAAGGACAAGGCGCGGCTCCGTCGCGAGAAGGAGGAGCACGACGGCGAGGAGGACGAGGAGGAGCTCGCGGCCAGCGACGAGCCCACCGACGAGGGCGTCGATCCGGACGACGACCGCGCCGAGGGCTTCACGCCCGCCGGCCACGCCGAGATCGTCGTCGTCGATCACGAGATCTCGCCGCGCCAGGCCCGCAACCTGGAGCGCGCCACCGGCGCCGAGGTCCTCGATCGATCGAGCGTCATCGTCGAGATCTTCAACCGCCACGCGAAGAGCCGGGAGGCGCGCCTCCAGGTCGAGCTGGCCCGGCTCATGTACGTCGCGCCGCGCCTGCGCGAGACGGGCGCGGGCGGCGACCGCGTCCGCGGCGGCGTCGGCGGCAAGGGAGCCGGCGAGAGCTCGGTGGAGCTCGATCGGCGGAAGATCCGCGATCGCATCGCGCAGCTGCGCGAGGAGATCGCCGAGGTCCAGGCCCAGCAGCAGACGCGTCGCGCCCGCCGCAAGGACGCGCGCCGCGTGGCGCTGGTCGGCTACACCAACGCCGGCAAATCCTCGCTGATGCGCGCGCTGACCGGGAGCGGCGTCTACGTCGCGGACAAGCTGTTCGCGACGCTCGACACCACGGTGCGCCTGCTGGAGCCGCCGACCCACCCTCCGATCCTCATCGGCGACACCGTCGGCTTCATCAAGAAGCTGCCCCACCAGCTGGTCGCGTCCTTCCGCTCCACCCTGGACGAGGCGCTCGAGGCCTCGCTGCTCCTCCACCTCGCCGACGCCTCCGACCCCACCTTCCGCGCGCAGCTCGAGGTCACGCGCACAGTCCTCTCCGACATCGGCGCCGAGGGCGTGCCCTTCCGGCTGGTCCTGAACAAGATCGACCGCGTCGACGAGGTCGAGCGCGAGGCGCTGTCCCTGGAATATACGGACGCGATCATGGTTTCCGCCCACGATCCGGCCGACGTGGAGCGCGTGCGGGAGATGATCATCGCGTTCTTCGACGGCGACGTGGAGGAGCGCGAGATCTTCGTCCCCTACGCGCGGCACGGCGCGGTCGGGGCGATGTTCACGCAGGCGCGGGTCATGGGCGAACGCCACGACGCCGACGGGACCTTCGTGCGCGTGCGCGCGCCGCGGGGCCTGCTCGGCCGGCTGGAAGCGCTCGCCGCAGGGACCTGAGGTGGTAGGTTTGCGCGCAGACGTGAAGGCAGTCTCGACGAGAAACGGCAGCGGCCCCCGCAGCAAGGGCCGCCCGCCCGAGGACCTGAACGACGTCGTGGCCCTGGTCCGCGTGGTCGAGGCCGGCAGCTTCACCGGCGCCGCCGCGCAGCTCGGGCTGCCCAAGTCGGCGGTGAGCCGGCGCGTCGCCCGCCTGGAAGAGGCGCTCGGCGTGCGCCTCCTGCAGCGCACCACGCGCAGCCTCCACCTCACCGACGCCGGCGTCGCCTACCACGCGCGCGCCGCCGGGGCGCTGGCCGCCCTGGGCGAGGCGAGGGACGTCGCGACGGAGGCCACCGGCGAGCCGCGCGGCACGGTGCGCCTCACCGCGCCGGTCGACATGGGCGGCGGCGTCGTGGCCGAGGTGCTGACGCGCTTCGGCCGCGAGTTTCCCAAGGTCTGCGTCGACGTCGAGCTCACCGGTCGCCTGGTCGACCTCGTGGCGGAGGGCTTCGACCTGGCCATCCGCGCCGGGCAGCTCCGCGACTCGAGCCTGGTCGCCCGCCGCCTGGGCGAGGCGCACATGGTGCTCGTCGCGAGCCCCGAGTACCTGAAGCGCCGCGGCACCCCGAGGGCGGCGGCCGATCTCGCCAAGCACGAGTGCATCCTCTGGCGAGCGCGTCAGGGCGAGGCGAAGTGGACGCTGGAGGGACCGCGCGGCGCGGAGACGGTGGTGGTCCACGGCTCGCTCGCGGGCGACGACTTCACCTTCGTGCGCGCGGTCGCGGCGCAGGGTGCGGGCATCGGCCTGGTGCCGGTCCCGGGGACGGCGCCCGACTTTCAGAGCGGCCGCCTGGTGCCGGTGCTGCCCGAGTACCACGGCCCCTCGTCGCCGGTGCACCTGGTGTATCCGAGCGCCCGCTTTCTCCCGCAGCGGGTGGCCGTCCTGCGCGACTTCCTGGTGCAGCACTTCCGCATTCCCGACCCCTGCGAGAAGGCCCGGAAGAAGCGGGCCGCGGTCGCCGCGCAGTAGCTCGTCGCTCGCGGCGTTCGCGGCGCACCCCGCGACGGGGGGCGGGCCGACGTGTGCGGCTGGAGTATGCTGCGCCACGATGGTCGCCCCGTCCGAGCTCATTCTCCAGAAGTACAGGGTCGTGCGCGAGCTCCGCCGTGGGCGCCGCGGTGCACTGCACCTGGGGTGGCACGAGTCGCTCGACGCCGAGGTCGAGCTGGCGCTCCTCGACGAGGTGCAGGACGTCGACAAGCTCCTCCGCGATGCGGAGAAGATTCGACGCCTCCGGGACCCGGTGCTGACCGAGGTGCGCGAGGTCGGGCTCCTCGACGACGGCGGTCCCGTGATCGTCCTCGAGCCGGTTGCCGGCCGCTCGCTGGCGGGGCTGCTCGCCGAGCGCGGGCCGCTGCCCTGGGCCGAGGCCGCGCGCGTCGGGGAGATCGTCGCAACCGCCCTCGCCGCCAAGCAGGCCGCCGGCATCGCCCACGGCGATCTCGCGCCGGAGGACGTCGTCATCGGCGAGACCGGCGTGCGCCTCGTCGCCTTCGGCGTCGGGCGTGCCGTCGGCCTGGTGCCGGCGCAGAACGACCTCGCCGCGCTGGGCGCCATCCTGGCGGAGACGCTGAGCGGCGAGCGCATCGATCGCGGCCAGCCGCAGACCATCCGCCTGGTGGCCCCCGCGGGTCTTCCCCCCATCCCCAACGTGCTGGCCGACCTGGTGGGGGAGATCCTCCTCGGCGCCGACGGCGCGCAGCCCGCCGTCGCCGCCATCGTCGACCGGCTGGGCGACCTTGCGCGCGCCGGCCGGAAGTCCACCCTCAAGTCGCGCGACTGATCGTCACCCGATGGCGATGCCGAGCTGCCTCCGCACCGCGCAGGTCACGATTCGATCGAAGTGACGCTCAGCGGCCTCACATCCCCAGCGTGTCGCCCAGCCGCGTCCAGATGTCGCGCCACGAGCTGCCCTCGAGCAGCCGGAGCTCGAGGAGCGTCGCGTAGCGGTGCAGCGTCGCGAACTGCGCGTGCGCCTCCACCGGGTCGTCGGCCGCCGGCCGCCGCGCGACGACGAAGACCGGCGGGCGCTCCGCCTTGCGCGCGAGCCAGCGCGCCCGCTGGACGAGGAGCCACCACAGCGTCCACTCCTCGCGGGACAGCGACAGGCCCGCGAGCAGCAGGGGCCTCGCCAGCACCACGTCGACCACGCTGCGCGGCTTCACCGGCGGACGTCGCGCGCGCCGCGCCCGCGCGACGCTCTCGTCGAAGGCCGCCGCCAGCTCCGCGATGACCACGCCGTAGGCGCGCGCGCCGAGCACGATGTCGGCCGGACGCGACGCGTGGCCGTGGGGGTGCCAGATGCGCGTCTCGCCCCGCGTCACGTGGACCTGGGGCCGCGGGGCGCGCGCCGCCGCTGCGCGCGGGGCCAGCCAGTCGTCGAAGTTGGTGGTGACGACGTCGTCGAAGTCGAGGGCAAACAGCCGCTCGAGGAAGGGCTGGCAGCGCGCGCGCGCCGCCGCCGCGTCGGGGTGGCGCACCAGCCGCCGGGCGACCAGGCGGCGCAGGGCCAGCTCGTGCCGGAACGTGGCGCCCTCGGTCGGCGCGATCGCCGCGCGCTCGAGGACCATCGCCTCCCAGAGCAGGGTGCCCTGGCCCGGCACCTCGCGGCGCCCCAGGAGCTCGCGCGGACGCATCAGGCCCGCCTCCTCGGCGACCGTGGTGAGGAGCGCCGGCCAGTCGAGCGGCATCTTCTCCGCCCCCGCCGGCCCCGCGTGAAAGGCCTGCACCAGCACGCCCGAGCCCAGCACCGGCACCAGCGCGCGCCGCCCGCTCGCGCGATCGCGCCGCGCGGCCGCCCTGAGCTCGGCCCACGCGCCCCCCGTGCCCGCCGTTCGCCGTGCCGCCACGGCGCGAGCCTCGCCTGCGGCAGGTGCGCGAGCAAGCGTTGCCAGGCGCGGGTGATCCCTGGCCGCGAACGCGCTACACCGCAGACATGATCTCCCGGCTGCACGCGCCGCACGCGCCCCTCGTCCCGTCGGCGCGCGCCCTCGCGCTGGCTGCGTCGCTGGCTGCGTCGCTGGCTGGCCTGGCGGTGGGCTGTGGCGAAAAATCAGCGGGAACGCAGCCCGGTCCCGCGAGCGTCGCCCCGGCCACGCCCACCTTGGCCCCGGCCGCCGAGGTGAAGGCCGCGTCCTTCACGGCGACCATCGAGGCCCCGGCGTCGAAGGCGGGGGAGACCGCCCACGCCGTCGTCCGCGTCGTCCCCATCGCCGGCTACAAGGTCAACGCCGAGTACCCCTACAAATGCAAGATGGACCCGGCGTCAGAGGGGGTGACCTTCCCCACGCCGGTGGTGACCGCGGTCGATCGCACCAAGGAGCTGGCGACGATGAAGCTGCCTTACGTCGCCGCGAAGCCCGGCACGGCGCGCGTGGGCGGCGTCTGCTCCATCAGCGTGTGCACGGCGGAGAACTGCGTCATCGAAAAGGTGGCGCTCGTCATCGACGCCAAGGTCGACTGAGGGCGCCGCCGTGGTCACTCGCGACGATCTTCTGGCGGCCACCAGCCGCACCTTTGCCCTCGCGATCCCGCTCCTGCCGGATCCGACGCGGACCGCGGTTCGCACCGCGTACCTCCTCTTCCGGGTGGCCGACACCTTCGAGGATGCGGCGCTCTGGCCGCGCGCCCGCCGCATCGCCGCGCTCGACGAGCTCGCCGGCCTCCTCGCCTCGTGCGACGTGGCGGCGGCGCGCGAGCGCGCGGCGGAGTGGGCGACCGCCGGCGCCACCGACCACGAGGGCTACGTCGCCCTCCTGCGGGAGACGCCCGCGGTCCTGGAGGATCTGGCGTCGCTCTCGCCGGCGTCGCGCGCCATCGTCGCGCGACACGCGCTCCGCACCACCGAGGGCATGGCCCGCGTTGTCGAGAGCGGCGACGAGGGCGGGCGCCTGCAGCTCGACGACGTCGCGTCGGTCCGCGCCTATTGCTACGTGGTCGCCGGCATCGTCGGCGAGCTGCTCACCGAGCTCTTCGTCTCCGATTGCCCCTCGCTGGCGGAGGTCCGCCGCGAGCTGGAGGGGGCGCAGATCGCCTTTGGCGAGGGGCTGCAGCTGGTGAACATCCTGAAGGACGTGACCGACGACGCGCGCGACGGTCGTCGCTACGTGCCCGCCGGCGGCCGGCAGGAGCTGCTCGGCCTCGCCCGCGCCGATCTGGTCGAGGCCGAGCTGTACGTCTCGGCCCTCGCGCGCGGCGGGGCGCCGCGCGGCTTCCTCGCCTTCACCGCATTCCCGCTGCTCCTCGCGCGCGAGACCCTGGACCGGCTGGAGGTCGACGGTCCCGGAGCGAAGATCGGACGCGCACGCGTCGGCGCTCTCCTCACACACGTACTGGAGGCGCCGATCGGCGACGCGGCCGCAGCGCTGCTCGCCCCCGGCTGACGGCTACCCCGCACGCAAGAAGCGCTGGCGCCGCCGCCTCCGCGTCGTGGGCGGGCGCGATACCGGCGTGGGGTCGATGACGCCGTCGAGGTACTCGATGAGCGAGACGGCCAGCATCGCCTCGGAGCCGCCTGAGTCGGCGATGGCCAGCGCCCCCCATACCTTGCGCGCCCCCCCGTGGCGAAGGACCAGGATCTCGTATCCGTCGAACGCCGTCGTCTGCAGCCGTCGGATGCGGACCGCGCTCCGCGCATCGGGCGGCTCCTCCACCATCGCGACGACAAGGAGCCCGCTACCCGCGAGGGCCCGCCGGGCCGTCCTCACCTGGTCCTCGTTCCCATCCAGTGTCACGACGGCCTTCATGCTCGTGGAAGTCTGCACCGTGTGTGCCCAGGTCGGAGTGGCTTCTCCGTTGCCGCGCCTGGGGTGCGGGCCAACCGGCGCCAGCGAGGGTGATGGGCGGTCATCGGGGCGGTTCCGACGCAAGAACGCCACGGCCGGGTTGGCGCGGAAGGCCCGCGGGACCAGGATGCCGCCATGACCTGGACCCCGTCGGAGGCCGACACGCCCTTCGACCAGCTCGGCGGCGAGGAGGCCGTCCGCGCCCTCTCCGAGCGCTTCTACGACGTCATGGAGGCGGAGGAGCCGGACCTGGCCCGCCTCCACCCGCAGGACGCGGAGGGCCGCATCGCCAGGGGCGCCCGCGAGCGGTTCGGCCTCTTTCTGGTGGAGTGGCTGGGAGGCCCCACCCGGTACTCGCCGACTCACGGACACCCCCGCCTGCGGATGCGCCACGGCGAGCTGCCGGTGTCCTCCGCCATGGGCGCCGCGTGGCTCCGCTGCATGGCCAAGGCCCTGGAGGAGGCCGCTGCCCCGCCCGAGGTCCAGGCCTTCCTGTCCGCCCGCTTCTCCCAGATCGCCGAGAACCTGCGCAACGTGAGGGACTGACCGGGCGCCAGGGCCGCGGCGCGGGCGTCCGCGGCCCGAGTCTGCTAACTCGGCCGCCCGCACATGCCGTCGATCCAGGTCCAGAACGTCACCAAGGGCTACGGGTTCAAGCGCCTCTTCGAGGAGGTGACCGTCACCTTCAGCGAGCACAAGCGCTACGGCCTCACCGGGCCCAACGGCGCCGGCAAGTCGACGTTCATGAAGATCCTCTCCGGGGATCTCGAGCCGGACAGCGGCGTCATCTCCCGCCCGGAGAAGACCAGCGTCCTCCGCCAGGAGCAGTTCGCCTTCGAGGACGTGCGCGTGCTCGACGTCGTCATCATGGGCAACAAGCGCCTGTGGGCGGCGATGGAGGAGAAAGAGCGGCTCCTCGCGGTCGAGAACCTGACCGACGAGCAGGGCGCCCAGCTCGGTGAGCTGGAGGGCGTGATCGCGGAGGAGGACGGGTACTCGGCGGAGGCCGAGGCGGCGACGCTCCTCGAGGGCCTCGGCATCCCCGACTCCGAGCACTACCGGCAGATGCGCGAGGTCGCCGGCGGCTTCAAGCTGCGCGTCCTCCTCGCGCAGGCCCTCTTCGGCAAGCCCGAGGCGCTGCTCCTCGACGAGCCGACCAACAACCTCGACATCGACACCATCCGCTGGCTGGAGCGGTTCCTCTGCGGGTACGAGGGCGTGCTCATCACCATCTCGCACGATCGCCACTTTCTCAACGAGATCTGCACTCACATCGCGGACATCGACTACGAGACGATCATCGTCTACCCGGGCAGCTACGACGAGATGGTCATGGCGAAGAGCCAGGTCCGCTCGCGGGTCGAGTCGGAGAACTCCGACAAGAAGAAGAAGATCGATCAGCTGAAGGACTTCGTCGCCCGCTTCGGCGCCGGCACCCGCGCCTCCCAGGTGCAGAGCCGCAAGAAGCAGATCGAGAAGCTCGGTCTCAACGACCTGAAGCGCAGCAACATCGCGCGGCCCTTCATCCAGTTCACCGTCGGCAAGCCCTCCGGCAAGCAGACGGTCACCCTGGAGGGTCTCTCCAAGACCTGGCCCGCCGTCGCGGACTCGCCGCCGGTGACCGTGTGCAAGGGCTTCGATACCCTGGTGCAGAAGGGCGACAAGATCGCGATCGTCGGCAAGAACGGCGTCGGCAAGACCACGCTCTGCAAGATGCTGATGGGTGAGCTCGAGCCCGACGCCGGCAAGGTGACGTGGGGCCACCAGGTGGGCATCGGCTACCTCGCGCAGGACCACCGAGAGGGAATCCCCAACGACACCACCGCGGCGGAGTGGCTGCACTCCTGCGACCCCATGGCGCACCAGCAGGACATCCGCGCCATGCTGGGGAAGATGCTGTTCTCGGGGGAGGAGGGGATGAAGCCCACACACGCCCTGTCCGGCGGCGAGGCGGTGCGGCTCATCTTCTCCAAGCTCATGCTGATGAAGGACAACGTGCTGGTCCTCGACGAGCCGACCAACCACCTCGACCTCGAGGCGATCGTGGCGCTCGGCGACGCGCTGGTGAAGTACGAGGGCACCTGCTTCGTCGTCGCTCATGACCGCGACCTCGTGAACAGCTTCGCCACCCGCATCTGGGCCTTCACGCCCAACGGCGTGGTCGACTTCCGCGGCGGCTATGACCAGTTCCTCGAGCAGCAGGGCGGCGAGGGCGGCCCCCCTTCGCGCGGCGGCGGCGGCAAGAAGAAGAAGTAGCGTCAGCGGAGCGCGCGCCGCAGTCGCCGCTCGGCGTGCACATGATCGGCCTCGGCCAGCGCCGCCTCGTCGACGTCGCCCTCGGCGGCGCGCGCGAGCAGGCTCGCCAGCTGCGGCTCCGCCTGGGCCTGCGACGCGATGCGGACCCGCTCGCGCGCTGCGGGAGAGCTCGATCCGGCCAGCGCCACCGCGGCGCCGACGCGCAGGCCCGGCGTCGCCTCCGGATCCTCCACCACCGCCGCCAGCTGATCCTCGTCGATGGCCGCCTCGCGGTAGCCGCTCGACGCCTCGAGCACGCCGCGCAGCCGCTCCCGCCAGCGGTCGATGGGATCGCCTTGTCGCGCCAGGAGCGCCTCGGCTGCCGTCCGCCGCTCGGCATCGCGGCTGCCCCCGCGCGCGGCCTCGATCCTTCCGGCGGCCGCAGCGGCCTGCTCCGCCGAGCCGCAGCGGATGCGCACGTCGCGCCCGGGCGTCCGCAGGAGCAGCGTCGCCTCGTGGGCGGACACGTCCTCGAGCTCGACGTGAGCGAGAAAGCGCCTGCGCAGCACGCCGCCGTCGATCCACACTCCGTCGCGCCCGACGCGCAGCGTGGTCTCGCCGAGCCGGTCGGCGAGCGCGGCGAGCAGCAGGACGAAGGGAAGCGCCCCGCCGCCCACCACCAGCGCCGACGTCACCTCGCGACAGCTGCCCTCGGAAAGCGCGAGGATGATGGACAGCACCAGGAACACCGGGTAGCCCAGTGCGAAGAGCAGGGCGGGAACGAAGAGCGCGGCCAGGAGGCAGCTGGCACCGCGCCGGTCGACGGCGGTGCCGCGGGCGAGCCGCATGGTCGAGGCGCGAGCGTCCGCCCCGACCGCGGCCAGGATCGCGCGCGCACCGGGCTCGTCGTCGGCCCAGAAGGCGGCGTGGGTGCCGTCGCGGAGCGCGAGCACGGCGACCGCCGTGTTGCCCGCGGGCTCGATCCAGCCGCTCTGCACGTCGCTGGCGTCGACCAGCGTGCGGCCCTCCTCCACGCTCACCAGCGCGCCGTGGCGCACGATCACCGTCAGCGGCTGCAGCGCGGCGTCGCGGAACGGCGCCTCGCCCCGTCCCAGCATCCAGAAGCCGGCGCCGACGCCCATGAGGCCGGCGATGACGGCGAGCATGCTGCCGCCGATGACCGGACCGACGATCAGCGTCAGCGCGCCTCCGACGAGGAAAGCCAGGGCCGCCCGCCGATCCTCGGGCACGCGACGCCCGAAGCGCACGGGAACGGGGCCGGGAGGGGGAGCCGGCGCCATGTCGACTTTCAGGAGACTCCCGCCGCAAGGGCAGTCAAGGTCCGCCCAGCATGAGCGACGAAAAGAGCCAGCGCGGGGGTTGCCACTGCGTCGGCATGAAGTGGCTCGACGGCCGGAGCATGTGACCGTGCGCCGCCTCGCGCCATGGGCGTCCGCGGTGATGGCGCTGCTGGCCACCGGCTGCGGCGCGACGACGACGACGACGCCACCGGCACCGACGTCAGTGGCTACGCTGGCGCCACCGCCCCCGTCGCCGGCTGCGCCGGTGCCTGCGAGCCCCGTCGCGGTCGCGCCGCCGCTGCCCAACGGAACGCTGCCCACCCTCGGAGGGGTGGCGCCTGAGGCCGGGCTCGCGGTGGGCGCTTCCGGGGTGGACGACTGGCTCCCCGCCGCGGCGCGCGTGGGTGACGCCGCGCCGATCTCCGCGCCCTGGATCGCGAAGCTGGAGGGTGAGGGTGCGACCCGCTGGTCGCTCTCGCCGTCGCTCGAGGTACAGGGCATCGTCCTCGATGGCACCGTCGAGCTGCTCGACGCGACCGACGCCGCCGCGCCCCCCCGCGCGCTCGTCCGGTGGACCGCGTTCCGCGCGCCTGGCGGCGCCGTCACCCTGCGCGCGGCCAGAGGTGCCCCGGCACGCGTGGTCCTGGTGATGGCGACGCGCGACGGCAGCCCGGTGGGGAAGCTGCTGCGCGATCCCGAGTCGGGCCCGGCGCCGCGGCGCATCCCGGTGGGCAAGAAGGCGCGCCCGATGCCGCTCGAGATCGCCGACCTGCACGACCGCGCCGCGCTCCGATGGGGCGGCGGCAAGCTCGAGGCGCGCATCGCCTGGGACGGGAAGGCGCAGGCCGCGGCGCTCGACGCCATCATCTTCGCCGCGACCGCGGCGGTCGGCGAGCACGCCCACCCCGGCGCCTGGGAGTGCCTCATGCCGCTGCGTGCCGCGGGCGAGGTGATCGTCGCCGGGGTACCGCAGGCGGTCGTCCCCGGCGTCGCCACCTGCATCCCGCCCGACGTGACGCACGCCTGGAAGCCGGCCGGCACCGAGCCGCTGGTCGCGATCCAGATCTATGCGCCGGCCGGCGCCGAGCAGCGCTTCCGCGAGCTGGCGGCGAAGGACCTCGCCGCCGCGCCGCCCGCGCCCGCTGCACCGGCGAAGGAGCCGCCGTGACGAGCGGGCGTCGCCTCTCGCCCGGGGCCGCCGATCGGGCGGCGGAGGATCGCCTCCTCGGCGAGCTCGACGCGCTCTATCGCGACGTCGACGCGCGCTTCGCCGGCTGGAGCTGCGACGCCTCGACCACGTGCTGCCGGTTCGGCCTCACCGGTCGCGAGCCCTACGTGACCGAGGTCGAGCTCCTGGCGGTGCGCCGGGCCGTCGCGCGGAGCGGCCGCAAGGCGCCGGTCGGCGCCACCCCCGCCGCCGCGGCGCGCGGCCGGCGGCGCGGGCTGCCGATGAGCGACGACGGCGAGAAGCGCTGCCCGCTCCTCGGCGACGACGGTCGCTGCACCATCTACGCGAGTCGACCCCTCGGCTGCCGCACCTACTTCTGCGACCGCGCGCTGCCCGCCGGCCCTGTCACCCAGCGCGACGTGAACGCCTTCGTGGCCCGCGTCCGCACCATCGCGGCCCGCCTGGGCCCCGGCGCCGAGGAGGGCCGCCCCCTGGTTCGAGCGCTCGCTTCGGGCTGAGCCCATGGGCCCGGGTGGGTGTCTCGCGCACACGATGGTACCTTGCCCCCTGACGCGCCCACCGCACCTCGTGTCACGATCGCCATGTCGCCCCCTCCGGCGACAGGAGGATCTTTCATGGCTTCGATCTCGACCCCGCGGGCAGCGCGCGGAAGCGCCGTCGCGACACGCCTCGCTGCGCTGACGCTCGTCGGCGGCGCGCTGCTCACCCAGTTCGGCGCCTGCGGCGACGACGGCGGCGCGGTGGACGGTGACGGTTCCGACGGCGGCCCCGGCGGCTGCCTCGTCGACGACAACGGCTGCGACGTGCTCTGCGACGACGGCCTCGGCTGCGTGGACTGCCTCGTCGACTCCGACTGTGGCTCGGGCACGCCGGACTGTGCCCACGGGCGCTGCCGCGAGTGCGGTCTGAACACCGACTGCGCCGACGGCCAGGCCTGCTACCCCAAGGACGGCCGCTGCGAGGCGGCGTGCCAGGACAACGGCGACTGCGACGGCGACGAGGACCTGTGCGACGTCGACGGCGGGGGACGCTGCGTGGGTTGCCTGGTCGACGCGGACTGCGGTGACGATCGCCGCGGTCTCTGCGATCCGGTGCGGGCGCAGTGCGTCGAGTGCACGGGGGACGCCGACTGCGGCGCTGCCGCGCCGGCGTGTGACGAGCAGGACGGCGAGTGCCGCGAGTGCAACGTCGACACCGACTGCCGCTCCGGCAGCGTCTGCCGCGGCGACCACAAGTGCCACGATTTCTGCGAGTCCGACCTCGACTGCGACGACGGCAAGGTGTGCCGCACCGAGGACGGCGACTGCGTCGAGTGCCTGGAGGACTCGCAGTGCGGCGCCGCGCTGCCCTTCTGCAACAACCAGGAGAAGTGCGTCGAGTGCGTCACCG
>JBKJLX010000084.1:0-8400 GCA_046596645.1 Polyangiaceae bacterium
CGACGATGATCCCGGCTCCGGGAACGGTGGCGGACCGGCCTCCGGCTCCGGGGGCAGGGGCCCGTCGGTGGGCGCCGGGCTCCCTACCGCCGTCGGTTCCGGGGGCGGCTCTTCCGGAGACGCGGCGGAGGACGGAGTTGACGGCTGCGGCTGCGACGTCCCCGGCCGCTCGACCCCGCGGCCGCTGGCTGCGGGCCTCGCCCTCATTGGCCTGGCGCTCCTCCAGCTCCGCCGCCGCGGCTGACCGCCCCCCGGACCGACAAATCCGCGCCCAGCCGAGGCGGACCCATTGGCGCAGCGCGCCGTCTGCCCTAATACTTCGCGTACCGACCATTCGTACGCGACTGACGCACTGCGCCAGCGCCGGAGGGTCTCCCGCCCATCCTTCTCTCTTGCTGGCGGCGGCCGTGCGGCCGCCCCTGCCTCACACGGCCGAAGTCGCCTGCGACCTGGGCCGGCTGGTGGGGCAACAGAAACAGTTTCAGGAGGCCCGCCGTGTCGACGCAGGTGAACCGCTACAAGGCCGATCTTCGCGACTTCCGCTTCCTCATGTTCGAGCAGTTCCGGCTGCAGGACGTGCTGGGGAAGGAGCCGTTCGACGCCTGGGGCGAGGACGAGTGCACCATGGTCCTCCAGGAGGCGCACCGGTTTGCCACCGAGGTGCTGGGGCCGCTCAACGCCTCCGGCGACCGCGAGGGTTGCCGCATCGAGAACGGCCGCGTGAAGACGCCCAACGGCTTCCGGGACGCGTGGAAGAAGTACTACGAGGGCGGCTACGCGGCGCTCAGCGCGTCGACCGAGTACGACGGCCAGGGCGCGCCCGGCACGATGTACTCGATGGTCGTGGAGATGCTCTGCGGAGCGAACCCGGCGTTCAACATGTATCCCGGGCTCGCACACGGCGCCGCCGAGGTCATCGCCCACTTCGGGACGGCACGGCAGAAGCAGGTCTACGTCCGCAACATGCTGCACGGCGCATGGGGCGGGACCATGTGCCTGACCGAGCCCCACGCCGGCACCGACGTCGGCGCCGCCAAGACGGCGGCGAAGCGCCTGGGCGACGGCAGGTACTCCATCACCGGCACCAAGATCTTCATCTCCGGCGGTGACCACGACCTCTCCGCGGCCGACGACGTGATGCACCTGGTCCTGGCCCGGGTGGAGGGCGCGCCGCCCGGCACCAAGGGCCTCTCGCTCTTCATCGTCCCCCGCGTGCGCATCAGCGACGACGGCACCCAGGGCGAGGACAACGACGTCACCGTCGCCAGCCTCGAGCACAAGATGGGGATCAACGGGTCGGCGACCTGCGTCCTCAACTTCGGCGAGAACGGGAAATGCATCGGCGAGCTGGTGGGCGACGCCGAGAACGTCGGCATCATGCAGATGTTCCACATGATGAACAGCGCCCGCATCTCGGTGGGCATCCAGGGTGTGGCCGTCGCCTCGTCGGCGTTCCTCAACGCCCTCGAGTACGCGAAGGATCGTCGGCAGGGAGCGCCCATCACCAACTGGAAGGACGCGACGGCCCCCCGCGTGCCGATCGTCGAGCACGCCGACGTGCGCCGCATGCTGCTGGAGATGAAGGCCAAGGTGGAGGGCTGTCGCGCCCTCGTCTGCAAGCTGGCAAACCACCACGATCACGTGAAGGCCCTCAAGGGCAAGGACGACGCGCAGGCCGCCTACCACCAGGGCCAGGTCGATCTCCTGGTCCCGCTGGTCAAGGCGTACTCGACCGACCAGGCCTTCCGTGTCTGCGAGCTGGCGATCCAGACCTACGGCGGCGCCGGCTACCTCAAGGATCACCCGGCGGAGCAGGCGGCGCGCGACTCGAAGATCTTCAGCATCTACGAGGGCACCAACCACATCCAGGCGATGGATCTGGTCGGCCGCAAGTTGCCCCAGAACGGGGGGCAGAACCTGCAGTCCTTCCTGGGCGACGTCGGCAAGTTCGTCTCCGCCAACTCGGGGCACGCCAAGCTGGGGCCCGTGGTGAAGGAGCTCTCCGCCGCGTCGGAGGCGTTCGGCGGCATCGCGATGCAGCTCCTCGGCTGGTTCCAGAGCGGCAAGATGCAGATGGTGCCGCTGGCCGCGAACCGCGTGCTGGAGATGATGAGCGAGGTCGCGATCGGCTGGCTGCTCCTCGAGCAGGCCCGTATCGCGATCGATGCCAGCGAGAAGCTGCCGGCCGGCGACGCCGGCGCCGCGGACCGCGCCTTCTACGAGGGCAAGGTCCATGCGGCGACCTTCTACGCGAAGAACGTCCTCCCCAACGTCAAGGCGACGGCGGAGGTGCTCGGGCGCGAGGACACCTCGCCGATCGACATCCCGCTGGCGTCGTTCGCGGCGGTCTGAAGCTGGCCCCTGCGAGCGGTCGGGCGGTCGCCATCCGGCCGCTCGCCGGCGTTCGCGTACACTCGGTCTTCCCGGAAGAACCTGCGCTGATGACCCTCCACGGTGATCTCGACGACGAGACGCGCGATGTCTCGGCGGCGGAGCTCCTGGCGGCCGCGCTCCCCTTCCAGCTTACCCCTGCGGCGAGCCTCGTCGCCGGGCCGATTGGCGTCGAGGCCCACGCGCGCCTGGCGGCACGGCTCGTCGCGGCGCCGGCCGAGGCGATGGAGGACCTGCGCGCGTCGGGCCTCCAGGATCACGACGTGCGCGCACGGGCCGACGCCGCGGTGCTCGACCTCGTCGCGACCGACCCTCAGGCGGCGGCGTCCTGGACCGCGGCGTTCGAGCGCGAGCTCCATCGCCACGGCTGATCGCATGCCGTAGAAGTGCGACCCGAGTTGCCATTTTTCATGAAAAGATGGCAACGGTGTTCACGAGGTCCCTCCGCCCGCCCGCGAAGCAGAGCTTCTTCTTGCTCGGCCCTCGAGGCACCGGCAAGTCGACCTGGGTGCGGGCGGCGTTCCCGCGTGCGCTGACCATCGACCTCCTCGACTACGGGCTCTACGCCGAGCTGCTCTCGCACCCCGACCGGCTGGAGGCGATGATCGCGGGGGCGCGACGGACCACCGTGGTCCTCGACGAGGTCCAGCGGCTGCCGCTGCTGCTCGACGAGGTTCACCGCCTCATCGAGGCGCGCGGCTGGCGCTTCGTCCTCACCGGGTCCAGCGCGCGGAAGCTGCGTCGGGGCGGGGTGAACCTGCTCGCCGGTCGCGCGCGCACGCTGGCGATGCACCCGCTGACCGCCGCCGAGATCGGGGGAGCGTTCGACGTGCTGCGCTCGGTCCGCCATGGTCACCTCCCGACGGCGCAGACGGCGGATGATCCGACCGCGTACCTGCGAAGCTACGTCGGGACCTACCTGCGCGAGGAGGTGCAGGCGGAGGCGCTCACCCGCAATCTGGAGGCGTTCTCGCGATTCCTGGTGGCGGCCAGCTTCTCGCAGGGCGGAGTGCTCTCGATCTCCGAGGTGTCACGCGAGCTGGGGACGAGCCGCAAGACGGTCGAGAGCCACTTCGATCTCCTCGAGGACCTGCTCATCGCGTTCCGCCTCCCGGTCTTCGCGCGGCGGGCCAAGCGAGCGATGACCACCCATCCCAAGTTCTATTTCTTCGATGCAGGGGTCTACCGGGCGCTTCGTCCGAGGGGACCGCTCGACGCCGACGAGGAGATCGACGGCGCTGCCATCGAGACCCTGGTGGCGCAGGAGCTCCGCGCCACGAACGACAACCTCGATCTCGGCTACCAGCTCCATTTCTGGAGGACGCGCGACCATCGCGAGGTCGACTTCGTCCTCTACGGCGAGCGAGGCCTGGTGGCCATCGAGGTGAAGCGGAGCGGCACCTTCCGCGACGCCGACCTGGCCACCCTGCGCCTCTTCCGCGAGGACTATCCGGCGGCTCGCTGTCACCTGTTCTACGGGGGAAGCCGCGCCTACGAGGTGGATGGCATCCGCGTGCTGCCGCTCGCGCGGGCGCTGCCCGAGCTCCCCGACCTCCTGAGAGCGTAGACATGTCCGACTCCAACCGTGACGCCGCCGAGATGCTGCGCGAGCTCCTCGAGCTCGTGATCCTGGAGGAGGGGGACAAGCAGTCTTTCCGCGTGCGCGCCTACGAGAGCGCCATCCGCGCGGTGGAGGCGCACGGCGGTGACCTCTCGCGCGCCTCGGTCGCCGAGCTGCAGCGCATCGATGGCATCGGCAAGAGCACCGCGCAGAGCATTCACGAGCTGTTCGAGCACGGCCGCGTGGCCAAGGTGGAGGCGCTCAAGCAGCGGTTCCCCGCCGGCGTGGTCGCGCTGCTGCGCGTACCGGGCGTCGGTCCCAAGGGCGCGGTCCGCCTGCAGCGCGAGATCGGTGTCGGAAGCCTCGACGACCTCCGGCGCGCGGTCGCCGGGCAACGCATTCGCGGGCTGCGCGGCTTTGGCGCCAGGACGGAGGAGAAGCTGGCCGAGGTGCTGGCGCGCATGGAGCGCGAGGGCACCGACCGCCGCGCGCCGCTCTCGGTGGCGCTCCCGCTGGCGCGCCGGGTGGTTGGCGCGCTGGATAGCGCACCGGGGGTGCAGCAGGTCGTGGTCTGCGGCAGCGTCCGCCGCTTCAAGGAGACCGCGGGGCGCATCGTGGTGCTGGTCACGACGACCTCACCCGCCGAGGCCCTCGCCGCGCTCACCTCGCTCCCCATCGTCGAGACGGTGCTGGAGGCGAGCGAGCTCGCGACCTCGGTGGTCACGCGGCGCCGCGCGGTGCGCATCGACCTCCGCGTGGTCGACCCGCGCGAGCTCGGCGCCGCCATGCTGGCAGCGACCGGGAGCTCCGCCCACCTGGAGCAGCTGCGGAGGCGGGCCGCCGCGCGCGGGCGGGTGCTCGACGAGCTCGGCCTGCGCGACGCCTCGGGTGCGATGGTCGCCGCCGAGGACGAGGCGGCGATCTACGCGGAGCTCGAGCTGCCGTTCATCCCCCCCGAGCTCCGCGAGGGGCTAGGGGAGATCGAGGCCGCCGAGAGCGGCACCCTCCCGGCGCCCATCGAGGCGAGCGCGATGGTCGGTGACTTCCACGTGCACACCGACGTCTCCGGCGACGGACAGGCCGGCCTGGAGGAGATGGTCGAGGCCGCGCGCGCCCGCGGCTATACCACGCTCGCGATCACCGATCACGCCGAGAACCTGGTCTTCAACGGCGTGGGGAGGGACGCGCTGCTCGCGCAGCGCGCGCGGCTGCGCGAGCTCGAGGCGCGGCTGGGCGGGGCCGTCCGCCTGCTGCACGGCATCGAGCTCAACATCGGGCGCGCCGGCGAGCTCGACTACGATCTCGAGTTCCGGAGCCACTTCGACTTCTGCCTGGCCTCGGTGCACGACCACTTCGCTCTCGAGCGCGCGGAGCAGACGGCGCGCGTGGTCGCTGCGATGCGTGACACCACCATCGACATGATCGGCCACCTCTCGGCGCGCATGATCGGCGCGCGCCCCGGCATCGATCTCGACGTGGAGAGCATCCTCGCCGCGGCGGAGGAGACCGGCACCGCGATCGAGGTGAACGGCGGCCTGCCGCGCCTCGACGCCTCGGTGGAAGTGCTGCGCGCCGCGCGCGGGCGAGACGTCACCCTGTTTCTCACCAGCGACGCCCACCGCGCGGTGGAGCTCTCGCGCGTCGACAACGGCCGCCAGCACGCCCTGCGCGGCTGGGTCGACCCGGCGCGGGTCGCCAACGCGTGGCCGAGGGAGCGCCTGCTCCGCTGGATCGCCGATCGGCGCCACCGGGTGGGCGCGGCCGGCTGAGCCGGCGTTGCCGCCACCCCGCCAGTCCCCTCCTGGCCAACCGGCCCGAGGGGCGCCTACCATCCGCGCCCATGAAGACCGCTCCCCGCATTCTCCTCCTCGCGTCGACGCTGTCTCTCCTCGCTGCCGTAGGTTGCGGCGAGAAGGGAATGGGTACCGCCGTGGATGCCGACGAGAAGACGGCCTGCAAGGAGGCGGGCAACCGCGTGACGGTGACCGGCTTCTTCCTCGGTGGAGAGGGCGTCGTCTGCCAGACCGGGAACTGCATCGGCAACCTGGTCTCCGAGGTGCCGCCCACCACCCAGGGCCTCCCCGTCAAGAGGCTCTCCGCGACGGCCGCCATCGGCGACGGCAAGAACCAGGTGAAGCCGGGCACCCCCGGGCAGTACTGGAAGACCACCACTGCGCACGACAGCGAGGGCAAGCTGATCGAGAGCAGCACCGCCGCCAAATACTCGGGCAAGCTCGAGTCGATGTCCTCCGGCTGCTCGCTCGCGATCGACCGCATGGACCCCCTGATGCCTGCCGCGGCGTCGAGCGCGAAGTGAGGTGACTCGCTCGCTGAACACCGATGACCTCGTGGTGGGCGCGGGGGCGATGGGCATCGCGTTCACGGACGCGCTCCTCGTTGACCCCAACGTGGACGGTGACGTCAGATCCCCACGGCCCGCCAGCCCATCGCGCCGCAGACGTCGCGGACGGCGCCCGCGACGTTCGCAGACGCGTACGCGGCCACCTCGTGGGGCCCTCCGCGCGTCTCGGTGACCGGCCCGACCGTGCCACGCGGCGCGACGGGCCACGCCGAGCGCGCGCGCCGCGTGTACCGGTAGGCCACCAGCACGGCCGTGTCCGCGCGCTCGCACGCGACGTCGAGGCCTGGAGCGAGGCTCGCCCAGCCCTCCGGCGTGAGCGTGAAGGGATCGACGTGGACGAGGAGGCTGCCCCCCTCCACGACGGACGCCTGACGTAGCGCGGCGATCGCGTCGTCGGCGACGAACACGTCCGCGTGCTGCTCGTCGCGGAGCTGCGCGCGCAGCTCGGCGCGGGTCACGCCGTTGGCCTCCCCGAACGTCGCCGAGCCGCGGTGCGCGCCCAGCACGTCGAGCACCAGCCCCGAAGAGCATCGGTACCGTCCCGTCCGGGCGACGGCCTCGCGCTCGTGCGCCGCGTACCGAGCATGGGCGGGGTGGGTGTCGGCGAGCTCGTCGACCTCGCGACTCCATCGCACCGCGTCGGCGAGCGGGGCGTGGAGCAAGAACCCGTGGGTGTCGACGAAGCGCACCGTCGGGCTGGTGGCGACGAGCATCGCCGCGAGCTCGACCAGCGCGGCGTGCTTGAGGATGTCTCCCAGGTTGCCGACGTGGCGCGCCTGGGGGTTGCGAGAGCGGAGGAGCACCGCGCCGAAGACCGAGCTCGACCGCGCGGCGCCGTCCTGAACGGCGGCGCCGCGCGCGGCGTCAGCGCACCCAGCGCGTGATGCGCGTGACGCGGGAGTAGGCGGAGCCGTCCCCTGCGAGCCCCAGCGCCGGAAGCAGACCGGTGTTCACGTGGGGGCCCCACCCTCCGTCCAGAAGCGAGGTGTCGGCGTCGGAGCCGAGGTTGTAGTTCCAGCACGCGCAGTAGTGCTGCGCCACGTTCGAGTAGTACTGCGCACACTGGTTGGTCCAGGTGTCACCGTCGTAGTCCGACGCCGCCCAGCCCGCCGCGAACTGGCAATCGTAGATCGACTGGCTGCCGCTCACGCGGACCGGCGAGACGAACCGCATCGTGTTGGCGTCGATAGACGCCGCGGTCGCCTCGAACGCCTCGGCCACGTTGCCGAAGAGGTCCTCGAACTCGTCGCGATAGGTCACGGTGTCGAGGAAGTAGAGGCGGCCGGCGTAGAAGTTGGAGGTCAGGGCCGGGGTGCCGCGGGTAGAGAAGCGCTCGATGTAGGGTGCCTGCCAGAACGCCGTGGTGCCACCGCTCGGGTCGCCGACGCTGTTGTAGACGAGGGACCAGCCGCCGCCGTCCGTCGTCATGTCGCAGTAGGTGACGAATGCGTCGGCCTCGGACCCGCCGTTGGTATCCAGCGTGTAGAGCCCGCTGGGGGTCCCTGGCTCGAGGTCGGCGCAGCGCTCGTAGATGCAGCCCTCGTTCGTCTCGCCGTCGCAATCGTCGTCGGCGCTGGTGGCGCAGTCCTCGGTGACGGGCACCACCTGCCCATTGCAGGGTCCGTACCCAGTCCCCTCGGGGTTGCAGACCTTGTTGCCCGCGACGCAGGCGCCGACTCCGAGCGTGCCTGCCGTTCCGACGTAGCAGAGCTCGTTCGTCGCAGGGACGCACGCGGTGCCGGTGCACTCGCTGGCGACGCACGCCTGCCCTGGTCCACAGGGCAGGTCGCATCCGCTGCAGTGCTCGGGATTGGAGCCGGTGTCGACGCAGCCGCCGTCGCACTCGACGGTGTTGCCGGCGCACTCGACCCCGCACACGCCGAGGGAGCAGAGCTCCCCGGGAGCGCACGGCGCATCGCACTCGCCGCAATGCGCCGGGTCGACCTCGGTGTCGACGCATACGGCCCCGCAGAGCGTCGTTCCCCCGGTACAGGCGAGGCCGCACTGACCCTCCGAGCACACCTCCCCGGCGTCGCATGGCGCGGCGCACAAGCCGCAATTCGCAGGATCGAGGTTGGTGTCGACG
>JBKJLX010000426.1:0-5406 GCA_046596645.1 Polyangiaceae bacterium
CACGCGCTGGCCTTGCCGGCGCCCTGAGCGCTCGCTGCGCTGGGCGTGAAGAGGTTTACGCGCCCGACGGGGTCTGGCGACCGCACGCCCGTTGGGTTAGGAGAACAGGGGATGAGCTCCGACGTCACGCGCTCGACGGCGCCGGCCACCTGCCGGATGTTCGAGACGCCGCTCCTCGAGTTCTTCTCGCGCATCCACCCCGCGACGCCCTTCCTCTTCTGGGTGCCCGTGCTGAGCTGGATCCTGGTCGGGACGTTCCGCGAGGGCGCGATGCACCCCGCCTCGGTCGCCGGCCTGGTGGCGCTGGGGGCGCTCCTGTGGAGCCTCACCGAGTACCTGATGCACCGGTTCGTGTTCCACGCGATCGGCGCGCGCCCCTGGCAGCGGCGCTTTTATTTCGTCGCGCACGGCGTCCACCACGACTTCCCGGCCGACAAGGACCGGCTGGTGATGCCGCTCGGCGTGAGCATCCCGCTCGGCCTCGCGTTCTACGGGATCTTCCGCGCGCTGCTGGGCCCGGTGGTCGTCGCCCCGATGTTCGTCGGGTTCGGCGTCGGCTACCTCGGGTACGACGGCATCCACTACGCGGTGCACCACTTCCGGCTGACCTCGCGCGTCGGCCGCTGGCTGAAGCGCTGGCACATGGTCCACCACCACACGGGGGAGGACGCTCGCTGGGGCGTCACCTCGCCACTCTGGGACTGGGTCTTCGGGACGATGGGCCGCGACGGAGAGAAGGCGTGACCGACCTCGCGGCCCCCCTCACGGTCGTCTTGTCGGCCGAGGCGACGCCGGCGTGGACCGCCAACAGTCGCTGCGAGTGCCAGGCGAGCCTCCGTGCCGAGCTCGACGTCGATCTGAACGTCCTCCGCGGCAGCGCTTTCGCCCGCGGTCGTCGCGAGCTCGCCCCGGCCCAGGCCATCGGTGTCGAGGCTTCGCGCTTCGACCTTCACTGGGCCTGCCCCTTCTGCACGCGGAACGTGCTGCGCAGCTTCACCGCGGGCGCGCTCCAGCGGGTGCGCCCGTCGGCGAAGGCGTCCACGGCCGAGCGCTAGTCGGTCCCGACCACGACGCCCTTGCGGCTGTGGCCGCATTTCGCTACTCCTCCGGGCCGCTGCGGGACTAGCTCAGTTGGTAGAGCATCAGCTTCCCAAGCTGAGGGTCGCGGGTTCGAATCCCGTGTCCCGCTCCGTTCGATCCGGCCGCATCTCCGGCCGGCCGTGAATGGGAGATGGCTGCAGCGGACGGCGGGGCCCTCGGGCGTCGCCGTCTTCCTTTTGGCGCTCAGGCTGTTCGCGGCATATCGAGGCGCTCGAGGGCCAAGGCTACCTCGAGCACCTCGTCCTCGATGACACCCAGCTCGCGCAGACTCTCGGCCAGCCGCAGCACATACTCGCGGTTGTCCCCCGAGGGCCCACGCGCGGCCGCGACGTGGCGCGCGATGTCTGCCGCGTCCGCCGGGCCCAGCCAGCTCGGGTTCGAGGGCCCCGCCGCGTAGACGACGGCAACGACACGACGCCCACCGCCGAGCGTCACCGGTCGCTCCAGCCGGTCGTAGCCGGCCTGTTCTCGCAGATCGAGCTGTTCCAGGACCTCGGCGAGGACAGCGCGATCGACCTCGAACGCCATCCCCAGGACCCGGGCCGCCGCGTCGGGGATCAGGGTGGCGACGCGGCCAGGGGCCTCCGGCGTACCCCGGTGGTCGGGCGAACCCTGCCAGAGGCGACGCCGAAAGCCGTCCAGCCAGCCGGGCTCGCGGGAGCGAAAGGGGAAGCCGGAGCGGAAGACGAGGGAGCCGTAGCCGAAGATCCACGCGCTGGCCACGAGCCCACTCTAGCCGGCGGGCGCCGAAGCAAAAATAATCGCGGCCGTTCGCTTTCTCTCGCGCGGTGCGCTCGTGGTAACGTCGCGCGAGACATGGCGCTCTACGAGCTGTCCATCGAGCCTGCGCACGTCGTCGAGGCGGAACGCGTGATCGCTCTCGATGGGCGCGACTACCCGACTCTCGTCATGCACTGGGAGTCCCGGCTCTTCGACCAGCCGTGGGAAACCACGCTGGTGCTCGACTACACCATCGCGCTGCCTCCGCTCGGCGCGGGCGGAGCTGCGCCCGCGCCCGGGCAGGCCGCGCCCTCCTCCTTCATCCCGGTTCGCGTGGGGGCCTTCGTCGGCGGCGCACCGACCAAGTATTTCTACTTCGGCACGGAGATGAACGAATCGGTGCCGCGCATCGGCCCGGAGATGGAGAACCTGGCGACGCCGTCGTCGACCTACCAGGAGTTCCTCCTCGACGATCGTTCCTGCCCCATTCCCTACCTGAAGCTCATCGCCGCCACGCCGCGGATCTACGGCAATGGCGCCCAGGATTACTACGCCCCCCCCATCCCGGTGGAGCGGTTCGACGCGACGCCCAAGCCGCACCATCTGGCCGACAACTTCCCCAACGTGGTGGCCGGCCTGGAGCCGATCACCGGCGAGAAGCTGATCGACCCCGCCATCGGCTCGTGGACGGGCTCGCGCTACGTAGGCATCCGGCAGATGGCGATCCTCCGCCAGGGCAAGGTCGTGGGCATGGTGCGGAGGACGGGCAAGGTCGACCGCGACCTCGCCCCGCCCGAGGTCGCCAGGCGCGACCCCAACCTGGACGTCCGCGACGCCTGGGTCGCCATCGACTTCGGCACGCGCTCCACCGTGGTCGCGGTGCGGGGCGACCGCTCGGGGCAGACGATGATCCGCCTCGGCACGCTCGATGCGGCCGTCCGCAGCGCGGACTTCGAGAACCCCAGCGAGATCGGGTTCGACGCGCTCCGGAACACCACCAAGGCCTGGCGCGAGCGCGTGATCCAGCCGCAGACCCGGTGGGACGAGGTGAGGAGCGGCTTCGCGGCGCGTGAGCTGCGCCGGGCCGACGGCGTCGATGGCGTGAAGCGCTCCGCGGCGGCGATCGCCCGCCTGGGGATGCTGCGCGAGTATGTCGAGAAGAAGCTGCCCTTCCAGATGCGCGGCTACTCCGACCCCGAGACGAACGAGGCGCTGAAGAAGCCCGCGCCGCCGGTGATCGACGAGGAGGGCATCGGCGCCCACGACCCCTTCGACCCGATCGAGCTCTACGCCTATCACCTGGGGCTGACGCTCAACCACCGCCTTCGCGGGCTGTATCTCCGCTACGAGATCGCGATGCCCACCGGCTGGCCGCGCGACCGGCGCACCAGCGTGCTGGTGGCGTTCCGCCGCGGCATCTTCCGGTCGCTGCCCGCGGGGCTCGTCGAGTACCACGACCTGGAGAAGCTCCAGGTGACCGACGCCGGGCCGACGGCGCTGCACTTCGTCGCCACGGCCTTCCGCGTCTTCTCCATCGCCCCCACCCACGGGCCGGTCACGTTCGCCGTGATCGAGGCCGGCGCCAGCGAGAGCGGGATGCTCTTTGGCGTGCTCCGCGACCCGACAGGGGAGGAGAAGCGCGACGGCAAGGAACGCGTCATCGAGTACCTGGAGACGGAGTCGCTCCCGTGGTTCGGCGCCGAGCGGCTGCTGCATCGGCTCGCCTACCAGGTCTACTGCGACCACATCGCGGAGATGAGCGACAACCGCGTTCCCATCGAGAAGCCGGACGAGGAGGAGGGCATCGGCGGCGGCGAGGAGCTGCTGAACACCACCCCCGAGGCCCGCGGCAACCGCACGCTCCTCATCGAGTCACTCCGCCCGCTCTTCGAGGGCGACCCGACCTACCGCATGCCCACGATGATCCGCCTCGCCGACGAGGGCGGCAACGTGCGCGAGATCAAGCTGGCGCTGAATCGAGTCACGCTGCGCCAGACCATGGACGCGTGGTTCCTGAAGGCCGCGACTGAGTTCAAGGACCACGTGGTCGCTGCGTTGCAGCGGCTGGCGCGCGGCGCCGACCCCTACGAGGGGCTGCGCATCATCCTCGGCGGGCGCATGTCGATGCACATGGCCCTGCAGGACGCGGTCACCAAGGCGTTCCCGCCGAACGTCCGCATCCACAAGTTCCGCGAGCCGGACAAGACCAACCTCGCCGCACCCACGGTCAAGACCGCCTGCGCGGTCGGCATCCTCTCCATGCGCTTCGACAAGATCGGGGCGCTGACGCGTTCCGAGCAGCGGGACGCGTTCCGCTACCGCGTCGGGCGCGCGCGCCACGGCCAGCTGCAAGACGCGCTCGATCCAAGCGTCGAGTACGACGCCTGGCGCGACATGGGCAACTGCACCAAGCCGGTGGTCGAGGTGCTCTTCATGCGCGCCGACGACGACGGTGAGGTGGCGGCCGACGACCCGCGCGTCATGCGCGTGGGCTGCGATTTCGGCGTCGACGCCGTCGGCCAGCGCCTCTTCATGCGCGCGGTCGGCGAGCACCGGGTCGAGGTGGGAGTCTCCGGCAGCGGCGACGAGCCCGGCCAGGAGAATCCGCGCATCGCGGTCGACCTCACCACCGGCATGGCCATTCCGCTGTAGTGGCCGCTCAGCTCTCGGTGCGCTTCCGGGTGATGTAGAAGAAGTCGCGCTCCTGGCCGCCGACGACGTACTCGGTGGCGGAGTACTTGAGGTCGGGGAGGAGCGGGGAGCTCGCGAGCGGCGGGCCGGAGGTGTTGCGCTCGAAGAGCACGAACTTCGGGTAGCTGTAGTTCACGTCGAGCTGCGCGGCGTCGTGGGCGCCGGCGACCTGCATGGCGCGGCCGATCGACTGCGCGGTCACCGCGTCACCCAGGGCGTAGAACAGGTGCTTACCGTCCTTCGACAGGCCCAGCGCCGAACGGCGGATGATGGTGTCGCCACCGACCGTCGCTCCCCAGTTGCGGTTGAACTCCTCGAGAAGCGCAGGGTTGGGAGCGCCCTGCTCCACCAGGCACGGTGGCGTCTGCCGGAAGGCGACGATGGCGTCGCGCTTCGGCTCCAGCGCCGTCCAGGTGCGGATGGCGATCCGATCGTCGGGGAGAAACGCGATCGTGCACGCGATGTCGCGCGGGGGGATGATGGTGCGCCCGCCCACCGCCATGCCGTAGTTGCCGTGCATGGCGCGAAAGCCGCCGTTGAACGCCGCGAGCAGACGCGCGTGATGCTCCTTGGGGACGAGCCCGGGGCGCTCGACGGGGGCCAGGTGGGGCGCCGACTTCGGCTCGTCGGTGCCGGGCATCACGTGCAGGTTCGCCGCCGCGAGATCGACCGCGACCACGGCGACGGCGGCGAAGGGCCGCTTGGCGTCGGGGTGCAGCAGCGTCTTCCACATGACGGCAGTGCCGCTGGTCCCCGGCGCAACCATCGGGATCCACGCGCCGTCACCCTCGGCGGCGACGCGCTCGAACGGCGGCTTCGCTGCTGGCGGCGGGTGCGGGGCGGGCCCTCGCGAGGGCGATTTCTCGGGCTCGGCCAGGGCCGCCGCCGCCTCGG
>JBKJLX010000550.1:0-6596 GCA_046596645.1 Polyangiaceae bacterium
ATGGATCAGCTCAGCGCCGCGCCGTGGATCAGATCAAGGGCGCCGCTAAAGTCTTCTCGTTCCAGCCGTCGGCGCTGTTCTCGTCCGCCCTGGTCATGGGCTCGCGGCTCCTCGACGCGCCGACGGCGCTCGGGCTCGACGTCGCAGTCCCGCGGCGGGTGGCGGGCGTTCTCGACGAGATCCGCGCCATGGTGATGGGGGGCCTGCGCGCGCGCTTCGCTGCAGTGGCCGATCGCGAGAATCTGATCTGGGGCTTCTCGACGTTCGACTGCTTCTTCTCGTCCCTCGCGGTCGCGACCGTCCTCAAGGAGGTGTTCCCGGGGTCGGGCGTCATCCTCGGCGGCAGCCGGATCGAGCGCGGCAACGCGAAGGCGATCGTGGACGCGACGGATCTCGTCGATGGCGTCGTCCTCGGACCGGGCGAGAAGCCGCTCGTGACGATCCTGCGGCGCCTCCGGCGCGGCGAGAAGCTCCGCACGATGAAATACGAGCGCCTCCTCAACCGCAGCTACGTCGACGAGACCGCTGCGGACGCGCGGCTGCCGCAGATCGAGGTCGAGGGCGAGGCATACAAGCTGGACTTCGAGGGTGTCGCCTGGATCGAGGAGACTGGCTCGATCCGGATCCTCGAGGACGTCCGCTGCCGCTGGAGCGAGTGCACGTTCTGCCGCGAAGCGGAGTTCTTCCAGCGGTACGAGAAGGACTTCTACTCCCCCGAGGTCGAGGGGCTCGTGCGCGGGTTCGCCAAGGCGCTGGAAAAAGCGGCCGCGTCGCCGAAGAAGCGTGACGTCATCCACGTCTCGATCGACTCCGACGATCCCGCGATGGAGACGATCGAGGGCATCGCCCGCTACTTCGTCGAGGGGGTCTCGAAGGAGCTCAAGGACCGCCTGCCGAACGTGAAGATGTGGAGCTACTGCCGCGTGCGCCAGATGAGCGCGGAGAAGTACCACCGCATCCGGTTCCTGAAGGGCGCGGAGAAGCTCGAGATCATGCTCTGCGTCCCGATCGAGACGATGAACCCGAAGGCTCTCCAGCTCATGATCAAGGGGAGCAACGTCATCCAGAACATCAAGGCGCTGAAGCTCGCGAAGGACGTCGGGATCACGCTCGACGGCGCCTGGTATTTCGGCCACTACCCCGGCGAGGTGCACGCGTCCGTCGCGGACGAGATCAAGTATGCGACCGCCGCGTGGCACCTCCTCCCGCCGCTCGTCCCTACGCTCATGTGGGCCTCCGAGGCCAGCCCGATGGGGTTCAAGCAGGAGAAGTACGGCCTGAAGATCCACGAGCGCACGAACCACCCGTTGACGAAGCTCGTGTTCGGCGTCGGCGTTCCGTGGGGTTCGTACAGCAACTACGATCTCATCCTGTCGGAGGGCGGCCTCACCGACCGGATGCACGACGCCTACTTCAAGATGTTCCAGGAGGTCATGAAGACCGTCGCGATCCTGCAGCGCGGCGGAAAACCGTGGCGCAGTGCGCTGCCCGTGCTCAAGCACGGCGCCAAGTTCCTGTGGTGGCAGGCGGCAGCTCGCGACTTCACGTATCTGAAGCGCGCGCAGCTGTACGCGCAGCTTTACATGGCGGGGCCGCTCGGGTTCAAGGCGAAGCCCGGCGCGAAGCGCGCCCGGTTCGAGCTCGTGGGCGACGTTCTCGAGAAGGATTTCCCCGCGAGCACGCCCGGCGGTGCGCAGCAGTTCAAGGTGCGCCTCGAGCCGGACGAGCTGATCGTGCTGCGGCACCTCTACCACTTCCGCAAGCGCACGGAGATCGCGTCGGGGCTCGCCGATCGGCTGCCGTCGAAGGTGGTCGAGGACATCCTCGCGAAGCACCTCGCGCTCGGAAGCGTCGTCAGCTACGGCAACATGTACATCGCGGTGTTCCAGGATCCGGAGTTCGTCGCGACGGAGGAGGCCGATCCGCCCGTGCGCGCGAAGCCGGAGAAGCCGGCGGTGAAGCGCGGCCTGCCCGTCGTCGCCGCCTGACGCTCACGTGCGCACGGCAATGGACTCCTGCGAGAACTTGACGAGGTCAGCATCCAACGCCAAGGCGAGCGGGGTCAGCTCGTCGGCGTTGCCGGTGACGGATGCCGTCGTCCGCCGCTACTTCGGCGTCGGGATGATGGTGCTGCCTTTCGGCAAGCAGGCGATCGCTTCTGGCCAGCGATGGTCGTGGCGTCCCACGCGATCGCGTAGGGCGTCGAGCACCTCGGTCGGTCGATCGCGGAGGTGCTGGCGGGTTGAACCGCGTGCCTCAATCCTCGACGATCATCACCGCCGACGCGCTCCCTCCGGTCGCGATGTTGATGGTCGAGCCGCCCGACATGCGCACGTAGAGGCCGTCGGCGATCTCGTCGTTCCACACGTAAGGATCGGCGCTCCAGCTGACGCGGTCGAACGTGAGCGCTTCGTCGCGCCATTTGGGGACGTCCCAGCTCGGAACGTCGACTCGGTCCTGCACGACGTGCACTTTCCCATGCAGCGCGCCGGCGAGGTGTCCCTCCCACTCGGCGGCGGTGCACGCACTCCCCAGGACCACGCCGCGGCCGCAGAGCTCCGAGTTCGGCTTGAGCACCAGCTGCTCCCGCCGCGCCGCAACGTACGGCAGCAGATCGACCACCTCGCCGCTCCACGTCGTCTTGCCCTCGCGGAGCACACGGGTGCAGGGAATTGAGGCGGCGAGCCCGTCGAGGGTCTCGCGATCGAAAAGCGAGGCGTGTTCGGGGTCGCTGAGCATCGCCAGGATCGACTTGGGGAACAGCGCCGCGGTGAACGCGGCTCCGTTCAGCGCCCGGATGGTCCCTCGGCCGAGCGCTTCCATGAGCGGGTGAGGGGGCGCGAACTTCGCCATGAACTCCGGGAAAGCCGGCGGCGCAATCCCCACCACGTCGACCGGTAGCCCGTCGACCATCAGGCTATCGTCGCGCCACTCGGCGGCTGACACCGGCGCCAGCACCATCTCCATCCCACGCGCGCGAAGGCCCTGGAGGAGAGGCCACATGTCCGGCACCGCCTGGGCGATGTCCGCCTCCCCCAGGACGGCGAGCCGGGGCAACCCCTCGCCGCCCGATCGCCGGTGCGACCGCACGAACGCGTCGAAGGGGAGATGCCCAATCGCGATTGGCCGAATGTCGAAGTCGCGCCGGAGCTCCTCGACGATGGGCAAGGCATCGAAGATTTCGCCCAGCGTGTCAACGCGGCTGAGGCCGCCGGCCGTATCGGAGTTGTATTCGACGAACCGTGGTTGCCCGTCGCCGCCGATGAACCCGTCGAGGCGTGCCCAGATCCGCGCCGACTCCACGGTCGAGTCGAGGTAGAAAGCCATCTCGGCCTGCGGCGCGTACCCCAGCGACGCGCGCAGCGCGGGGTCGGCGACGACGCGGCGCGCCGCCAGCCGCAGCGCCCGCGCGACCAGTCGCGTCGCCTCCATGAGGCGCTCGTACTCGCTGCGCGCAAGGAACGAGGGACGCAGGACATCGCAGATCGGCCTGCCCTCGTAGCGCAGGTGAGCTCGCTCGGAGGCCTGCGACACGGCGGTGCGCGTGGAATCGAGGTGCTTCGCGGCGAGGAGCTCGTCGTACCGCGCGTTCAGGGCGCGCAAGGTGGGGTTCGTCGTCGAGTCGGTCGTGTCGATCCTGGTTCGGGCGGTCGTCATTCGTCCTCCACGATCATGACGGCGCTGCCGCTGGCACCGGCGCCGACGTTGAGGGTCTTTCCTGCGGTCATTCGAACGAAGAGGCCGTCGGCCGCCTCGTCGTTCCACACGAAGGGGTCGGCACTCCACCGCATCCGGTCGAAGGCGAGCGCTCCATCCCGCCACCTAGGGACGTCGGCGGAGGGGATGGTGACACGCTGCTGGACCACGTGCGCGCGACCGGTCGCCGCGGCCTGGAGGTGCGCCTCCCAGTCGCTCTGGGAGCACTCCCACCCGAGGTGGACGCCCCTGCCGGCGAAGTCGGCGCTGGGCTTGAGGACCAGCTGCTCCCGATGGCTCGCCGCGAACGGCAGCAGGTCGACCTTCTCTCCTCCCCAGGTGGTGAATCCCTCTCGAACGACACGCGTCGTCGGGATGCACGCACCCAGCACCGCGGTCGTCTCGCGATCGAACATCGCGGCGTGTTCGGGGTCACCGATCACGCTGAAGAGCGCCTTGGACGACATCGCCGAGGTGAAGGCGGCACCGTTCAGGATGCGAACCGAGCCCCGCGCCAGCGCGTCCAGCAGCGGGTGCGGTGGTGCGAAGCGCGTCATGAAGGCAGGGACGGACTCGGGCACCAGAGCTATGACGTCGGTCGGTTGGTCTGCGACGTGGAGACGTCCGTGACGCCACTCCGCCGACTCGACGGGAGCCACCGTCCAGGGAATGCCGCGGGCACGCAGATCCTCGGCGACGAAATGGTTGTCGGGCGCGGCGGCCGCAAAGTCGACGTCGGCGAGCAGCGCCACCGCCGGCAAACCGGACCCGCCGCAGAGTCGATGCGACCGCACCATCGCGTCAAAGGCGAGACTGCCCAGGCCCAGCGTGCTGATGGAGAACTTCCTCCGTAGGTCCTCCATGATGGGGAGGGCATCGAAGATGTGCCCCAGGCTGTGGACCCAGCTCAATCCACCGGGCAGGAACGCGTTGAGCTCGACGAATGAGGGGCGGCCGTCGGCGCCCACGAAGCCGTCGAGGCGCGACCACACGCGCGCGTGCTCGACCGCCGGGTCGAGGTAGAACGCCATCTCGCCGCCCGCGGGATACCGCAGCGCCGCCCGGAGCACGGGATCGGCGACCACGCGCCGCGCCGCGATCCTCAGAGACTTCGCGACGACGGCGCCCGCCTCGGTGAGGTTGCGGTACTCGCTGCGCGCGATGAACGCCGGCCGCAGAACGGTGCACAGGGGCCGATCGATGTAGACCAGGTTCGGCCGCTCGATCGAGCGCTCGACGGCCACACGAGTGGTCTCCGCGTGTTTCGACGCCAGGAGACCGTCGTAGTGCTCGATGACGCGACGCACGGACTGGGAGTTCATCGTGTTCTCCGGTGGTGATCTAGCGACCTCTACTCTTCCGACACCTTCACCCGCTGACCCGAGCGCAGCGTCGTCGGAGGGGACGCCACGACGCGGGTGCCGGGCGCCGGGCCCTGCACGAGCTCGACGTCGTCCCCTACCTGCCCCGCGAGCACCACCGGCACGTCGCGCGCCACGCCGTCCTCGATCACAAGCAGCACCTTGGCGCCTTCCCGCTCCAGGACGGCGGTTGAAGAAACCACCCGCTTGGCCGCGGCGGTCACGTCGGCGCTCGACTGCTCCGCTGCGAGGAAGCTGATGCGCGCCGCCATCCCTGGGAGCACGCCCTCGCTGGCGTCGATGAACTCGACACGCACCGCGACGGTGGCCTTGGCGCGGTTGACGCTGGTGCCGAGCTGGGACGCGCGGCCGCGGAAGCGCCGGTCCGGGTACGCGTCGAGCGCGATCTCGCACGGCGTGCCGACCTTGATCGACGCCAGCCGTACCTCGGGCACGTCGGTCTCGACGACCATTGTGTTCAGGTCCGCGAGCTCGACGGCGTCTGCCGATTGCGGCCCGACCATCTCGCCCACCGCGGGTGGCTCCGACATGACCGTGCCCGCCATCGGCGCGACGACGGTCCGCTCGGTCATGGAGACCTTCAGGACCTGCACCTCGGCCGCCGCGGCGAACGCCTCGGCCTCGGCGGCCTCGGCGGTCAGGCGCAGGGAGTTCAGCCGTGCGTCCAGATCCTCGAGCTGCGCCGCGCCCACGACGCCCTTCTGGACCAGCTTGCGCTCCCGCTCGACCTGCTGGGCGACCTCGCGCATGCTTGCGCGCGCCGCGCTGGCACGCGCCCTGGCGGCGTTCCATCGGGCCTGCGCGGCGGCGATGGTGCTCGCATGCTCCGCCGTCTCCAGCTCGAACAGTGGCGCCTTTTCCTCCACGCGCTGCCCCTGCTTGACCAGGACCCGCGCGACGCGGCCGGGGACCTTGGCGCCGACCTTGGCCGTCCGCTGCGCGAGGACGTAGCCGCTCGAGCTGACCGTGACCGACGCCTGGGAGGGCGAGATCATCCGGACCTCGGTGGCCGAGACGTGAGTTTTGTAGATTTCCGCGCGCACGAGGGGGTACGCGACCGCGGCCCCTGCGGCACAGGCACCGACCACCAGGAGCATCACCAGTGCGCGGCCGATCTTCGAGGGCCCGCGCGGCACCTGCGGCTTGGAGGGCGCAGCGCTGCGATCGAGTCGTAGCGCCGCGAGCTCGGAACTCAATTGATCGGACACGCGCTCCTCTTCGACCCTTTCCGAGACGTCGCACGCGGCCGCACGGGCTGGCCCGTGCCGCCGGCCACGAGTCGAACGACACATGATACACTCGCCGCCGCTCTAATGATCCAGACTCCTGCCGAGACGCGACCACCGATCGTCCAGCTCCGTGGTGTCGTGAAGACTTTCACCCGCGGGACGGAGCCGGTACCGGTCCTCAACGAGCTGAACCTGGACGTGCCGGAGGGGTCGTTCGAGGCGCTCATGGGCCCCTCAGGCTCGGGGAAATCGACGCTGCTGAACCTGATCGCCGGCATCGACAAGCCCA
>JBKJLX010000796.1:0-2660 GCA_046596645.1 Polyangiaceae bacterium
TGTTGATCTCGTGCGCGACGGTGGCTGCGAGCGTGCCCATCGCGGCGAGGCGCTCGACCTCGACGAGCCGGTTCTGCATCTCGGCGCGCTCGGTGATGTCGGTCGAGATGCCGATGACGCCGATCACGACGCCGTGCGCGTCGCGCTGTGGCGTCAGCGTCGTCTCGAAGAGACCGGTGCCGACGTCTGCGGTGGCCGTGAAGGTCTCGCCGGCGAGCGCGCGGCGGTTGTTCGCGATGTAGTCAGGGCGGTCCCGGTACAGGTCGAACACGTTCTGACCGACGAGCTGCTGCGGACGCAACCCCATGCGTTCGAGCCCGCGCCCTTCCGACATCGTGATCTTGCCGTGGTGATCGAACGCGAACACCACGATCGGGACCTGCGACAGGACCCGGGCCAGGCGGTGCTCGACGGTGACCTCGTCGGTGATGTCGATGAACGAGATGGATACGTGGGTGAGGGTGTCGCCATCGAACATCGGCTGCGCGAACGCGCGGACGTAGACGCGGCGCCCGTCGCGGCGATGGATGACGATGTCGTCGACCACGACCGTCGCGCGCGCTGCGAGCGCCCTGGCGAACGGCATGCGGTCCTCGCGATAGAGGTTTCCCTCGCGATCGAAGATGCCGTACGCCGGCGCATACCCGCCGGCGACCGCGGCGGGCTCGGGGCCCATGCCCATGACGTCGTCGAAGGCGCGGTTCGCATAGACGAACAGACCGTCGGGCGCGCGCGCGACCCAGATCGCCACCGACAGCTGGTCGGCGATCGCCTTGATCAGCTCCATGTCCCCCACCTGCGGAGAAGCCTACCTGGCAAGCCCTCTCTTTGAACCAGGTCTCGGCGGACCGCCGGCAACTTCGATGGCGTGCTCTAGGCGCTCTGGGAGCGGTCGCGCACCACCGCCGGGACGCCGCCCTTCGGGCGCAGCGTGGCCACCAGATCGGGCTCGATGACGCGCGTCGCGTCGATGTCGAGCTTCGCGTTCCGGAGGAGGGTTGCCAGCACGATCGGCCCCTCCATCAGCGCGAAATGGTTCCCGATGCACACGCGGGGGCCGAGACCGAACGGGACCCAGGACGAGCGAGGACGCGCGGCGTCCTTCTCGCGGGTGAAGCGATCGGGATCGAAGCGCTCGGGATCAGGCCACTCGTCGGGCCGCATGTGCACGGCGTAAGGGCTGACGAAGCACAGCTGCCGCTTGGGGATGACGTGCCCGGCGATGGTCACCTCCTCGCGCGTGCGTCGCGCCAGGATCAGCACTGGCGGGTACATGCGGAGCGCCTCCTTGAAGACACGGGTGGAGAACGCGAGCCGATCCGGATCCCAGGTGGTCGGGCCCTCGGGGCCGAAGTCGTCGGCCTCGGCCTGGGCGCGCGCCAGCACCTCCGGGTTGCGGGCGAGCAGGTAGAACGTCCACGCGAGCGCGGTGGCGGTGGTCTCGTGGCCAGCGACGAACAGCGTCGTCGACTCGTCGCGGAGCTGCTTGTCGCTCATGGCCTCGCCGTCTTCGCCTCGCGCCTGGAGGAGGCGCGTCAGGAGGTCGACCTTGGCCTCGTCCACCTGGCCCGCGCGCTGGAGGCGACGCCGGTCGTCGATGAGCTGCTGCATCGCCCCGTCGACGCGGGCGACGGCACGCATCATCGTCGGGTCGCCGTGTCCGGGCAGCATCCACGGCTCCTCCAGCCCCGCGCGCGCGCGGGTCATGAGCGCGGCGATCGGCCCGGGTGCGACCTCCTCCACCGCCTCGACCATCTCCAGCAGCGACATCTGCGCGACCATGCCCCTGGAGGCGACGCGTCGGTCCGCCCACTGCAGGGCGACGGTCAGGGCCTCGCCCAGATCCTGCTCGTCGAAGGCGTCCGCCCCGAAGAGGGTGCGGCCGACCACACCCATGGTCACCCGCATCATCTCGTGGGCGAGATCGACCTGGTCGCCCTCCTTCCAGCGGGCAAGCGCGCGGTGCGCCTCCTCGTTCATCGAGCGTGCGTAGCCGCCCAGCGCGCTCGGGTGGAAGAGCGGCGACATCAGCTTGCGCTGCTTCCTCCACAGCTCGCCCTCGCTGGTGAAGAGCCCCTCCCCCGCGAGCTCGCGCAACATCAGGCGGAGGCCTGGAGATTTCTCGAAGCTCCTCGCCTTCTCGACCAGCACCTCGTGCACCGCCTCGGGCGAGCTGGCGAAGACCACCTGCCGGTGCAGCAGGCGGACGCGCGCCAGTGGCCCGGTGCGACCGACGTCGCGCAGCAGGCCCAGCCGGTCGTCGCGGAAGCGGGCGATGTGGCCGACCCAGCTGCCGCCCGGCGCGTAGGGGATGCCGTCGAGGCTCATGTGGCGTCGCATCGTGTCACGACGGACGCCGGGGTACGCTGGGCGACGTGAGCTCCTTCGCGTAGCCTCGGCCTCCTCGGAGGTCTCATGTCGAAGCGCCCGCTGGTCCTCGCGTCGCTCGTCGCGACGCTCGCTTTCGCACCATCTCTCGCCCACGCAGACGTGCCCAACGATCCCTGCGAAGGTCGCGCGGTCGACGACACCTGCACGACGCTCGATGGCGAGCCCGGCACCTGTCAGGAGATGGAGAACAGCGATTTCCTCGACTGCGTCGAGGGCGGCGGCACCACGGCACCCTCCTCGGCGACGACGACCACCGGCGGCGCGACCAC
>JBKJLX010000062.1:0-2805 GCA_046596645.1 Polyangiaceae bacterium
TGACGTTCGAGGTCGATCACGAGCGTCTCGTCGAACGGCTCAACGAGATCCCCGACGAGCTGAACGGCATCCTGCGCCTGTTCGATGGGCGTCGGTCGCTCATGCAGGTGGTGGACGCGTCGCTCTTCGAGGACTTGTCGACCCTGGGCACAATCTCCAAGCTCTACTTCGAGGGGCTGCTGGTACCCGCCGGCGCGCCGGCCATGGACGTCGACGACGAGGTCGTCCCCAGCGAGGACGCGAGCGGGCACCACGACGCGAGCGGGGTGCACGTCGAGCCGCTCGCGGGCGCGTCGATCGTGCCGCCCTCGCTGGACGCCGAGCCGCCGCGGCCGGTCGGTCGGTCCAACCGACCGGTGGCGCCGCCGGTGCCGTCGGCGAGCGGCGCGCCGTCCGTGCGTCCGGCGGACAGGGCGCCCACCCTCGCCGGTGCGCCGGCCGCCCTGGCGCCCCCCGCGGCGCCCGCGATCGCAGCTGCCGCGGTCGCCTCCGCGCCCGACGTCGCCCCCGAGACGCGGCCATCGGCCGACGCGCGTCGCTCGGGGGAGTTGCCGCGTCAGACGGCCGAGATCCTCGAGTCCGAGTCCGAGGACGACGACGAGTCCGGGGACGATGACGAGTCCGAGGAGGATGACGGCGAGGACGAAGACGAGGATGACGGTGACGACGGCGAGGATGCGCCCGATGCGCCCGATGCGCCCGATCCGCCCGATCCGCCCGATCCGCCCGATCCGCCGCCGCCCCTCGTCGACGACGACCGCCTCGAGCGTGCGATGCAGGCCGAGCGCCGGCGGGACGCGCTGGAGCCGATGGCGGACTACACCGAGCCTGACGAGGACGGCGTCCGCGTCGACCACGATCTCGAGCGGCGCCGGGCTCGCCTCATCCAGATCGTCGCGGGCGTCGTCGGCCTGCTCGCCATCATCGCGATCATCGCCGTCGCGCGCGACGGAAGCACGCCGACACCGCCGAGGGTGACCAGTGACACCCCGGCAGCGCCCTCGGTGCCAGCGACCCCCGCCGCCCCGTCGGAGATGCTGGCCGCGCCGCCGCCGTCCGTGATCGATCTCGACGAGCCGGACGCCGCCCCGTCGACGAGCGCCGCGCCGTCGGCCTCGGCCCTCGCGGCTCCGGTGTCGGTCCCCACGTCCTCCGCGGCGGCGCCGCCCCAAGGCCTGGCGGCTCCAGGGGTGGCGCCCCCTGGACCGGCGCCCACCGCGCCCGCCGCGGGAGCGCCTCGCCCCGGCGGGGCGGACGACCCGTCCCAGCCCCTCCACGCGCGCATCATGGCCGCGCTCGAGGCCAACGACTCTGCGCGCGCCGTCTCGCTGTCCCGACAGTGGACGTCCCAGGCACCGGGCAACCCCAACGCGTGGTACCTGCGCGGCGCCGCCGAGCAGGCCGCCGGCCAGGGCGGCCAGTCCTCCTTCCGCCGATGTGCCGAGCTCGCCCCGCCCGACTCCCCGCAGGCGGACGAGTGTCGCGCCCTCGGCGGCGGCGGCCCGTAGCAAGCCCGTCGAGGTCGGTCAGGAACGCGCGGGGCAGCCCGTCGGTCCTGGCTCGATGCTACCGTCCGGCGCGCGATGTCCGACCTGCCGAGGCACCCTGGAGGACGCACGGCCGCGTCGTCGCCCGACGAGGACGCGCTTGTCGCCGAGGTGCTCGCTCGCCGCGCCGACGGGCGTGAAGCCGGCAGCCTCGTCGGGCAGCTCCTCGAGCGCTGGCGAAAGCCCGCGATGTACGTGATCCGCCGGGTGCAGCAGAGCTACCGCGCTGGCACCCCCGACGACGCGGAAGAACTCTACCAGGAGGCGGCCTTCAAGCTGGTCGACCGTGGCCTCGCCCAGTTCAAGGGCGGTCGGGTCGACGAGGGGAGCGACACCGAGGCCGGTCCCTCGTCGGCCGCCTCGGGAGACGAGCCCAGGCGCGTGTCCGGCGCGGCCGCGCGCGTGTTTTTCCTGCGCATCGTCAAGCACACCGCGATCGACCACTACCGCCGCCAGCGCGAGGAGCTCTCGCGCGCCGACGACGCCGACAACGGCCTCGAGACCAGCGCCCCCGAGGTCGCGGTCGCCGAGAGCCGTGCGCGCTCGGCGGCGTCCCGGGAGGACGCGGCGGACCTCTACTGGCGCGCCTTTGCGCGCCTGCGAGCCGAGCACTCAGGCGAGGCCGAGGCGTGGGAGGCGTACCACCACCTCGACCTCGACGATCACGAGGCCTGCGCCCGCCGGCTCGGGATCTCGATCGCCAGCTCGTACAAGCGCATCAGCCGCGCGCAGGCCCGCCTTCGCCTCTACCTGCTCGAGCTCGCCGACGAGGCGAGCCCCACGTCCCGTTCCTGAGCCCGACCCCGAGGAGGATGCAGCATGCCCCAGTCGCTCCCCCGTCCCGACGACTCCGTCACGCGCCGCCGCGCCGCGCTGGCCAGCGGCGACGTCCACCAGGTGCTGGCTGCGGCCGGCGCCTGGCTCCGCGGAACCGACGAGGAGCTTCGCGCCGAGGCGGAGGAGGCTCTGGCGGCGACCCCCGCGAGCCAGGTGCGGATGGCGCTCGCCGCGGTCGACCCCGGCGTGACGTCGGAGGCTCTCTCCCGCGCGGTGGACGAGGCCTTCGAGGCCGCGTTCGAGGAGGACGACGAGGAGCGCGAGGCGCGCAAGGCGTCCGGGGTCGATGCGCTGACGCTGCGCGACGACGTCGAGAGCACGCTGTGTGCGGTCGACTTCGTCGCGCAGCGTCAGCGCATCGACCCCGGACGCCTTGCGCGCCTCGCGCTCCTCGTCGTCCTCCTCGAACGCGGCCTCGAAG
>JBKJLX010000031.1:0-2900 GCA_046596645.1 Polyangiaceae bacterium
CTTCGGCTCCGTGCACCCGTTCGACCCCGGCTTCGAGGCGCGCCTCGACGCGCAGAAGGCGATGGGCGCGCGCGGCGTGAAGATCCACCCTGCGGTGCAGCTGGTCCGCCCCGATCATCCGCGCGCCATGAAGGTCTACCGCGCGTGCGGCGCGCGCGACCTGCCGGTGCTCATCCACTGCGGGCCGGTCGACATCGAGAAGGACCTCAGCCGCAGGATGTCGCAGCTCACCCACTACGAGCGGGCCGTCGCCGAGTGCCCGGAGACGCTGTTCTTCCTCGGGCACGCCGGCGCGATGCAGATGGAAGAGGCGCTGCTCCTCGCCAAGAAGTACCCCAACATCGTCCTCGAGATGTCCGGGCAGTCGCTGCCGAACGTGCGCCGAATCCTCGACGAGGCCCCGCAGGATCGCATCGTCTACGGCAGCGACTGGCCGTTCTACCACCAGGCGCTCGGCATCGCGAAGGTGCTGCTCGCGACCGAGGGCGACGATCGGCGACGCCGCGCGGTCCTTCACGACAACGCGGCGCGGCTGCTGCGGCTGCCGACACCACCGGGCAGCGCCGCCAGCCTGGCTAGCTAGAAGTCATGGGAGAAGCGATGAGCAAGATCTGGGACCTGCGCGTCAAGCGCATCGACGGCACCGAGGTCGACCTGCGCGAGTACGAGGGCAAGGCCCTCCTCGTCGTCAACACCGCGAGCCGCTGCGGCTTCACGCCGCAGTACAAGGGGCTGAACGAGCTGCACAAGAAGTACGCAGACCGCGGCCTCCGCGTGCTCGGCTTCCCCTGCAACCAGTTCGGCCACCAGGAGCCGGGCAACGAGGAGGAGATCAGGTCCTTCTGCTCGCTCAACTACGACGTAGGCTTCGATCTCTTCGCCAAGGTCGACGTCAACGGCGACCACGCCCATCCGCTGTTCGAGCATCTCAAGGGCGAGGCGCCGGGCCTCCTCGGCACCAGGGCCATCAAGTGGAACTTCACCAAGTTCCTCGTCGCGCCCGACGGCCGCGTGCTCGAGCGTTTTGCGCCCAACACCACGCCGGAGGAGCTGGCACCCCGGGTCGAGGCCGTGCTTCCTCGCTAAGATCCAGCGGACGCTCGCAAGACCCGGCCGGCGCTGACGGGCCTCGCAGGTCGTGCTATTTCGTCGAGCTCCTCCGGGGAGTCGCACAGTCCGGTAGTGCACGAGCTTTGGGTGCTCGTTGTCGCGGGTTCAAATCCCGCCTCCCCGACCCGTTTCTGGCCGGTCCGCCGTCACGCCATCGACCGTCGCGTCGCAGACTTCTACGCTTCCCTCGGCGGCGCCTTCGTGCCGCCGACTTGATGGCGGCCGCCAGTTGGCCGACCATGCCACCGGAGGTCGTTTGATGCAGTCCCTGGCCACGCTCCTCGTTCGACGGTCGCTCGCGCCGGCGCTCCTCGCCGCGACCGGTCTCGTGGTGGCGCAGCTGGGCGCCTGCACCGGGGACGAGTTCGTCTCCGGCGGGAACGGCGGAGGGGGCGGCGGGGAGCCGACGACGACGTCGTCGCCCGCCAGCAGCTCCTCCGGAGCGGGGCCGACCACGACCAGCAGCGGCGACGTGTCGGCGTCCGCCAGCAGCAGCTCCGGCGGCTGCAACGGGTGCGTGGACCCGGGCGGCGCCTGCCACGAGGAGCAAAACCTCGACTTCTGTGGCCCCGTCGGTGCCGAGTGCGAGGCCTGCCCCGCCTCCCAGGAGGAGTGTCATGTCGCCGACTGCGACGCCGGCGCATGCGTCGAGAGCGTCCTCGACGACAACTCCCCGTGCGACGGGGGAGCGTGCCTCGGAGGCGTCTGCGACGAGACCGCGGAGGACTGCACCAACGGGGTGGACGACGACGACGCGGAGGACGACGACGTCGACTGCGATGACTCCGAGTGCCAGGTGGCCTCGTACCTCTGCTCGGACCCGAAGGAGAGCGAGTGGGCGGGCCCCTTCCTCGTCATCGAGTCGAGCGGCGCCGCCACCTGCCCGCTCGACCTCACCCACCTCGGCTCGCACTTCGTGGACCCTGAGGGCACCTGCGACTGCACGGTCGACGTCGACTGCGCGCTCTCGGTGGAGGTCGGCGACGTCGCCTGCGCCAACAGCACGCGGGTCGTGGTGACCGAGGACTGCGAGCAACAACCTTTCGGCCCCACCGATTTCATCGCCGCCATCACCCCGATCTGCATCGCCAGCGGCGGGCCCGTCGAGAATCCCGACCACGGCGTGCTCACCGCCTGCGTGCTCCTCGAGGGTGGCTGCAACGAGGGCGAGGCCTGCAAGCCGCCGCCGACCGCGCTCCCCGTCCCCGGCGACGACACCTACCTCCTCTGCATCCTCCAGGAGGGCACGCACGACTGCCCGGCCGACTTCCCCAGCCGACGTCTCGGCTGGGAGAGCGAAGAGGAGGTCTGTAGCTGCAACTGCAAGATCGACGAGGACACTTGCGACGGCTCGCTGCAGACCTCGAACGCATCCAACTGCGACGGGTGCAATGCGAGCGAGGACCCGTGCGCGGTGCTGGAGGTCCCGTCCGACACTTGCTCCCAGTACCTGGGTGCCAGCGCGTCGCGCTCCATCTTCGAGAGAGACACCGATCTGACGCCGGACCCCGACGTCGACTTCAGGCCGAGCTTCGAGGGCCCGGCGACCGTCACGTACTGCTGCCAGGCCTACTCCGGCGGTTGACCCGGGGTCGACCCGGGACGGTTGACCTTGCGCTCCGAGGCCGCTCCGCCGAGCCTCGTCGGGTGTCCCGGGAGCAGCTCGGCCTCGCCATCGTCGTTCTCGGGGTGCTGGTCATCGTGGTCGCCGTCGTGCGGGCGGTGCGCGCCAGGCGCCCCGCGACGTCAGCGCGCGCGCCGACGTCGCGGCCCATGGCCGCCCGGGCCGC
>JBKJLX010000037.1:0-2823 GCA_046596645.1 Polyangiaceae bacterium
TCGAGGTCAAGGTCGGCTTCCTCATCCTGGCGGCGATCGGGCTGCTCGTGGCGTTCATCTTCGTGATGGGCAGCATCAACTTCCAGCCGAAGTACTCGATCTACGTCGACTTCGACAATCCGGGAGGCCTGCAGAGCGGCGCGCCCGTGAAGATCGCCGGCGTCAACGTCGGCAAGATCGACGAGATCCAGTTCCGCGGCGGGAAGGTGGACGGAAGCGGCGTCCGCGAGCCGCTGGTGCGGGTGAAGATCCAGGTGGAAAAGCGCTACCAGGAGAGCATCCACGACAACGGGCTCTTCTATGTCACCACCCAGGGCGTACTCGGCGAGCAGTTCCTGCAGATCGAGCCGGGCTCGGCCGATCGGCCGATCGTCGCCGACGGGGCGACCGTCCGCGGGCTCGACCCGCCACGGCTCGACATGCTCCTGGCCGAGGGCTACGAGCTCCTCCACTCGACGGTCACCGCCATGCGGGACAACAAGGACGAGCTGCGCGAGGCCTTCGACGGACTGCGCTACACCCTGAAGGGCACCGGCACCTTCTTCGAGCACAACCAGGACCGGCTCGACCGCATCGCCTCCAACGTGGAGCAGGCCAGCGTCGACGGCGGGGAGCTCATCAAGGGCGCGCGGGAGAAGTTCGTCGACAACCCGCAGGTCGACCGCATCCTCACCAACACCGACTCGCTGGCCAGTCAGCTGGCCCACGAGACGCCGGAGCTGGTGTCCGACGCCAAGGTCACGCTGAGGAACGCGCGCCGCCTCTCCGACACCATGGGCAGCGAGCAGCAGCAGGCGAAGATCAACAAGATCATCGACGACACCGGCACGCTGGTCGGCCAGGCCAAGAGCGCCACCACCGACGCGCAGGCCATCCTCGGGCACGTCAAGCGCGGCCGCGGAACGGTGGGCGCCCTGGTCATGGACGAGCAGCTGTTCGACGACCTCCAGGAGATGGCGCGCGATCTCAAGCACAACCCCTGGAAGTTCTTCTGGCGGGAGTAGGTCTCGATTACCTTCCCGCCCATGGCGAAGGTCATCAAGGCCCACATCACCGGCACCGTCTGGAAGATCGAGGTCAAGGTCGGCGACCCGGTCGAGGAGGGCACGGTCGTGGCCATCCTCGAGTCGATGAAGATGGAGATGCCCGTCGAGTCCGAGGACTCGGGCGAGGTGCAGACCATCCACGTCACCGAGGGTCAGGCGATCAACGAGGGGGATCCCGTCGTCACCCTGAAGTGACCGGCGGTCTGGTAGGGCCCGTGGGCCCTACGCGCCGACCCTGAACGCACTTGGTGGAGCGGGCCGGGTCCGCTATTCTCCCGGGACAGCGCTGCGCGACCCGGCTGGGCGATGTCTCGGGCCCGCTTCGCGGCAAGTCCAGCCGTCGCCCCTGTGCCCTCAAGGTCTCTCAGTACCTCTCCGTTGTTCAGGGCGCCCGTCCCAAGGAGTCGAGTCGCGATGTCGGAGCAGAAGGAAAGCTCGGTCCTGTTCTCCCTCAAGGAGCTGATGAACCTCGAGGAGGACCGCATCAAGACCGAGGAGACGTCGAAGGCCGAGACGGCGCGACGGGCCGAGCAGGACCGACTCGAGGCCGAGCGCCGCCAGCAGGAGGAGGAGCAGGCTCGCCTCCAGGCGGCGGAGGACAAGCGCCGCGCCGAGGACGCGCGCTCCCGCGAGGAGAACGCCCGGCTGGAGGCGATCCGGCACGGCGAGATCGAGCGCGCCAAGGTCGAGGCCGAGCGCCAGGCGCAGCTCGCCGCGATGTCCGCCCAGCAGCAGCACGAGCGTCAGCTCGAGGCGCTGAAGTCCGACCAGGGCAAGAAGAAGCTCCGCAACACCCTGATCGGCGTGGGCGTCGTCGTCCCTCTGCTCGCCATCGGAGCGGGCGTCATGGTCTACAACTCCAACCAGGAGAAGAAGGCCCAGATCGCCGCCCAGCAGGTGGAAGCTGCCAAGCTCGCCGACGAGCGCGCCAAGCTCGAGGCGCGCCTCAAGGAGAACGAGGGCAAGACGGCGAACCTCACGTCGATGCTGGAGAACGAGAAGGACGAGAAGAAGCGCCTCGAGCTGCAGAAGCAGATCGACGACGCGAAGAACGAGGCCAAGCAGATCGGCCGGCAGGTCGGGCCGCGCGGCGCTGCGCCGGCGAGCGGTGGCACCCCCAAGCCCTGCAATTGCGACCCCGCCGATCCGCTGTGTGGTTGCTGAGCCGTGTCATTCGTGAGCCGGCGTGACCGCCCAACGGCTGCCTGCTAGCTCCACCGCAAGGATGCTCCATCACTCGATCCTCGCCGCCCACGTCGGCGAGATCGCCCGCGGGAAGGACCGCCTCTGCGCCGCGCTCGACGTCCCTGACGCCGACGCGGCGCACGCGCTCGCGCGGTCGCTCGCCGGCCACGTGGGCTGGGTCAAGGTCGGCCTGGAGCTCTTCCTCGGCGGCGGCTGGGCCGCGATCGAGCAGGTGCGCAGCGGCGCCCCCGACACGCCCGTCTTCCTCGACCTCAAGCTCTGCGACATCCCGGAGACGGTCGCCCGCGCCGTCCGCAGCGCGGCGCGTGCGAGGCCACGCCTCCTCACGGTGCACGCCAGCGGCGGCCGGGAGATGCTGCGCCGCGCGGTCGATGCGGCGGCCGAAGCGAGCGACGCCAGCGGGGGCGACGCGAGGATGGATCTGCTCGCGGTGACCGTCCTCACGTCGCTCGACCAGGACGATCTGACCGCTCTCGGTGTCGCCGCGGGATCGGTGGGCGATCAGGCGCTGCGGCTCGCCCATCTGGCCTGGGGCGCCGGCGTGCGCGGCTTCGTGTGCTCGCCGCGCGAG
>JBKJLX010000099.1:0-12878 GCA_046596645.1 Polyangiaceae bacterium
GGCCGCCGTCGCGTCGTCGCGCGGCCGCACCTCGCGAGGGGATGCGGTGTAGGAGCGCCCACATCCACCGACGAGCGCGCCAGCCGCGCACGCCACCGCCGCAGCGGCCAGTAGGAAACGCGATCGACGTCGCGCGATGGGGCTCGAGGAACGCGACGGATGCGACGTCATGGGAGCCGAGGCTAACCGACCGGGGACCCTGCTACGATGCTCCTGCTCATGCGTTCGTCCGTGCTTCGCTCCGTGATGGCGCTCGCGCTCACCTCGCTCGTGGGAACGACGGCCTGCGTGGAGGAGGCGGAGCTTGGCGTCCTGCCGGGCGACGCCGTCGCGGCGAGCAGCGGCAGCGGCGACGGCGGCGCGGGCGGTGACGACGCAGCGACCGGCGGACCGACCGGCAACGGCGGAGACGCGGCGGGCGGCGGCGACCCGATCCTGCCCTGTTCGACATGGGAGGGTCCTTTCGGCACCGAGGCGTCGGAGACGCTGGATCCCAACCAGTTCTGGCGCGGCTTCAAGCCGGGCGATGCAACGTCGAGCGACGTCACCCTCGAGGATTTCGCCGCGTGCGGCGGCGGCGGCGAGGTCAAGGCGATCGTCGTCTACATCGAGGCGATGTGGTGCGCGGTCTGCCGCGACGTCACCAGCCGCCTGGCCGAGAAGTACGAGACCGAGTGGAAGGACCGCGGCGTCGCCGTCATCTCGCTTTTGGTCGAGGACGTCGACGGCAACCCCGCCACCGAGGAGTCGGCGTGGCTCTGGCGCTCGACCTACGGGCTGGAGGCGATGGCGGTCGCGTACGACCCGACCTACGGGCTCGCCAACGAGTCGCCCGACTCGCTACCGCAGGCGGTGCTGGTCGACCCGGTGACGATGCGCATCTACGGGCGCGCCATCGGCAACGTCGACCTCGACCCGTACATCGCGGACATCATCGCCGGCTCCACCGGCGAGTAGCCCCGGTGCGAACGGTCGTCGTCGGCGCGGGGTCGGCGGGCGCGGTCGTCGCCGCGCGCCTCAGCGAGAGCGAGCGCCACGAGGTGGTCCTGCTGGAGGCGGGACCCGACTACGCCGACGCCGCCCGCTTGCCCGACGATCTGCGCGACGGGACCCGCAACTCGATGCGCGCTCACGACTGGGGGTTTCGCCACCGGCCGTCCCCGCGGCAGACGGTGTGGCCCTTCCCCCGCGGCAAGGTGGTGGGCGGATCCAGCGCGGTGAACACGTGCATCGCGCTCCGCGGGCATCCCTACGACTTCGACGAGTGGGCGGCGAGGGGACTGCCGGCGTGGTCGTGGGATCGCTGCCTCCCCGCGTTCAAGCGCCTCGAGCACGACCTCGACTTCGGCGGCCCTTGGCACGGCGAGGACGGGCCGCTGCCCATCCGTCGCCACCCTCCGGCCGAGCTCGTGCCGTGGCAGGCGGCGTTCGTCGAGGCGTGCCGCGAGCTCGGCTTCGCGGGGACCGACGATCACAACGACCCCAGCAAGCCCGCCGGCGTGGGGCCGCACCCCATGAACAAGATCGACGGCGTTCGCATGAGCGCTGCGCGCTGCTGGCTCGACGGGCCGACGCGGGCCCGCCCCAACCTGCGCATCGAGGCTGACGCGCTGACGCGCCGGGTGATCTTCGAGGGGGCCCCGGGGAGCGAGCGAGCGGTCGGCGTCGAGGTGGAGGACGCGCGCGGCGTGGCGCGCACGGTGCGCGGCGATCGCGTGGTGCTCGCCGCCGGCGCCATCGGCACGCCGGGCATCCTGCTCCGCTCCGGGATCGGGCCCCGCGCCAGCGTCGAGCGGGTGGGGGCCGAGATCCGCGTCGACTCGCCCACCGTCGGGGCGCGGCTCCTCGATCACCTCGGCGTCGCGATCATCCTCGCGCCGCGGCGCATGGACCTGGTGCACGCGACCGATCCCTTGATCCAGGCGATGGGGCGCTTCACCTCCCGCGGCGGCGAGCACCGGCACGACATGCAGGTGCAGGCGGGAAGCGTGCTCCACCTGCGCGGCGTCACCGCGCCCTGCGTCAGCCTCATGGGTGTCCTCGGCAAGCCGCGCGGCGCGGGCACGCTGGTCTTCGACTCAGGCCTGGCGACGGCGCGCCCCCGGATCGACAACGCGTTCCTCGAGCACGAAGACGATCGCCGGGTCGCGCTGGAGACGCACGAGCTCTTGTGGACGCTCGCCCGCCGCCCCCCGCTGCGCGATCTCGCGGTGCCGCTCTTCCCTCCCCTGCGCGTGCTGAGCCGGCGGCAGACGGTCTCCGAGTTCCTCTACCGCGTCGCCGGGAGCGGCTACCACCCGTGCGGCACCGTGCCCATGAGCGCGGAGCGCATCGAGGAGGGCGCAGTCGACCAGCACGGCCGCGTGCGCGGCGTCGACGCCCTCTTCGTCGTCGACGCGTCCCTCATGCCGACCATCCCGTCGAGCAACACGAACCTGCCGACCCTGATGATCGGCGAGCGGTTCGGAGCGTGGCTGCGCGACGGGTTCGGGTGATCGGCACTACTGGCCCAGGCAGGCCATGACCTCGGCGCACGGGTACTTCGATGCGCACTGGGTCTTGAAGCTGCCCGGCTTCTTCTGGCAGCTGATGCCGACGTCGTCGGTGGTGTCGGGCTTGCTGGCGATGGTGCAGGCCGCGATGCGCGCGCACATGCCGATGGTGTCGCCCGCCTGCGGCACGCTGGCCTGGGGACCGCCGGCGAGAAGATCGATCTGCTTCTTCGGCCGACCCAGGGCCCCCGGCAGGGCACCGCAGAGGACCTGGGGGTTCGACGACTTGACCACCGCCTTGTACATCGCGGCCAGCCGGTTGCAGGTCGAGCCGTCGCCACAGGTGGCGACCAGCGCGAAGGCCTCGGCCATCGTCGCGTCGGCCTGGTGGACGGCGAAGCTCACCTGGCCCGGCGCCGAGGCGACGGTGCCGGTCTTGAACTGCTGGTTCGCCAGCATCGCCTGCTTGGACCACGCCCACGGGTAGTCGACGCCCACCGAGCTCGGCGCGTTGGCCAGGATCACGTGCGCGTTGCTGCAGTTGTCGGGGATGGGCTTGATCGATCCCATCGGGTAGCTCTGCATCTCGGGCGTGGTCACCGCCTGCCCGGGCGCCGGCGTCCCGGTCGCCGGTCTGGCACCCTCCGCCACCGCGACTGGCTGCGGGGTCGCTGCCGCGCCGGGCTGCGCCGGAGTGGCGCCGGTCGTCACCGGGCGGGCGGCGCTGCCCTCCGGCTTGGCATCTCCGTCGCCGCCACCACACGCGGTCATCGCCACGACGGCGAGCCCAGCACACGCCCAGCCCACTGCCCGTCCTGCTGCCTTGTTCATGCCCGCTCCTCGCCCCGCGCGTCGCCGCGCGTCGCGCGCGGGTGCCGGGCGCGCGGAGGCTACACGCCCTCTGCGGGGCCCGGCGCGGTCATGGTCGGACCTGAAAGGCGATGCGGCCGACGACCTGGCCCGACGGCGTGAGGACGTCGACCGTCCACCGGCCCGTCGGGTCCGCCGGCATCGCCGCGCGCGGCAGGTACGAGGCCACCCGGAGGGTGCCCTCCTCCGGCCGACCCGCCGGCGCCGCGGTCGCGCCGGCGACCACCTTCCGCTGGTGCCGCCACACGTGCTGCAGCGGCTCGCCGTCGCCGGTGATGGCGACGTCGGCCACCGCCCACACGCCCTCCAGGCCGTGGGCGTGGAACCAGCGAACGTCGAGCGACAGCTCGCCGCTCTCGGTGCGCCCCGGGCCCACGCCGCCCTCGCGCACGAACATCGGCACCGCAGGGATGGAGCCGCGCAGCTCGTAGGCAGCGGCCCCACCGCCGCCGACCGCGGTCACGAAGAGGGCGGCGATCAGCGGGCGTCGCAGCGCGACCAGCGGCAGGTGGAAGAGCAGGAAAGCCGCGACGGCGAGCGCGCCGGAGAGCACGAGCCGCACGATGGTGGTGACGCTCGGCACCAGCGCGGCGACCACCACCTGGAGGCAGCCGAACAGCGTCACCGCGTAGAAGAGGCTCGCCATGACCTTCCATCGGAAGAGGAAGCGGTCGACGACCAGATCGAGCGTGGAGACGATGGCGCACGCCGCGACCACGACCAGGGGGCCGGCGGTGCCGGCGTCGTGGCTGGCGGCGCGCCAGTAGAAGGGAAGGAGGAAGAAGAGCATGCCCTGGAAGAGGTTCTTCATCAGGTACGTCATCGCGAAGAAGCGACGACGCGCGCCAGGCCATGCGGTGAGGAAGTCCTGCCGGGCGCCGGTGCCGAAGAAGCGGAAGAACAGGGCGACCAGGATCCACGCCAGCGCCAGGGAGACGGTGAGCCAGCGCGCGCGCTCGAAGCCCTTCTGGGCAAAGGTCGCCACGAAGATGCCGAGGCCCAGCGCGTAGGCCGTGTGCAGCCACCACAGGGCGCGCTCGTTGCGCTTGAGGAACGCTTTCGCAGTGTCGCGGAGCCCCGCCACGCCGGCGCGGCGCACGGTCTGCCCGCTCTCCGGCGGCGGCTCCCACGAGGGGTCCAGCTTGCGGGTGGCGACGTCCATGGTCGGCGCGTCCAGCCCGCCGCGCGACGACGGTGGCGGGCGGGCCGGCGGCGGCGCCAGGATGGTCCTCGCCATCGGGTCGTCGTCGGGCGTCACCACGTTCGTGGGGCGCTCATCGTCGGCTCCTCCGGGCGCGGCCACCGCGCGACTGTGCCCCAAACCGGCGGGGTCGTCACGATCTGCGGCGGATCCAGCAAGATCAGCATCGAGTTGCCGAGCTCGCGGAGGAGACGACCCATCGGCCTCGGCGGCCACGCTCGCCGCGCCGATTCGTTAGCATCGGTCCGCTGCGATGGAATCCCTGCGCCTCGACACCACCGACGGGGGCTCACGGCGCGGCTCGCCGACGACGTGCGGACACTCGGTGGTCGTGCTCGGTCCGGGGGCGTGACGTGATCTCCACCATCCAGCTGCCGCGACCGTTCCGGGTCGCGCTGGCCCATCGCCTCCCCGAGGGCCCGGCCGTTCACCTGGCAGGGGCGGTGGCGAAGGCCGGCGGCTCGTTGACCCGGGCGACGTCGGCGACGGCGAGCAACCTCGCCGCCGGCGATCGCGACGCTGCGGTGCGCGCGGCGCACGTCGTCGTCGGTCAGCCCCACCCCGACGACCTGCGCGCCGCGACCGATCTGATCTGGGTCCACCTGACCAGCGCCGGGTACACACGATACGGAGAGGGCGAGGTCGGAGGCGAGCTGCGCGCTCGCGGCGTCGCGCTCACCACCAGCAGCACCGTGTACGCCGACCCCTGCGCCGAGCATGCCCTCGCCTTCCTGCTCGCGGCGAGCCGCCGCCTCCACGAGGCCGCCGCCGAGCAGCACGGCGCGCGCGGCTGGCCGGCGGACCGGCTGCGGGGCGCGAGCCGGCTGCTCTCCGGCGCCCGGGTGCTGGTCCTCGGCTGGGGCGCGATCGGGAAGCGCCTCGGCGCGCTGCTGCAGCCCTTCGCCGCCGAGCTGCGCATCGCGCGCACGCGCGCGCGCGGCGACGAGCCGGCCCCGGTGGTCGTCGCCCCGCAGGCCATCGACGACGCCTTCGCCTGGGCCGACCACGTGGTCGACACCCTCCCCGACGCGGCGGCGACGCGCGGCTACGCCTCGCGAGCCCGGCTCGCCCGCATGCGGCCCGACGCCTTCTTCCACAACGTCGGCCGAGGCACGACCGTCGACCAGGACGCGCTGCTCGAGCAGCTCCTGGCGCGGCGCCTCGGCGGCGCGTTCCTGGATGTCACGGTGCCCGAGCCCCTGCCCCCCGAGCACCCCCTGTGGTCGGCGCCCGGCTGCGTGATCACGCCGCACGCCGCCGGCGGACGCCGGGAGGAGCACGACGCCCTCGCCGAGCACGCCGCGCAGCAGGTTCTGCGGGCGGTCGCGGGCGAGCCGCTCCTCGACCGGGTGATGTGAGGCTCAGAGCTCGTCGCACGCGAGACGATAGGGTCCGAGGCCGACGTCCTTCAGGATGGTGGAGAGGCCGAGCGGCGTGGTGACCGCGCAGACGGCGGCGAGGTCCTCCTCCGCCACGTCCTCGGTGTACTCGCAGTGGAAGACCGCCTTGCCGGCGTCGACGAAGGTCGCGTAGCCGTCGCACTCCTCGTACACGGCGCACGACTCGTTGAGGGCCCAGTCGAACCAGGGCTCGAGCTCCTCCAGCTGCGACAGGTCGTTCTTGAGGCCGACCGAGAGTCCGCGCGCGTGCGCCTCGTCGGCGATCATGCGGTTGTAGGCGAGCTGGTCTGCGGGCTCGATGGGGAACCCGGTGATGTCCTCGCCCTCCTCGTGGAGGTTGACCACGTCGGGCTCGACCGCGTCACACCCCTTCTCCGCAGCGAGATCGAGGCGACTGCGCATGATGGTGGCCACCTCCGGCGCGCGGATGTCGAGGTACAGCTCCTCCGAGAACTTCGGGTCGTCGAAGGGCTCGCCCTTCACCTCCTCGGGGAACTCGCCGGCGTCGGGGCGCCACGGCTCCCAGGTCCCGGCGTTGAAGTAGCAGACGACCACGCGCCCCTCGGCCTGCAGCCCGGCGATGGCGCCGGCGTCGTTGTCGAAGAGATCGACGTCGTACATCGCCACGTCGAAGCTGGTGTCGAGCGGCGGCTCGTCGAGCTGCCACTGCCAGCTCGTCCCCGGCGTCGGCGTCCACACCGCGGCGGCCTCGCCGCCGGTGCCGGTGGACCCGCCGGACCCGCCAGCGCCCGGGCCGGTCGTCGCGCCGCCGCCCTCCCCGGTCGAGGAGGACACGCTGTCCGCCGTGGTCGTCGCGCCCGAGGCGTCGTTGCTGGAGGGCGTGCTCGCGGCGGCGCCCCCACCCTGCCCGCCAGCCCCGGTGACGGCCGTGTCGTCACCACAGCCGGACGTCACCGCGAGGAGGACGCCGGCGGCCGCGAGCGGGAGGAATTTCATGCCGACGAGTCGACGCCCTCGCGCCCGCGCGATCAAGCGACGTTTGACGGCAGGGTCACGCGGGTCTCCTCCGCGCGGCTCGCGCGCGCGGGGCGTGGGGTGCCATCGGCTCGATCAGATCGAGCGCCTCGCCCCCCAGGGCGGCCAGATCCACCCGGCCGCGCGAGGCGGCCCATTCCTCTATCGCCACGCGCAGCACGCCCATGACCGCCGCGGCGCAGAGCCGTGCCCGCCGCGCCCCCCCGGGCGCGGACCCGCGCGCCATGGTGTCCGCGATAGCCTCCTCGAAGGCGCGATCGATCTCGAGATCGCGTGCGAGGAGCGACGGTGCCGAGGCGAAGAGGGCGCGCTCTGCCAGGATGCGACGGCGGAGCGCGTGGTACTCGGCGGCCAGCGCCGCGAAGGCCCGCCGTACGACGTCGAAGGCGCGCTCGTCCGCCGGCGCTTCCGCGAGGAGGGCGCGGAAGCGCGTCAGCTGATCGACCCGCCGCGCGAGGACCACGTCTTCTTTGGCCGGGAAGTAGCGGAACCAGGTGCGACGGGAGACCCCGGCGCGCTCGGTGATGGCGTCCACGGTGGTCCCGTCAAAGCCCTGCTCCGCGAACAGCGCCAGCGCCGCCTCGACCAGGCGCGCGTGCACCTCGGCTCGGTTGCGCTCGCGAAGACCGCTGCCCGCCACCTTCACCGCGTCGCTGCGCGCGGCGCCATCGCTCACGACGACGACGCACCGGGCGCGCCGGGGGCGGGCCGGAAGATCGCGCTGGCGAACTCGGTGAGGACCGCGGCGCGCACCGGGCGCGGCAGGAGGTCGAGGAGGGCGTTGAGCTCGGCGCGCCGCGCCGGCAGCTGGCCCGAGGTGCCGATGCCGATCGACTCCAGGATCTGCGGGAGGCGAGCGAGGTTCTCGGGGCGTGCGAGCTCGGTGGCCAGCGGCGCCATCGCCCCCGCGTCCGGTCGGGTGCGGCCCTCGGCCCGGACTGCGGCGACCGCCTCGCCCAGCGCGCGCGCGAACTCGGCCACGTGCGGCACGTTCGACGGCGTCACCGAGAGGTGGATGCTCGGCGGGATGGGGCCGAAGGCGAGCTGCGGCTGCACCCAGAAGCCGCGCGCCGAGAGCTCGTCGGCGATCGCGTACGGGTCCAGCTCGTCGGAGGTGAACGCGAGGAGCGGCATCTCCGGCTGGCCGATCAGGCGAACGCCCGGCGTGGCCGCGATCGCCGCCTCGAGCCCGCGCTTGGCGCCGAGCAGGCGCTCCGCGATGCGGAGGTAGCCGTCGTCCCCCAGGTGCTGCATCACCGCCCAGGCCGCGGCGATGGGCCCGCCCGATTTGGTGCTCTGCACCGTCGCGTTGACCAGGGCGTACCCCGTCCAGTCGGCGCAGGCGTAGATCTGGTGCCGGCGGAGCTTCGCGTTGCGGTAGAGGACGACGCTCGCCCCCTTGGCGCAGTACGCGTACTTGTGGAGGTCCATCGAGATCGAGGTCACGCCGGGGACCTCGAAGCCGAAGGCCGGCACCGGCTCGCCCAGCCGACGCAGGTACGGCAGGAGGAAGCCGCCGATGCACCCGTCGACGTGGCAGGGCAGGTCGTGCTGCCGGGCGAGCGCGGCGATCGCCTCCACCGGGTCGACGACGCCGTGCGCGTAGCCGGAGGCGCTCGCCGCGACCAGCACGGTGCGCGGGCCGATGGCGGCGCGCATCGCCTCCACGTCGGCGCGCATCGTGACAGGGTCGACCGGCGACGTGATCACCTCGACGCCCAGGTAGTGGCCGGCCTTGTGGAACGCTGCGTGGGCGGTGACCGGGATCACCATCTGCGGATCGGTCAGCCCGGGCCGCGTCGCGCGCGCCATGTCGCGCGCTGCCTTCACCGCGAGGATCAGGCTCTCCGTACCGCCGCTGGTGAAGCTGCCGACAGCCTCCTCGTCCCCCCCGAGGTGGGCGCGCGCCATGCCTACCACCGCGTTCTCCATCGCCAGCAGGCTGGGGAAGGCGGTGGGGTCGAGCCCGTTCTCGCTCATGTAGGCAGCGAAGGCGCGCTTCTGCACCGCCTCCACCTCGGCGCCGGCGTCGAACACGTAGGCGAAGGTCCTGCCTTCGCGCCAGGCGACATCCCCGGCGCGGAAGCGCTCCAGCTGCACCGTCACCTCCTCCTCGGACCGGCCCACCGACGGCATCGCCCCGCCCCGCACCATCGAGATCTCTCCAGCCGCGCGCATCGTCGTCGTCGTCATGTCCCCGCCTCCAACCCCGACACTGGCCATCGTGGCACTCGGTGTCAACTAAGACGTGACACCTGGTGCCAGAATGTGGCGGGCTGCTTTGCGCGAGCGCCGTCGCGGTGCGAAGCTGCGCGCCCCATGAAGGTCTCCGCACGCCTCGCCGCCGCCCTCTGGATTGCCGCCTCTGCTGCCGCGTGCGGCGACAAGAACGTCGACGAGCAGACGAACGAGAGCACCGCGAACCGCGACGAGCCCACCAGGCCCCTCGCCGTCGGCGACGCGGCCCCCGTCGTCACCTTCACGCTGCAGGACGGCAAGACCGTCGACCTCGCGAGCCTGAAGGGCAAGCAGGTGCTCGTGTACTTCTACCCGAAGGACGACACCCCCGGCTGCACGGTGGAGGCGCAGGGCCTGCGCGACGCGTTCACCGATCTCCAGGCCGCCGGCGTGCAGGTCTACGGCGTGTCGATGCAGGACGCCGCGAGCCATGTGGAGTTCATCGACAAGCACGACCTGCCCTTCCCGCTCGTCGTCGACGACAAGGGTGAGGTCGCCAGGGCCTTCCGCGTCCCGGTGAAGGGCGAGTACGCCTCCCGGCAGAGCTTCCTCCTCGGCGCCGACGGCAGAATCAAGCAGGTGTGGCTGCAGGTGAAGCCCGACGCCCACGCCGCCGAAGTCCTGTCCGCCGCGAAGAGCTGACGACCGGAACCGGAACCGGAACCGGAGACCGGATCCGCCCTGCCGGATCTAGGTCGATCCATGTCCGACCCGATGTAGGTCCTCAGGCGGCCCTCAGCGGTCGCCTCGCCCTGGCGAGAACATTGCTTGGGGAGCCTCTCGATGGCTCGCTTCCACGCGCTCCGCTCGGTCCTCGTCCTCGCGTCCCTGACCGCGCTGCTCGGCGCAGCTCCCGGCTGCGCCCCGGGCGACGACGAGGACGTCGGCCAGCTGGCGTCCGACGAGACCGAGGCGGTGGCGACGATCGAGATCCACGCCCTCGACCTGTGGGCGCAGCCGCTCCCCGAGGGCGACTTCGACCTGAGGATCGAGGTCGGCGGCCAGACGGTCGACGCGTCGCCCGAGGGCTCGGTCCTCCGGCTGCCGCTGCGGGCCTCCCAGCGCCTCGACGTCGTCCTCGCCGCCGCCGACCACCACCACCTGAAGGTCCAGCTGCAGTTCGACGGCACCGCCGGCGAGCGCGGCCTCACCCTGAAGCGCGATGACGACGACGCCCTCGCCGGCGTCACCCTCGCCCACGCGCGCGACGAGGACGGTCGCACCGTGCACCGCCTCTACCTCGGGCTCCGCCACCGCTGGTTCAGCGCCGAGGGGCGCCCGGCCCGGCGTGGCAACCGCGTCGAGCTGCTGATGGACGGCGAGGAGGCCTGGAAGAGCGTCCACAACGACCTCACCGCAGCCCGCGAGGAGGTCCTGGTCTCCACGTGGTGGTGGCAGTCGGAGTTCGAGCTGATCCGCCCGGCGGGCCACGAGTCGATGAGCGAGGCGCAGCGCGCCGGCAACACCATCCTCGGCGTGCTGGAGAGCGTGCCGGCGACCAAGCGCGTCCTGGTCGGTCAGCTCTGGGGGCAGGACGGCGCCATCTCCGGCGTGACGACCGACGACGACCTGCAGGCGCACACCCGCGCCGGCGACGGCTTCGAGGTCCTGGGGCAGGCCAACCCGACCCGCGGCAAGTTCACGTTCTCCATCCCTTCCTTCAAGTTCTCGGACCGCGTGCTGGAGCGCGCCCCCGGCGCCGAGGGCACGATGATCGAGGACGAGCCGGCGATCGCCTCCACCGTCGCGCCGCGGCTGGTCGACCTGACGAAGTGGCCGGTCGAGATCGATCTCGAGCACGCGTCCTGGCACCAGAAGTTCATGGTGGTCGATCACCAGGTCGCCTACGTCGGCGGCATGAACCTGCGCACCGTCGACTGGGACACGTCGGCTCACGCGGTGTTCGACTCGCGGCGCATGGCGTTCGACGCGAGCGCCGAGGACCGCGAGCAGGTGAAGTCGGGCGACGAGCTGCCCGACAACGGCCCTCGCAAGGACTACATGACGCGCATCGACGGCCCGGCGGCGGAGGACGTCGCCGACGTGTTCTCGCGGCGCTGGGAGCTCGCGCGCGAGCAGGGCATCGACGACAGCGAGACCACCTCGGCGCTGGAGGTGGAGCGCGATCTGGGCGCGCACGACGACGGCATCCAGGTGCAGGTCACGGCGACCATGCCCGAGCCCCTGGGCGAGCACGCCATCCTCGAGAGCTGGCTCAACGCCATCGCCGAGGCGGAGTCGTACGTCTTCATCGAGGATCAGTACTTCCGCGCCCCCATCCTCAACGAGGCCCTCCAGGTGCGCATGCAGGAGCGGCCGGAGCTGCGCCTCGTGGTCGTCACCAAGCCGGTCAACGAGTGGACCGACCCCGGTTGCCGCTGGACCTACGAGAGCGCCGCCCTGTTCGCCTCGGCGTTCCCCGGCCGCTTCTCGTACCTGCAGCTGCGCTCCTTCGCGACGCAGAAGGTCCTCGGCTTCGACGAGACCGACGCCCACTTCGTCGACATCGACGTGCACTCGAAGATGCTCATCGTCGACGACCGGTTCCTCAGCGTCGGCTCCTGCAACAAGAACAACCGCGGCGTGATCTACGAGGGCGAGCTCAACCTCGCCGTCCTCGACGACGCGTGGGTCACGGCGGCCCGCCGACGCATCCTCGCCAACATGCTGCCGCCCGGCACCGCGGTGGAGGACGACGACGCCGGCTGGTACGCCCAGCTCGGCGACGCCGCCGCCGCCAACGACGCCGTCCACGCCCGCTGGGAGGCCGAGGGCATGGACATCGACCTCGACGGCGCCCCCGTCCCGGCCGACCACGTTCCCGCCGGCCTCGTCTACACGCTGCCGTTCCGCAGCGTGGACGAGTGCCTCATGGAGTCGGTCGGGCCCGACATGACGGCCTGGTAGAAAGCCGGAACCGGAGGCCGGAACCGGAACCGGAGACCGGAGACCGGAACCGACCTGGTCGTTCAGGCCGTTCGCTTGATGATGTGGTAGCCGAAGTCGGTCTCGACCACGCCGCTGGTCTCGCCGACCGGCATGCCGAAGGCCGTGGTCTCGAAGGCACCGACCATCTGCCCGCGGCCGAAGCTGCCGAGGTCGCCGCCCTTGGCCTTGGAGGGGCAGTCCGAGTGCTGCGTCGCCAGGCCGGCGAAGTCGGCGCCGCCGTCGAGCTGCTGCTTGATCTGCGCGATCTGCTGCTGGGCCTGCTCCTTGGAGCGCGACGCGGTCGACCGCGAGGAGCCCTGATACATGAGCAGGATGTGCGAAGCGCGGACGGACTCGGACATGGTGGCTCCTCCCTGAGGATGACGGGCGGCACGGGCGCCGCGGCGCGATGGGGGTAGCACCCATCGCCGCGAAGCCCAACGGGATCCGGCATCGGGTTCCGGTTCCGGTTCCGGTTCCGGCCTCCGGTTTCGGTTCCGGTTCCGGTTCCGGTTCCGGTTCCGGTCTCCGGTTCCGGTATCCCGTGTCATTCACGAGCTGGCACAGGTCGCTTCCGCCATCCGCGCGGTTGGTGGACCATGGAGTCGACCGCGCGGAGGATTCGATGAGACACGCCAGACTCGCGGCGGGGACCGTGCTGTTCAGCGTCGCCCTCGTGGGGTGCTTCGAGACGCGGCTGTGCCCCGAGACGTGGGGTGAGCCCGACGGGCGATGCGAGGCCCCTGCGCTGGT
>JBKJLX010000123.1:0-7638 GCA_046596645.1 Polyangiaceae bacterium
GCCACCGTCGGGCAGGGCGCCGGCGAGGCGGCCGCCCCGGGGGACGCCGAGCCGGGGGGGGCAGTGGAGCTGGCCTCCAGGATCGGCGGCTGCGGCGTGAGGGCGACGGCGATCGCCGCGCCCACAGCGAGCGCGGTGGCGATGGCGAGAGCCATGGGCCCCCAGGGGAGCCGCCCGCGCTGTGCCTCCATCGGCATGTCGGCCAGGCTGGCCGCGCGCGGCCGAGCCTCGGCGACGTGGGGCACGTCGATCGACGCGAGCGATTGGCGGCCGGCAGCCGGCTCCGCGACGCGCGCGACCAGGCCGCCGGGAGAGATCGAAGCCTGCGATGCGCGCGGATCCCCGATGAACTCGCGGGCGATCGTGCGCGCGCCGTCGGTCGTCGTCTCCTCGTCCCATTCGCTCTTGCGTTCGTTCTTGAGGGGGATGAGCAGGTCCAGCATCTTCTCGCCCGAGGCGAGCCGCAGCGCCGGGCGCTTCTTGAGCGCCTTGTCGACGATCTCACAGAGGCCTGCGGCGACCGGGTCGTGGCCGCCCACCTTGAGCGACGGCGGCTCGTCGATGAGCTTCGCCCGGGCGAGCGCCTCTTCCCGCCGGTCGCCGAAGACGTGGCGGCCGCTGAGCGCGCGGAAGAGGATGGCACCCACCGCGTAGACGTCGGACGCCGCGGTGACCTGGCGCGAGTTGAGGATCTGCTCGGGCGCCATGTACTCGACGGTGCCCAGCGCCATGTCGGCGCGGGTGATGCCGGTGAGCGAGTCCTCCTCGCTGCGGCCCTCGATGCGGCTGATACCAAAGTCGACCAGCACCGCGCGCACGTGGCCGGCGGGGGTCGGCTGCATGATGATGTTGCCGGGCTTGATGTCGCGGTGGACGATCTTGGCCCGGTGCAGGTCGGCGAGCGCAGTGGCGAGATCGATCGCGAGATCCAGCCCCTCGTCGATGTTGAGCGTCTTGCCCTCGAGGACGGCGGAGAGGCTGCGCCCCTCGACGAACTCCATGATCAGGACCAGGCCGAACTCCTCGTCCTCGATGAAGTCGAGCACGCGCGCGACGTGGTCGCTGCGCACGCGGCCGAGTAGCCTCGCCTCGCGGCGGAAGCGCGCCACCAGCTCGGGGCTGTCCGCGCCGCCCTCGAGCAGCGTCTTGATCGCCACGCGATTGCCGAGGGCGAGATGCTCGCCTTCCCACACCTCCCCCATGCCGCCGGCCCCTACGCGACGCTCGGCCCGATAGCGGCCGGCGATGACAGAGCCCTTCGACGCGAGCATTCGAGGCCCGCAGCATACCAGCCGCCGCGCGCCCCGGAAGAGCTGCCGTGCTTGACGCGGCAACCGCACTCTGGGCACCTCTCGCCGCGAGCGATGACGCGCCCCCTTCTCCTGGGCATCGCCGGCGGCAGCGGGTCCGGCAAGACGACGGTCGCCCACCGGGTGCGCGACGCGCTCCCGGCGGGAACGGTGTCGATCCTCGAGCACGATGCGTACTATCGCGACCGGCCCGACCTCTCCTTCGAGGAGCGCTGCCTGGTCAACTTCGACCATCCGGACGCGCTGGAGACCGAGCTGTGCCTCCTCCACCTGGAGGCCCTGCGGCGGGGTGAGGCGGTCGACGCGCCGCTCTACGACTTCCGCACCCATCGCCGGGCGGCGGAGACGCGGCGGGTGGAGCCGGCCCCCATCGTCATGCTGGAGGGCATCCTGGTCTTCAGCGATCCGGGACTGCGCGAGCGGCTCGACCTCAAGATCTTCGTCGACACCGATCCCGACATCCGCGCTTTTCGCCGTATTCGACGAGATCTCGAGCAGCGCGGGCGCACCTTCGACTCGATCCGCGAGCAGTACTACAAGACCGTCCGCCCGATGCACCTGCAGTTCGTGGAGCCCTCCAAGCGCTGGGCCGACCTGATTCTCCCGGAGGGCGGCTTCAACCACGTGGGCGTCGAAGCCGTGGTGGAGATGGTGCGGGGCGCGGCGCAGCGCGTGGGAGCGCCGATCGAGCCGGCGCAGACGTCGTGAGCGAGGGCGCGTCGGCCGATCCCACCGGGGCCGGCGGCGCGGGGCGGCCGCTCCTGCCCATCTTCCTCATCGTCCTGGTCGACGTCTTCGCGCTGACGCTGATCCTCCCGCTCCTGCCCTTCTACGCGCGTCACTACGGCGCCTCCGACCTCGAGGTGGGCGCCCTCTTCGCCTGCTTCGCCCTCTGTCAGCTGGTCTCCGGCCCGGTGCTGGGGAGGATGTCGGACCGGCTGGGGCGCAAGCCGGTGCTGCTCGGTAGCCAGCTGGGGACCTTCGCCGGTCTCCTGGTGCTCGCGAACGCGCCCAGCCTCCCCTTCCTCTTCCTCGGGCGCGCCATCGACGGGCTCACCGCGGGCAACCTGGGGATCGCGCAGGCCTACATCGCCGACGTGACGCGCCCCGAGAACCGCACGCGGGCCTTCGCGCTGATCGGCATCGCCTTTGGCCTCGGCTTCCTGGTGGGGCCGGCTGCGAGCGGCTGGCTCGCCCACCGGTACGGCTACCAGGCGCCCCCGATGGCCGCCGCCGGCCTCAGCGCGCTCTCCATCGTGCTCACGGCGACGCTGCTCCGCGAGCCCGCGAAGCGTGCGCCGATGGCGAAGGATCGCGCCTCTGCGCTCTCGCGACTCCTCCGGGCGCCAGCGCCCCGGGCCCGGCTGCTCGAGCTCTTCGCCTACGCCCTCGCCTTTTCCCAGATCACCAGCGGCCTGGCGATGTTCCTCGACCACCGGATGAAGTTCGGCGTGGACGAGGTCGGCTACGTGTTCGCGTTCTCCGGGCTTGTGGGCGGCCTGGTGCAGGGCGGGATCGGCCGTGCGGCCCGCAAGCTCGGCGAGGCGAGGCTCGCCCAAGCCGGCTTCGCCCTCATGGTCGCGGGATACGCCTCGCTCGCGCTGACCTTCGGCGTGGGCGCCCTCCTGGTGGCGACCGCGGTGGGCAGCATCGGCGCCGCGGTGACGCGGCCGGCGGTGACCACGCTGCTCACCCAGGCCGTCGATCCCAGCGAGCACGGCGAGGCGCTGGGCGTCGGCCAGTCGATGACCAGCCTGGCGCAGACCATGGGTCCGCTGGTGGCCGGTGGCCTCCTGCACGCCGATCTCCCCTCCGGGTGGGCCCTGGCGGCGGCGCTCGCGGCCGCCTTCGGCCTCGTGGTCGGCTCCCGCGCGCCCACGCCGGTGGCCGATCAGGGCGCACCGGTGGCCCGCTGAGCCGGTCCAGGCCGCGCCGTCGGCCCGTCGCGAGGGCTGGCGTTCGCCATGTGCACGAAACGAGGGGCCGCTGGGACGGCTCGCGTAGGATGACGCCGTGACCGAAGGGGTCGCTCCGTCCGTCGTGCGCCTCTCCCGGGGCGGCACTTACGTTCCATCGCCGCATGGGCCGGTGCAGGTGGGCGTTCCGCCGGAGACGATCAAGGACGCGCTCGCCAACGGGCTCGAGGTGCCGTCGATCTTCGTCGTGCCGCCGGAGCTTTTCGACAAGCGGCGCGGCCTGACCCTGGCCGAGGTCGAGTTCCCGTCCTACTTCAACTACTTCGTCCGCAAGCGGCGGACGACGCTGGTGGTGGACGACGTCGACGTCGAGAACCGCCTGCGCACCGTGTTCCGCGAGTCGTTGTTCGGGCCGCCCGACCCCAACCGCGACGACGAGTTCGCCCGCGACTTCCCCCTCGATCGACGGCCCCAGTTCTCGCGAGAGATCGACCACTTCCGCCGCGGGCCGGACGCGAAGCGCACCGACGTCGACGACCTGGTGCGCTTCATCCGCCTCGACACCGGGCCGGCCGACCTCGGCAACGGTCTGCGCATCGAGCGGCGGCCGGAGGAGTACGCGATCTTCGACGGCGATCGCCTGCTCGGCGTCGCGCCGGCGCGTGTCGAGCTGCCGGCGCGCCCCTCGCGCTCCATGCCGCCGCCCATTCCCTTCGAGCCGCCGGCCTTCGGGGTGACCGTGCTCGGGGCGAGCCACGGCTTCGACCCCAGCGGCAAGACCACCGGGTTCGTCCTGTGGGTCGGCGGGCGGGGCATCCTGGTCGACCCGCCCTGCGACACGACCGAGCACCTGCGCGAGCGCGGCGTGATGCCGAAGGTGATCGAGGGCGTGATCCTCACCCACTGCCACGCCGATCACGACGCCGGCGTGCTCGCCAAGCTGCTGGAGGAGGGTCGCGTCCGCCTGTGGACGACGCCCACCATCCTCGGGAGCTTCCTCCGGAAGTACTCGGCCATCTCGGGCATCCCACAGGATCTGCTGCGCCGCACCTTCTCCTTCAGCCCGGTGACCATCGGCCAGCCGACGAGCATCGGCGGCGCCGAGCTGGTGTTCTTCTACACGCTGCACTCGATCCCCGCGGTGGGCTTCGAGGCCTACTACGGCGGCAAGAGCCTCGCGCTCTCCGGCGACTCGCTGTTCGACCCGGCACGTATCCGCGCGCTGTGCGAGGCGGGCGTCATCACGCCGGCGCGGCGAGACGCTCTGATCGACTTTCCCTGGCACCACAACGTCGTCTTGCACGAGGCGGGGGTCCCGCCCCTCCACACGCCGATCGCGGCGCTCGCCGCCCTGCCCGACGACGTGAAGCGGCGGCTTCTCCTCGTCCACATCGCCAAGAAGGACGTCCCGGCGGACACAGGCCTGCGCACGGCGGAGGTCGGCCTCGACCAGACCATCCGCATCGACGTCGAGCCGCCGGAGCTGGCGAGCGCAGCCGACCTCCTGGGCGTCTTCTGCGCGGTCGACTTCTTCCGCGAGCTGCCGATGTCGCGCGGGCGTGAGGTGCTGGGCCTCGCCAAGCGGCGGCGCGTCCCCGCCGGCACCAAGATCATCGCCCAGGACTCCGCGGGCGCGGAGTTCTTCGTGATCGCGTCGGGCTCGGTCAGCGTCATCCGCGACGGCGAGGTCATCAAGAGCTACCACGCGGGCGACTACTTCGGAGAGACGGCGCTGGTGCTCGACCAGCCGCGCACCGCCGACGTGGTCGCGCGCACTGAAGTCGACCTCGCGGTGCTCGATCGACACGGCTTCTCCTACCTCCTCCGCGGGACCGACATCCCGCGGCGGCTGGTGCGGCTCGCCCGCGCGCGCGACGAGCGCGCCTGGGAGGTGGTCGAGGCCAACGCCGCGCTCCGCCAGCTCACCGGCGCCCAGAGGACGCAGCTGCTCTCCTACCTCGAGACGGTGCGCGTCGAGGCGGGTGACGTGCTGTGGTCGCAGAATGACCCCGCGCAATACGTCGTGCTGCTCGACGACGCGCGCGTGGTCCTCGAGGGCGTCAACGGCCGGCTGGAGCCGTTCGGCCACGGGGCGCTGCTGGCCGAGGTCGACACGCTGCGCGCCGAGCGCCCCCACGAGACGACGGCGCGCGTGCTCGACGCCGGCCGCATCCACCGCGCCGGCGCCGCCGAGTTCGTGAAGTTCCTCGCCGACAACCCCGGCGTGCTCCTGCAGCTGGTCGGCACCCGCTTCGCGGAGTGAGCGGAGGCCGGAACCGGAGACCGGAACCGGAACCGGAGGCCGGAACCGGAACCGGAACCGGAGGCCGGAACCGGAACCGGAACCGGAACCGGGTCACTTGTGAATGTAGATGAGCGTCCCGCCCTGAGGGCTGGTCGCGCCGTGCCACTCGTCGGGGACCGGCGGGTCGGTGAAGCGGAAGAGCCACGCCGCGTCGGCCGGGCTCAGGTTCACGCAGCCATGGGAGCGCGGGCGGCCGAAGTCGTCGTGCCAGTACGCGCCGTGGAGGGCGTAGCCCTCGTGGAAGTACTGGATGTACGGCACGTCGCGCAGGTCGAACGCCTCGTCGGTGCCCTCCTCGCCGTCCATGGTCCCCGAGACGTGCTTGGAGCGGACGTAGAACGTCCCGCGGATCGTGGCCGTCGTCTCGGTGGGGTCGCTCATGCCGCCGCGCCCGGTCGAGACCATCGTCGCCCAGACCGGCGTCTTGCCCTCGTAGGCGACGAGCATCTGCTTCTGGATCGAGATGTCCAGCCAGCGCCGGCCGCGCTCGGCGTGCTTGCTGCGGTCCTCGCGCACGTCCGCGGCGACGACGGACGCCACCGGCACCCAGGCGCCGCTGGTCGTCTCGGCGAGGCCGCCCTTCTTCACGCCGGTGAGCTCGAGTCCCTGGCGCGCGCGCGCGGTGCCGATCTCCACCTGGCGCGGCCCGTCCATCCGGTAGAGCGGCGCGCCGGCGCCGCGTACGAACGCGGGCGCCCCGCCCCTCTCCAGCGCCACGCCGAGCGGCGTGCCGATGGTGGCGGGCTTGGTGCGGTCGAGCGGAATGAGATCGAGCTCGGTGGTCAGCGCGAAGCGGCGATCGGTGTGGGAGAAGATCGACACCAGGCCGAAGGCCGAGCTCTCCCGCGCGCGCCCGGTGTGCACCGAGTACGCGAGGAGCTTCTCCGCGCCATAGGGCTTGGGCAGGTCCTTCCCCTCCAGCAGGAACGGTGGCGGCTCGTCGAGCGCCAGCCCTGCGAAGTCCGCCGCGCGCTCGCGCACGTGCTGCTTGATGGTGACCCCCTCGACGCGGCGCTGGTCGCCCTCGGTCGGCAGTCGGAAGTAGAGGTGCGGCGGCGGGCTGCGCGAGATCGCGTACTGGTACGGGAGCTGGGCGCTGCGATCGGGGCCGCGCGGCGCAGCCTGGACCACCGGGTGATCGAGCGCGAGGCTGGCGCCCTTGCCCACGCACACGAACCCGCGTGGGGCGACGCGGTACCAGCCGCCCTCGCAGCCGGTGCTCCCGTGGGACCCCTCGGATCGATCGACGATCGCACCGGCGCGCAGGTAGCCGAGCTTGCCGGCGCGCTCTCGCGGCGCGTCGTAGATCCAGGTGCGCATCGCGATGCTCGCGATCTTCGGACCGTGCCCGGCCTCCAGCGCCTCCGGCGGGGTGGCGTCGGAGGAGCTGGCCGGTGCGGGCGCGGGGGCCGCGGCGTGCGGCAGCGGCAAAGTCGGCTCCGGCGGTCGCATGGCGGACCGCCCAGGCGGATCGTCGCCCGGACCGCAGCCCGCCGCCGAGAGGGCGAGGAGGCCGGCCAGCGCCAGCCCCGCGTCAGGCGCGGGGCTGAGGCGGCGCCTGCGTGGCGGCGGCGGCACCGGACTCCACCAGCGACTTGTAGAGCGCTCCGTAGCGGCGTGCAGGCCGCTCCCAGCCGTGGTCGACCCGCATCACGCGGCGACGGACCGCACCCCATCGGGGCGAGCGCATCGCGGCGATGGCGCGGGCCACGGCGCCGACAATGTCGTCGGCGCCGAGGGAGTCGAAGAGGAAGCCGGTGCCGGTGGCGAGCTCGGCGTCGAGATCGACGACGGCGTCGGTGGTGCCGCCGGCCCGCACCGCGACCGGCACCGCGCCGTAGCGCTGCGCCCGCATCGGCCACGGCGAGCAGGCGTCGTGGCCGCTCGCCAGCAGCACCAGATCGGAGCCCGCCAGGATGCGGCGAAGCTGGGCGTCGGTCGGGCGCGCGACCCATGCCGTCCTCTCCGGCTCGCGGGCGAGCGCGGCCTCGAGGCGCTCGGCGAGGCGCTCGTCCTCCACCACCGTCGCGGCGACGACCAGCGTCGCGTCGAGCTTCATCAGCCTGGGGAGCGCGGTGAGCAGCGCCTCGGCGCCCCCCCCCCCGGT
>JBKJLX010000152.1:0-4856 GCA_046596645.1 Polyangiaceae bacterium
CGAGCGCGAGCGCGAGGTCGGCCGCGCTGGCGGCGATCGGGCCGCAGTGCGCGACCGAGCCCTTGAAGCCGTCGCCGGCGCGGCTCGCGCGCCCGAAGGTGGGCTTGATGCCGAAGACACCGTTGAGCGAAGCCGGGATGCGGATCGATCCCCCGCCGTCGCCGGCCAGCGCGATGGGGCCGAGCCCCAGCGCCACCCCGACCGCGGAGCCGGTGGAGGAGCCGCCGGGAGCGCGCTGCGGGTGGTAGGCGTTGTGCGGCATGCGCGCGCGCAGGTCGTCGTCCTTCGCGCAGGCGTTGTTGCCGAGCGGCGACATGCCCCACTCGGTCAGCACCGTCTTGCCGAGGACCACCGCGCCCGCCTCGCGCAGGCGCGCCACCAGCGTCGCATCCTCCACCGCGGGGGCGTCGGGCTCCACCCGCGTGCCCAGCTTGGTGGGCAGGCCGGCGACGGCGTACTCGTCCTTCACCAGGAAGGGCACGCCGTCGAGTGGCCCCCTCGCCTGCCCCGCGCGGTGCCGCGCCGCGCTGGCCTCGGCGTCGGCGCGCGCCAGCTCCGGTCGCTGCCGCGGCACGAGCAGGTTCATCGACGGTCTCCGCGCCGTCAGCTCGTCGAGCGCCTGGAGCGCGCGCTCGACCACCTGGACCGGGCTGATCCGCCGGCTGGCGTAGGCGTCGACGTAGACGGCCGACGTCGCGCGCACACCGGCCGCGACCGGGCCGAGGCCGGCGTGGGGCAGCGCCCGATCGAGCGCGTTCGCGCGCCGGGGCCTCTGCGACAGCGGGAGCTCGGCGCGCAGGGCCGGGTCCAGCGCGCGCAGCCGCGCGATGCCCAGGCTCTCGGTGAGGATGCTGCGCAGGGCCGCCGCGGTGGCCGGCTGCTCGGCGGCGGCGCGCGCCAGGGTCAGCGCCTTGCCGGAGAGGCGCGGCGGCTTCAAGAGCGCCTCCCCGGCGGGGTCGAGGATCGGCGACGCGCGCTCGTGCGCGCGGCGGCCGCTGCGACCCCGGCGAACGCCAGCGCGAGGCCGAGGCGTCCCCTCGTCCCTTCGTCGCCACCGGGCACCGCGCATCCGCAACCGCGATCGATGATCAGATCGTCCCCCTCGCCCTGGCCGCCACCGTCGCCGCTCGCCCCGCCTGCGCCCACCGTCGCGGTCCCGGTCGCGGCCTGCGAGGAGGTCGAGGCGACCCCCGAGCCATGGGAGACCGAGGTCCCGGTGGGGCCCGCCGGTCCGCCGCCGCCGGTGCCCGGGCCCGGCACCACCTCGATGCAGCCGCGGTTGCCAGCCTGGTCGGTGGCGCACAGCTTCAGCTCGGTCGACTCCTCCGGCACCAGGACGCGCCACAGGTCGCCGCCCATCGGCGTCGCCGGCACCGGCGACTCCGCGTTCGGCAGCTCGGCGTCGGCGCCGAGCAGGCGCGGGCCCTCGTCGCTGGTCGCGCCGTCGCGCACCGCGAAGCGGATCTCCGGCCAGAAGGCGGTGGTGTTCCACGTGAAGATCACTGGCGCCGAGGTGTCGACCGCCACCTGCGCCGTCCCCAGGTAGAGCCGCTCGGTCTCGATCTGGTCCTCGCCCTGGGCGGTCACCGCGTCGAGGCGACCGTCGCCGTCGACGTCGCCCATCTCCATCCACAGCGTGTTGTCGTCGATGGCGGGGAACGCGCCGCCCACCCGGGTGAAGCGTCCGCGGCCGTCGTTCTCGAACAGGCGCTCCCCGAGCGACGACAGGCTGGCGACGATCACGTCGTGGTCGCCATCCTCGTCGTGATCGAGGCACACCACGCCGTTGTCGTCGTCACCGTCGTCGTTGCCGCCGAGGCGCGCGCTCTCGTCGGTGAAGTGGCCGGTGCCATCGTTGATCAGGACCTGCTCGTCGTAGCCGGGCCCGATGTTGTCGATGAGGAGATCGCGATCGCCGTCGCCATCGACGTCGCAGGCGGTCGGCCCGTAGTGGAAGGCCTCCCCCGCGGGCGGCGGCAGCCGGTCGCTGCCGTCGCTGAAGGTGCCGCGCCCGTCGTTGATCCAGAGGGCGTTGGGCCCCTCGTGCGCGTTGACCAGCACGTCGAGGTCGAAGTCGCCATCGGCATCGAGGAGGTCGACGTCGTCGGGATCGGTCCCCGCCATCGTCGGGGGGAGCGCGCCGACCGCCTCGCCGAACACGCCGGCGCCGTCGTTCAGGTAGAGCCGGGCCGGCGGCGCGTCGCCGCCGGCGTAGCCGAGCCCCACGATCAGATCGAGGTCGCCGTCGCCGTCGACGTCGCCGAGGCGCACCGCGGCGGACCGGGAGCTGGTGCCGAGGCGCGCTGGACCCTCATCGCCGAAGGTGCCGTCCTCCCCCTGGATCCACAGGCGATCGGGCTGACCGGCCGCGCTGGGACCGACGATGTCGCGATCGCCGTCGCCGTCGACGTCACCCACCGCCACCACGCGGACCGGCGCCACCACCGGGCCCCCGAACAGCTCCTCGGTGACCAGCGTGAAGTCGCCGGCGCCGCCGTTCCGCCAGACCTCGAGCGGCTGCGCCGTCGGCGACGAGAAGAACCCGCCGGTGTTCGCGAAGATCGCGTCGAGATCGCCATCGCGGTCGAGATCGGTGAGCCGCATGTGGTTGGTCCAGCAGCCTTCGCCGCCGCAACCTTGATCGGGGAAAGCGTCGGAGGCCTCCACGAAGAGCGCCTGGGCCCCGGCCTCGCGCGCGTTCAGCGCGGCGGAGACGAGCGCGGCGAGGCCCATCGCGGCAACGCGAGCAGAGCGGGCACGACGGGTCATCCGGAGGCTCATGGTTGCTCTAGGCCTTTCCCATCGCCCGGAGGAGCGGCGTCATGCCTGCGCGATCGGGGTCCAGGTGCTCGAGGAGCGGCTGCCGGGGGCGGAAGGTCTCATCGAACCCCGGCTCGTGGGGGAGCGTACCGGCCCGGTCGGGCCAGACGCACTGGAGCACGGTGAACGGCGCGTCCTCGTAGAGGAGGTTCAGCGGCTCGAGCAGGAGATCGATCCACCGCGCGTCCACCGGGCGAAGCTCGCAGATCAGCCGCTCGAGGATGGTGTCGTTGCGCTGACCCACCGACAGCTGGGCGCCCGCGGCGACCTCGCTCGCAAGGTTCTGCAGCATTCGATGCATGATCTCACCGGGCAGACCCATGACGAACACCTCCGGCTGGCCGAAGCTCTTGCCGAGCCCGACCGTGTAAGCCCAGAGAGGACGCTCCGGCGGCTGGACGATCACCTGCCAGCCGGTGGCGGCGATCGCGTCTTCCAGCAGCTTCCTGGGCCCCCTGGGGTCGACGCGCCGCCACGCGGCGATCGGGGTCTCGCGGTTCGCCGCCTGGCCGGGCGCGAGATCCGCCAGCTCCACCATCTCCGGGTGCGCCTCGACGACGCAGCCGAAGCAGGCGGTGCGCTTGTCCGCCAGGTCCTCGGTGGTGCCGCAGTGGAGGAGCCAGCGCCCGTTCTGCCCGTGGTTGACGAGGAGGATCGGCAGGCCCTCGAGGACCTGCCGCGTCGTGGTCACCTCCGCCTCCGGGGGGATCGGGAACGACCACGAGGCGGGGTGGAGGTGCGGTGGGTCGGTCGCCATCGGCGAGCGCCTCCTTCAGGGTGAGGGCGAGGGTGCGGGCGCGGGCGGCGTGGGTGCTGGCGCCCTGGGCTTCTTGGGCTTCTTCTTCTTGGGAGGCTCGGCGCTCGGCGGGGTGGTCGGCTGTGGCGCCGGATCCGCCGTCGCCGAGACGCTCGGCGCAGGCTCGCCAGTGCCAGTCGAGGTGGCGCCGCCGCCCGGCGGGTCGTCGCCGAGCATGTCCTTCAGCAGCTGCTCCTCCGGCGTGAGGCCGGCCCCGGTCGAGGCGCCGGTGCTCGCCCCGTCGCCCATCATGTCCTTCATCAGATCGTCCATCGCCGCATCGGGCGCCGCGCTGGCGTCCGGCTTCGGGGTCGCCTCGGTCGGCTCCGGCTGACCTGTCGGCGTCGGCAGCGTCATGCCGTCGGCGCCGTACTTCGCGATGTCCTCCTTGCGGCAGGGGCGCGGGTTGTTCCGGTCCTCCTGCACGCACTCCAGCATCCAGGCGTCGCGCGGGGTGAGGCCCGCCTTCTCCGCCTCGGCCCGCAGGCGGACGATGTCGTCGTCGACGGTGAAGGTGGAGAGCTTGGGCACCAGGATGAAGATCACGAGCCCGGCCGTCAGCAGGTAGCAGAACGGCATCACCACCCGGTAGATGACGTCCACCGGCTTGTTGAAGCGGAAGCTCGCGATGTAGAGGTTGATGCCGATCGGCGGCGAGATGTAGGCGATCTCGATGTTCAGGAGGAACATCACCGCCAGGTGGTACGGCGAGATGCCGAATTTGGCGGCGAGCGGCATCACCAGCGGCAGCGCCACCAGCAGCGCGCTGAACTCGTCCATCACCACGCCGAGGACGAACAGGAAGAGGTTCAGGACCAGGATGAACTGCCAGACCTCGGTCATCCCGTTGGAGGTGAACCACTCGAGGATGTCCTGCGGGATGCGCTCCTGGACGATATAGTTAGTGAGCGCCGTCGCGAACGCGAGGATGAGGATGATGGCGCCGGCGAGGCTCATCGCGTCGCGTGCGATGCGCACGACGTCCTTCCACGACAGGTCCTTGTAGACGTAGACCTCGATGAGCAGCACGTAGGCGGCGGCCGCGGCGGCAGCCTCGTCGAGGCCCATGAGCCCGCTGCCCATGCCGAGACCGACCAGGAACGGCGCGGCGAGCTCCCACTTGACCGCGAAGACGCTGGCGGCGACCTCCCGGCCGACGAACTTGCCGCGCGGGATGCCGCTCTTCCGGCCCACCATGATGGCGTGGATGATGAGCACCAGCATCAGCGCGACGCCGGGG
>JBKJLX010000204.1:0-3196 GCA_046596645.1 Polyangiaceae bacterium
GTTTCTGGCCGAGCGCCATGCGCGTCAAGACGGCGCCGCTGGCGGCCATGGATGAAGGGCCAGAGCCGACGTCTCTCACCGCGGCTTGAGGCCGAGCCACGCGCCGACGCAGGCCAGCGCGAACGCGATCGGCGCGCCGGCGATCGCGAACACCAGCGCGACTGGCGCCGCGGCGCCGAGCAGCACGGCAAATGCGATGATGGCGATGCCAGCCGCCAGCGCCGGCTCCATGACGGTCGCCGAGCGCGAGGCGCGGGCAACCAGGAAGCCGGCGACCGGGAAGCCGCCCAGGAGCCCGGCACCCAGTAGGACCAGCGGCGGCGCCGTCTCCATGCCGCTCCTGCCGCGATCGACGGCGGCGAAGTCGACTCCCAGCCGGTGGCCGAGCGCGACCGAGGAGGCGAACGTCGAGGTCACCACGCCGACCGTGACCAGCGCGCCGAACACGATCCACCCCAGCAAGACGGGGCGCTCGGTGCGGCGGAGCGCGTCGCGCAGGGCGGAGATCGACGGCGTCTCCATGCGGAGGAAGCGCCGCTTGCGCGAAGGCTCGCGCGCCGCGCGCTGGGCCATGCCGCGAGCGACGTAGAGGGCGACGCTCGCGGCGAAGGTCGCCAGGGGGAGCGCCGCCACCAGCGCCGCCTCGCCGCGCAGGAGCAGCAGGTGGTCGAGCGCCGCGGTGAACACCACCGCCGCGATCCACGCGGCGCCGAATCCCGTGCCGCCCAGCGAGCGACGACGGGTCACCGCCAGGACGTATCCCCACAGGCAGGCGAGAGAGGCCTCGCCGATCAGCATCGTCCACAGGCGCGCCACCAGGAGGACGTCCAGCTCGCGCGACGCGCCGATGACCGCCGCCTTGGCGACGAGCTGCCCCGTGGCGGTGGCCAGGATGAAGCGCAGCGCCGACAGCTCGGAGTCATTGTGCTTCGAGCGCAGCGCTGGCAGCGACGCGGCGGCGACCGCGCCTTGCTCCAGCGGCGCTGCGAGGAGGAAGCCGAACGCGAGCACGACGAGGTCATCGGGCGTCGCGCGGGCGTCGAGGCCGAGAAAGCGGAGGCCGAACAGACCCCCGACGTGGACCAGCACGCCGACGACGGCACCGAGCGCGACGGTGCCGCCGAGCGCCGAGCGCCGCGCGCGGCCTGGCTCCTGCCGGAGCAGCACGACCAGCACCGCCAGCGCGAGGGGCACCGCCGCCGCAAAGGCGAGGAGCGCGCCGAGCAGCGAGAACGCCGTCGTGGGGTCGGCGGGGCTCATGCCGGCGTCGCCTCAGAAGTGCACGCCGACGCGTGCCGTGATCGCGATCGACGAGCCGTACCCGGAGCCCTCGGCGGCGAGCGCCGTCGCCCCGGCGCCGGCAGGGTCCTCCTCGGCCTGCTCCTCGACGCCAGCGATGTCGGCGAGCGACAGGCCGGGCCGCGTGAGGCCCAGCACCTCCCAGCTGACGCCACCGCCCACCGCGAGCCAGGTGAGGGGGAACACGTCCAGGCCGGCGCCGAGTCGACCGTAGTAACCACTGATCGCCGCGTCGATCGGGGCGCCGGTGGTCGCGCTGACGCCGGTCAGCGCCGCGTACCCGAAGCCGGCGTCGAAGCGTGGCTCGATCCGGCCGATGGGGATGCGCAGGCCGAGCTCGCCGCCGATGCGAGCCAGCTCCCACGGAGCGAAGAAGCCCAGGCGCCCCCGCACGCCGAGCGTGAGGAAGAGGAGGCGGGCGCCCAGCCCGCCGTCGATCACCGCGCCGGACGCCGAGGTCTCGATGAAGCCGGCGTTGAAGGCCGACTCGTCGACGTTGAAGGTCTGCAGGCCCACGTGCTCGAAGCCGCCGCCGACCTCGGCCCAGAACCAGGTGAGGCCGCGACCCTTGTCCTCCTTCTTGGCGCGGTCGAGATCGTCGTCGGTCGTGGCCACCGGGGCCTCCGTCGGCGGAGGACCGGCGAAGGGCGGCAGCGGCTCGGCGGTCGGCGCCGGCGGGGCGAGCCCGCCCGCGTTCATCCCTCCGAAAGGCGATGGCGCCGGCGCGGGGGGCGCGGACGCCCCGGGCGCCGGAGCGGCGCCGGGCGGCGCCGCGGGGTCGGGCTGGAACTGACCCGGGGGAGCGCCGCCGAACTGCCCCGACGGGCTGCCGCCGAACTGACCCGAGGGCGTCTGCGCGCTGGCGGCGCCAGGGGCGACTGTCAGCGCCCAGGCGATCGACGCCGTCACGAGGAGGCGAGGCGGTGTCATCGGAAGGTGGACTCCATCGGCGGCGCGAGCGTGACGCTACGTCTCGCCCGCCGACTTGTCGTCGCCTTCCGACGCGCGGTCGTCGAGCGGCACGCGGTAGGTGCCGTCGAGCCACCGCCCGAGGTCGACCAGCTTGCAGCTCTTGCCACAGAACGGGAACGCCTTGTTGTCGGCGCGAGGCGCGACGGGGCGCGCGCAGACCGGGCAGACGCGTGCGCTCGCGCTCATCGACGACGTACCGTAGCAGCGTCGCGCGCGGTGGAAAGAGAACGGTGCGCGCGTCAGCGCGCGTCGCGCTCTGCGCGTACGGCCTCCACCGTGATGGTGACGCGTCGCCCCTCCTGCAGCGTGAACGTGGCCTCGCCGCGACGGTCGCGGAAGCTGGAGGCGAGGCCGAACGATCCGCCGGGCACGTCCTTCGGGACCGCGACCTCCTCGATGCGCACCGCGAGCCGCAGCCGCAGTGACCCCGCGCCCACGCCGCCCGCGTCCAGCGCCGCCGGCGCGCGGCCCATCTTCACGCGCGACCTCGCCACGATCTCCTGAAAGATGGTTGGCGGGTGCGCCGGCGGCGACGGCGGATCGAAGATCGCCCCGTCGAGCAGCCGCCCCTCCTCGTCGACGCGCAGCACCACCTCGACGCGGCCGGCGTCGCCGATGGGCAGCGTGCGCCACGCCGCCATCGCGTCGCATGCGGGCGGCATGGCGTTGGTGAACGACGCCGCGAGATCGCGGGCGCGCGGACGGGTGAAGCCGCCGCCATCGCCGACGGCTCCCTCGGCGCTCGCCACGGGCGATGCGGCGCTGCTCGTCCCTCGCGGCGCCGGTCGTGGCCTCGGTGGCGGCTTCGCGGCCGGCGCGACCCTGGACGCGGCGGGCGCGCGCGCGGGCTCGCCGTCGTCGTCGACGGGTGGCGCGGCGGGAGCAGGCGGTGGAGGCGCGGCGGCGATCGGCGGTGGCGGGGCCG
>JBKJLX010000357.1:0-4010 GCA_046596645.1 Polyangiaceae bacterium
CGTCGTGCCTGGACAGGCACGACGAAGCGGGGAACGGTCACGAGATGATCTCGACCACCTCCGCCTCCAGTTGCGCCGCCCACGACGCTTTCTTCGCGCGGACCAGCCGCTCACGCCGCTCACGCCGCGCGGACGACCGCGATAGCCTGACCGAGGTCATGCACCACCAGGGCCGCCGGCACCCTGACGACGCGGTACCCGAGCTGCGCCAGCGCGCGGTCCCGCCGCGCGTCAGCCCGCGCGCGCGCCTGGTGGTAACCACCATCGACCTCGACCACGAGCCCGACGGAGGGCGCGCAGAAGTCGGCGATGTAGCGGGCTGGCTTCAGCCGAGGTGGATGGTCTTTCCGTCGATCTTCATCTCCTCGTCGCACTCGAGGACCGCGTAGCCGCTCTTCTGGTGGAGCCCGTCCTTCACCACCGTGCGCGATCGCCCCGCGCGGAGCTGGTGCAGATCGTCCACCTCGCGGAAGACGCTGCGCGCCTTCTCGAAGAGGCGATCGGCGACCGTCTCCACGCGGCTGGCGACGATCTCTGCGAGCCCGGCGGCGAGGCTGAGCCGGGTGCGACGGGCGCCAGCGCCAGTCTCCAGGGTGACGCCCTCGGTCCCGCGGCAGCGCACGGTGCCACCGGCCGCGATCTCGACGTTGCCTCCCGCCGAGAGCACGAGGTCGCCCTGCGGCACCGTCACCACGGTGCGGCCGGTGACCGGATCGAGCTCGAACACCAGGCGACCGCCGACGTCGCGCACCTCGATGCGCTCGCCCCCATCGCGCTCGGCGATGGCGATCGAGGCGCCGGTGCGCGAGACCAGGCGTCGCTCCGATGCCGGCGTGGCCTCGCCAGCAGGGCCGGGAGGATCGTGCACGGTCGCGGCGGGGTTCGAGACGTGTCCATCCATGGGAGACCTCAGAGGGCGGGGGGCTGCCATTCCTCGGCGGCGGCGAGGTCGGCGTCGGTCGGTCGGGCTTCGGTGCGATCGGCGGAGGTCCAGGTGGCGCCGCGATCGTCGATCCGGTGGAGGTTGGCGCCGCGCAGGTCGGCCCGGCTGAGGTCGGCGCCCGCGAGGCGGGCGTGGGTGAGGTCGGCGAAGGCGAGCGAGGCGCCGGCGAGCCGCGCGCGCGAGGCGTCCGCCCGCAGCCAGATCGACTCGGGCAGCTTGGCGTCGATCAGCACCGTCGCCACCAGGGTGGCTCGCTCGAAGCAGGCCATCGGCAGCGTGGCCGCGGTGAGGTCCGCGCCGTCCAGGGTCGCCGCGGTGAAGTTCGTGGCCTTGCCCCTCACCTGGCGCATGCGGGCGCCGCGCAGGTCGGCGCCCTCGAGATCGACCTGGGTCAGATCGGCGCCCTCGAGGTTCGCCCGCTCCAGCAGCGCGCCGGCGAGGTCCGACTGCGTGAGGTCGCACCCGCGCAGGTCCTGTCCGCGCAGATCGACCTTGGCCATCTGACAAAGTGACAGCTTGCGGCACCGGAAGCTCACCTTCGCGAGATCGACCCCGCCCAGCTCGACCATCGACAGCTCGGCGCCCTCCAGGCTCACTCCGGCCATGGTCGCGTCGACGAGCCGCGTCCCGTCGAGGTGCGCGCGATCGAGGCGGGCGTCCGTCAGGTTCGCGCCGGTGAGGTCGGCGCCGTCGAGCGTGGCGCTGGTGAGGTCGGCCCGCTCCAGGTGGGCCGCGATCAGCTGCGCCGCCTTGAAGGAGGCGCCGCCGCAGCGCGCCGAGGCGAGGTTTGCGCGCGCCATGTCGGCGCCGTCGAGGATCGCCCCCTGCAGGTCGGCAAAGGAGAGGTCGGCGCCTTCGAGGTCGACACCCACCAGGCTCGCGCCGGCGAGGGTGGCGCGCGTCAGCTTCGCGCGGGGGGCGATGGCGCCGTCGAGGCGAGCGCCGTCGAGCGCGGCGCCGGTCAGGTCCGCCTCGTCCAGCAGGCACGAGGTCAGGTCGGCGTGCCGGAGGCGCACCTTGACCAGCGTGGCTCGCTGGAGGTGCGCTCCGGCGAGGCGCGCCGCCGACAGATCGGCGTCCGCCAGGTTGGCCTCGCCGAGGTTGGCGCCGGTGAGATCGACGCCACCGAGCTTCGTGCCTGCGAGGTTGGCGCCGGTGAAGTCGGCGCCGGCGAAGCTCGCGCGGGTGAGGTCCATGCCCGACAGATCGCAGCGGGCGAACGTGCCCCCGCCGTGATCGCCGGTCAGCACGCCCGCCTCGCGCAGCGACGCCCCGGTGACGTGGAGCTTGCGCACCGTGGCCCCGCGGGTGTCGACGATCGCAGGCTCGACATCGACGAACCGAGCGCCGTCGAGCACGGCGCCCTCGAGCTTCAGCCCGTCGACCCGGCAGCGCTCGAAGGTCGTGCCGGTCAGCGCGGCCCCGGCGAGCCTCGCGCCGCGAAGATCACACCCATCGAAGCCGCACTCGGTCAGGTCGGACGAGGACAGGTCGACGCCGCGCAGGTCGCAGTCGACCAGCTGTGCGCCGGTCAGCCGGGCCGTGGCGAGGGAGGCGCGCTGCAGGCTGCAGCGCGTGAGGATGGCGCCGGCGAGGCTGGCGCCGCGCAGATCGGCGTCGTCGAGCTCGACGCCCTCCAGCATCGCGCCGTCGAGGCGCGCCCCGGCGGCGCGCGCTCCAGCGAGGCGCATCGTGCCCTGAACGAACGCCGTGATGCCCGCGGCGCGGGCGGCCGCCGCGGTCTCCTCGTCGAGGCCGCCGAGCGCGTTGGCCGGCGCCGCGTCGGTGGCGTCGTTGACGTCATCGCCGGACAGGATGGCTCCCGAGAGATCGGCGCCCTCCAGGATCACCTGTGGCATGTCGGTCCGGATCAGCATCGCTCGCGCGAGGTTGGCGCCGGCGAGGTTCACGCCCTCCAGGCGACACCGGTAGAAGCCCACGCCCTCGAGCTGGGCCGCGCCGAGGTCGGCGCCACCGAGGTCCAGGTCCGCGATCATCGGCGGATCGATGGCCTCGCGCGCGCGGATGCGGCCGACGACCTCCTTGGCCCCGGGCGTCACGTGAGGCTCCGATCGAGCAGGGTCCGCTTCACGTTGGCCTTGTCGAAGCGCGTGCGCGTGGCGTTCGCCTCGAACAGCTCGCACTCGAAGAGGTTGCTGGCGCGGCAGTCCGCGTCGGTCAGATCGGCCCCGCCCAGGCGGGCGCGGAAGAGGTTCGCGCGGGTGATGCGCGCGCGGACGAGCTTCGCCTTGGAGAGGTCCGCCTCCTCCAGGCGCGCCAGGTGGAAGCTCGCGCCTTCAAGCCGCGCGCCGGCGAGAATCGCGCCCTGGAGCAGCGCCCCCTCGAAGTCGGCTCCGGTCAGGTCGGCGTCCTGCCAGGTGGAGCCGGTTGCGTTCGCCCGGCCGAGCTTGGCGCGGGGGAGGACGGCGCCCTTGGCGCGCGCGCCGCCCAGGTCGGCCGAGACGAACGACACCGCCGCGCCCGCCGCGCTGTCGAGGTGCGCGTCGCGCAGGAAGGCGCCGGCGAAGCTGGCCTCCTCCAGGGCGCAGCCGATGAGCACCGCGCCCTCCAGCTTGGCCTCGCCGAGATCGGCGCGCGCCAGGCTCGCGCCCCGCAGCTTCACCTTGCGCGCCGCGACGCCGCGCAGCGACGCCCCGTCGAGGATGGCGTCGTCGAGCAGCGCCTCCTCCAGGTTCGCGCCGTCGAGCTTCGCGAGCGCCATGCCGCAGCCGACGAGGTCCGCGCCGTCGAGGATGGCCTGCTCCAGGATCGCGCTGGCGAAGCTGGCCTTGCCGGCGGCGACCCGGGTCATGATCGCGCGCCGCAGCACGGCCCCCTCGCAGTCGGCCCCCTCGAGCAGGGCCTCGAGGAGCGTGGCGCCGGTGGCGTCGGCCAGGCGGAGCGACGCACCGGTGAGGTCGGCGCTGGTGAGGTCGCATCGGATGAGGCTGGCCCCGTCGAGCTTGGCGCCGTCGAGCTTCACGCCGGTCATCCGGAGCCCGGAGAGATCGAGCTCGGTCAGGTTGGCGCCGGAGAGTGAGCCGCCGGTGGCGAGCACGGCGACCAC
>JBKJLX010000406.1:0-14874 GCA_046596645.1 Polyangiaceae bacterium
GTTCCTGCGCTCGTAGGCGGTGGCGACCACGCCTCTCTCCGCCGCGATCACCGCCGCGCGCTTCCACAGGGGCGTCACCTCGATGTGGTCGACGCGACGTCCCCACGCGTCCCAGGAGACGAGCGTGGGCAGGTTCTCCCGGTCCTCCAGCTGCATCCGGTAGAGCTCGCCGCCTGCCAGCTCGCCCATGTCGCGCAGCTCGGCCTCCACCGCTGCGCGCGCCGTGGGGTCGACGAACCTCCGCTCGACGTGCGCGCGGAGCAGGCGGTCGGTGTCGAACTGATTCCCGAGCGCCGGCGGGGTCTGGAAGAACGGCATGCGCGAAGTTTAGCCTGCCCCTGCGCAGCGCGGCGCAAGCGCGGCGCGCGCCTTCAGTCGAAGCTGCCGGCGGCGCGGCGCTCGCAGACGTACGCCGGGCGCAGGTCGCCGCAGGCGTGGTCGTTCCAGCCGCCGGCGTCGGTGACGCGCATGAAGGCGCAGTCCTCCTCGTTGGTATTGTCGGGCTCGCCGGGCGCCCAGGCCTCGTAGGCCCACGGCGTCCCGTCGCTCCACTGGTAGGTCCCCTCGACATCGGGGTCCTGGATGCCGATCCACGACTGCGCGACGATCAGCGAGAAGACCAGCGCCTGCTCGCCGGCGTCTCCGATCGAGGCCAGGTGCCCGAGGCTGGGCGCGCCGCCCCAGGCCTGGCAGTTGGCCTCGGCGAAGGGCCAGGTGGTCGCGTCGGGGAACACCCGGTAGCAGTGGCCGCTCGCCGGGTCCTTCACGCCCATCGCGTCGCAGTCGACGACGCAGGTCGAGCAGCCGTCGTCGTCGGTCGCGTTACCGTCGTCGCACTCCTCGATGCCGGTGACCGATCCGTCGCCGCACGCCTCGGGGGGCGCCCCGCCGGCGCCGGGATCGTCGCCGCCCTCGCCGCCGCCCGCTCCGCCGGTGGTCGTGCCGACGACCGCGGCCGGGGCCCCGCCCTCGGACGCCGCGCCCTCGCCGTCGTCGCCGTCCCCCGGGGCACCGCCGGACCCCGGGCCAGCGGACGTCGCGCCGGGCGCGCTGCTCCCGGAGGTGTCGCTCACCGGCAGGCGGTCGCTGCCGGCGCACGCAGCGCCTGGGACCAGCGCGCAGGCCATCAGCCCGGCCAGCGCCCGCCCCCAGCCGTCATGAGACCGGGGCAGGCGCGGAGCGAGCGAGGGTGCGCGGCGCACGACGCACATCGTATCACCCTCGGCCACTGCGCTCCGAAGGAGCGGCTCGAGCGCGAAGCTCCTCGCGGCGATGAGCGCGTGAGGCGCGCCGCGCTACTCTGAGCCCATGCCGCGACGTAGTGCCGAGAGCAGAGCCGCCCGCTTCCGGTCCAGCCGCGAGGCCTACCACTGGATCATGTGGGACGGCGCGTTCTCCCCGGGTGACTTCGTGATCGGATACGACGATCACGACGACGCGCTCAAGGAGATCGCGCTCGAGTCCTTCGAGCCCGGCGGCGACGTCCCTTTTCACCGCATCTGGTACATCCGCAGGGACGATGACGTGGTGTGGGACCGCGAGCTGCGCGTCGACCGGCTGGCCGAGGTGCGCGGCGCATCGCTCCTGCCGCCCGAGCGCACCGTGCCCCAGGGCTCGCGGACGCGCGTGAAGCAGCCCCGCGCCAGCGCCTCGTTCCTCTGCCCCCACTGCGCGTCGGAGGTCGATACCTCGCCCGATGCTGGCGGCGGCGCCCGGCAGCAATACGTAGAGGACTGCCCGGTGTGCTGCAGGCCCAACAAGATCGCCGCCACCTGGGTGGACGCGCAGGGTGGGTTCGTGGTGCAGGCCGTCGCCGACGAGTGACGTCGGCTTGCTGCCGTGGGCCGGGGGTGGCGGTGGTGATGCTAGCCTCCTGCCAGCATGACGAGCTCGCTTCGCCCGCGCTTCCTCCCGCTGCTGCTCCTCGCCGGTGTGGTTGCTCCTGCCTGCAGCGACGAGGGTGAAGAGGACCCCTCCACCGCGGCGACCGCCAGCAGCACCGCCGCCACCGGCGGCACCACCGCGCCGTCGTCCTCGTCGAGCGGCGGAGAGGGCGGCGCCGGCTCGGGGATCCAGATCCCGGGGCTGGAAGGCGACGTGACCGCGATCACCGACGAGCACGGCGTGCTCCACGTCGGCTGCACCGTCGACGACGATTGCTTTGCGGCGCTGGGCTGGTTCCACGCGCAGAACCGCTTCTTCTTCATGGATTTCGTCCGCAACCTGGTGCGCGGTTCGCTGGGTTCCCTGGTCCAGGCAGGGCCGTTGGTCCTGTCGCGCGACTACGAGAACCGCCGGTTCTTCTCCACGCGCGCAGGCGAGCCGCTGGAGCAGGCGATCTACGACCAGGCGAGCGATCGCGTCCGCGGGCACCTCGATTCGTACACGCGCGGGGTGAACGCATGGATCACCGACATGCGCGAGGGGCAGAACGGGGCCACGCTCACCACCGAGTACGACTTCAACCTCATCGTGAAGGAGGCGATCCGCGACTGGGAGCCGGCGGACAGCGCCGCCATCGGCCTCTACGTGCTGAACGATCTCTCGAACAACAGCGGCGACGAGCTCAGCTCCGCGGCGCTGCTCCCGCTGATCGACGATCCGGCGCTCGAGGTCGACCTGCTCTCCGGCGAGTCGGTTTTCGACGCCTTCACCGTGCCGAGCGACGTGAGCGCGGCCCAGCGCATGCTGGTCCCCGAAGCCCTGGCGCCCGCGGTTCACACCCGGCTCGGAGGCCACCGCGCCCTCTTCGCGGACGGGGCGACCGGCATGGGGCTCCTGGCGCTGGGAGGCCCGCGAGAGGCGGGCGACACCGGGTCCAACAACTGGGCGGTCGCGAGAGGCCGCAGTGCTTCGGGCCACCCCCTGCTCGCCAACGACCCCCACCTGCCTCTGTCCAACCCAAGCATCTGGTTCCCCGCCGAGATCGACGCGAAGAGCGACGGCGAGGGCGACTACCACATGGCCGGCGGCACCTTCCCCGGGCTCCCTGCGGTGCTGATCGGCCACAACGAGGACATCGTCTGGGGCGTCACCACCGCGTACTGGGACCTCGCCGACGTCTACACCGAGGAGCTCTCGGCCGATGGTTCCGCCGTGATCTTCGACGGCGAGGAGGTGCCGATCCTCGAGAAGGAATTCGAGTTCGCCGACGCTTCGACGGGAGAGCCCCAGCTGAGGACCTTCCGCTGGGTCCCGCACCACGGCCCGATCGTCAGCGAGGACCTCGACGCCGGGACCGCAGTCTCGGTGCGCTGGCGCGGCCACGACGGTGGCACCGATCTCGACGGCTTCTTCGGGCTCGGGCGGTCAGCCTCGGTGGAGGAGGCGCGCGACGTGCTCGAGGAGTTCGGCACCAGCGCCAACCAGAACTTCGTCGTCGCCGACGCCGAGAGCATCGGCTGGTTCCCGTTCAGCCAGGTGCCCGAGCGCGCCTGGGCCTCGCTCGAGCTGCCGCCGTGGCTACCGCTGCCCGGAGATGGCTCGGCCGAGTGGGGCGACCCGGTGCCGATGAGCGACCTGCCGCAGCTCCTCGATCCGGCGACCGGCATCATCGCCACCGCGAACCAGGACATGACGGGCGCCTGGTCGGACGGCGACCCGACCAATGACGGCCAGGATGCGATCCAGGCGCGCAGTCGTGGCGAGGGGACGCGCCAGCAGCGCATCCTCGACCTGCTCGACGAGGGGGACGACGCCCACACGCCGGAGACGATGACGGCGATCCAGGGAGACACCTATTCGCTCTACGGCGAGCTGGTGGTGCCGGTCCTCCTCGCCGCTGCAGAGGCAGCGACGCTCGACGAGGACGCGACGGCGCTGGTGGAGGCGCTCGACGCCTGGGACTTCACGTGCCCCACCGGGCTCGCCGAATCGGACCCGGAGGGCGACGGCGTCGAGGACGAGGCGGAGACCGCGGCCGCGATCGGCTGCACTGCGTTCCACGTTGCGTGGTTCGCCTTCCGCGACGCCGCCATCGGCGACGAGATCGCCGCCGCCGACGCCACCGGCAAGGCGACCGGCAGCAACCTCGTCGCGCGCGCCCTGCGCGAGCCCGAGGCGACCGCCCTCGGCGAGGCGCTGTGGGACGACGTGTCGACCGACGGTGTCGTGGAGACGCGTGAGGAGGTGGCGGTCGCCGCCGTGGAGCGCGCCGGCACACTGCTGGCCGAGCTCGGCGAAGCGGACGCGTGGCGCTGGGGGCGCCTGCACACCCTCTCGCTGCGGAGCATCTACGACAACTTCGGGGTGAGGGACTACAACGACGGCCCCCACGCCGCGCCTGGAGGGCTGCACACGGTGAACGTCGCCAACCCCGCCAGCACGCTGCCCGAGGACGGTGCTGACCTCGGCTTCGCGTTTGCCAGCGGCCCCTCGATCCGCCTCGTGACCGAGCTCACCCCGGAGGGCCCGCGCATGAGCTTCCAGCTGCCGGGCGGCGCCGACCTGCACCGCGAGAGCGATTTCTACAACAACCTCCTCCCGGGCTGGCTCGTCAACGAGCCGATCGACTTCGCGTTCGGCCCGGGCGCGGTGGAGGACCCGGCCTCGACCGTCACGCTGCGCGCGGAGTGACCGCGCGCGGCGCGCTGCCGCGCTCCAGCCTCGGGCCTTCCAGAGCGGCCGCGGCCGTCACCAGATGGTGGTGATCGGAGGTGACGAGGATGCGGCGAAGCCGGCGATCCGCTCGTCCGCGGTGACCAGCGGCACGGCGTGCTCGAGCGCGGTCGCGTAGATCATCCGGTCGGCGGGGTCGCCGTGAAACTTCGCGCGCTCGAGGTCGAACGCGATGAGCGCCGACCCCGGCGACAGCGGAACGAGGGCGAGGCGAGCCTCGGCCTCCAGGTCGGCGAACCACTCGGTGACGCTGCGATCCAGCCGGACGCGGTCGACCGCGACCAGCGTCGCTATCTCCCAGCAGGTCACGGCGCTGACGAGTACTTCATCGGCCCGTTCGAGAGCCGACCGCGCAGCTCGCGAGAGCTTCTTGTGCCTCGCCTTCCACCAGAGCAAGGCGTGCGTGTCGACGAGAACGCGACGAGCGCTCACTCGCCATCCTCGATGTCCCACCGCGCCCCGGTCGAGAGGAGGTCGTCGTCCGGATCGACGATCGTCACGCTGCCGGCGAGTGCCTTGCTCTTCCGCTGCGTCGCCTCGAGCGGCACGAGCCGCGCGACCGGTTTGCCTCGCTTGGAGATGACGAAGGACTCCCGACGCGCCGCGACGCGGTCCAGGAGCGCGAGGCACGTCGCCTTGAACTCGGAGGCGGGGATCGGATCGGCCATGCCCCATGCTGACTGGTCAATCCGAACTGGTCAACGGCAACGAAGGGGTGACCGCAAGAGCGCTGAGCCACGCGTCAGAAGGCCGGCAGCGTCCAGCAGCGCGCGAGTGCGCTCTTCAGGGGGGCGATCACCGTCTGGTCGGTGGTGAACGAGAAGCGGAGCGCCTGGGTCACGCGGCCGGCGTCATGGAGGGCGCCGAAGATCGTCACGTCGCCGCGCGCGTGGAGCTGCAGGCCGATCACGTCGGAGCCCTCGCTCGCGCGGAGGCGCGCGAAGCCCGGCTCCAGCCGCTCGCGGTTGCCGAGCTGGTCGAGGAAGGCGGCCAGCTCGCCGCCGTCGAAGAAGAACGGATGGTCGGCAGAGAAGCCGCCGGATCGCGCGACGACGGTTGCCCGGAATCCCCCGCCGGCGCTGCTGCCGGAGGGTGCGAAGCGTGTCACCCGCAGCAGCCTCAGGCTCGGGTTGGCCACGTGGTTCTGCAGCTCGATGTCGAGCGTGGGCCTGGGAGCGAGGGCGAGCGCGGTCATGGGACCTCCGACGGACGCACCAGGGGAACGATCCTGACGGCAAGGAGCCGACACCCGGGCGCGCACGGGCATTCCGCCGGAAACGTGCTGCACGCGCGCTTCAGCGGGCTGGCAGCACGCCTTCCTTTCGGAGGGTGTCGATGCAGCGCGCGGTGAGCGCGTCGAGCTGGGCGAACAGCTCCGGCTCGGGCTTCCGGAAGTTGAAGCAGGTCTTGCCCTGCATCCGCTTCATCAGGTCGGGCCCGATGCTCTGCAAGAGGGCCGGGAACACGTGGAGCGTCATCAGGTGGAAGCTCACGTACGCCTTGCCGCGGCGGACGGCGCCGAACCAGAGCTCCTTGCCCCACTTCGGCACAATCGGTCCCTTGACGAGCAGCTGGTCGTCGGTGCGCGCAGGTGCGAGGGGTCGCTTCGCGTGACGTAGGAGGATGCGCGAGAGCCCGTCGAAGGTCTCGCCGAAGGCGTCGGTCCCCGGCGACTTCCTCGCCGCGCTCTTCCTCGGCGCCGCCTTCTTCGCTGCGGGCCTCTTCGCTGCGGGCTTCGTGGATGGATTCTTCCCCGGCGTCTTCTTCTTCGTGGGCACGGCGCAATGCTACGCGCAGGGTCGTGACCGAGCGTTCTTGACTCGTCCGATGCGAGAATTCATAACCCTAGGCGGAATGGGTCCGGCGAGGCAACGGTGAGGCTCTCCAGCAAGGGGCGCTACGGCGTGCGCGCGCTGTTCGATATCGCGTTCCACAACGCCGGGCGCCCCTCCCAGATGCGGGAGATCGCCGTCCGTGCCGAGATCCCCGCACGCTTCCTGGAGCAGATCTTCCAGGACCTGCGTCGCGCCGGCCTGGTTGCCGCGAAGCGCGGCCCCCGCGGGGGCTACCACCTGGCGCGACCGGCGTCGGAGATCCGCATCGGCGACGTGCTGCGCGCCCTCGAGGGCTCGGTGGTCCAGCAGGACGACGACGGGAACATCGCGCGCGATCCCACCGCCGCGGTGTTCCGCGACCTCTCCTCCGACGTGGAGCGGTGCTTCGACGGCGTCACCATCGCCGACGTCTGCGCCCGCGGCAGCGCGATGGGGCTGCGCCGCGAGCACCTGGGCGACGTGCCGGACTACGCGATATGAGCGAGCTCCCCCCGAGCACCTCCGGTCCGGGCGCTCGCCGGGTGCCGACGACCCTGGCGCGTTGCTACGACAGCGTCCTCGAGCTCGTCGGCGACACGCCACTGATCGAGCTGCGTCGCATCGACACTGCGAGCGCGCGCGGCACCGTTCTCGCGAAGACGGAGCTGTCGAATCCCGGCGGCAGCGTGAAGGACCGCATCTGCCTCGCCATGATCGAGGCGGCGGAGCGCGACGGCCGGCTGGTGCCGGGGGGCGTGGTGGTCGAGCCGACGAGTGGCAACACCGGCATCGGGCTCGCTGTCGTCTGCGCCGCCAAGCGCTACCGCTGCATCCTCACCATGCCGGCGAGCATGAGCCTCGAGCGTCGCCAGCTGCTGGAGGCGTACGGGGCCGAGGTCGTCCTCACCGAGCCCGAGCTGCAGATGGAGGGCGCCATCGCCCGCGCACGCGAGATCGCGGCGGCCACGCCGGGCTCCTTCTCGCCGTCGCAGTTCGACAACGTGGACAACCCCAACGCCCACGCGGAGACGACAGCGCGCGAGATCCTCCACGCGCTGGGCGACGGCCGCATCGACGCCTTCGTCGCGGCGGTGGGCACCGGCGGAACGATCAGCGGCGTGGGGCGCGTCCTCCGCCGCGAGCGGCCGGGCGCGCGCATCATCGCGGTGGAGCCGGACGCGTGCGCCACCATCTCCCGCGGCGAGCGCGGCCCCACCAAGATCCAGGGCCTGGCGGCGGGCTTCGTGCCCACCAACTACGATGCCACCGTGGTGCACGAGGTCAGGACGGTGGGCGACCGCGCCGCGTGGGACATCAAGGTCGCGCTCGCGCGCACCGAGGGGCTCCTGGTCGGCATCAGCGCCGGCGCCAACGTCCGCATCGCGCTCGACGTCGCGCGCGAGCTGGGGCCGGACGCGGTGGTCGTCACCATCCTGTGCGACACCGGCGAGCGCTACTTCTCTCTCGAGAGCTATTTCCCCGACGAGCCGGGCCCGGCGATCCCGCCGGGCGGAGCGGCGCCGTGACCGTCCTCCTGGTCGGTGCAGGGGGCGTCGCCCACCCGGCGGCGATCGCGCTCGCGGCGGCCGGCGTGCGCCGCCTGCGGGTGTGCGACGACGACGTCGTCGACCGCACGAACCTGCACCGGCAGATCCTGTTCCGCGAGGGGGACGTCGGGCGCAGCAAGCTGGACGCGCTCGCCGAGCGGCTGGCGGAGGAGGTCCCCGGCGCGACCTTCGAGGCCCGGCCCACGCGCTTCCTCCCCGACACCGCGCTCGAGCTCCTGCGGGGCGTCAGCGTGGTGGTCGACTGCTGCGACAACTTCGCGACCCGCTTCCTGGTGGCGGACGCGGCGCACCTCGCGGGCGTGCCGGCGGTCCACGGCGCCGCCGTGCGCTGGACCGCCACCGCCATCGCGGCACCGGCTCGCGGCCGGCCCTGCTACCGCTGCCTCTTCGAGGACCTGCCCGACGGGGACGCGCCCGACTGCGCGACCGCCGGCGTGGTAGGCCCGGTGTGCGGCGTCGCCGGCGCGCTGGCGGCCGACCTCGCGCTGCGCGTGCTCGCGGGCGACCCCTCCGCCTACGGCCTCGTCGCCACCTACGACGGCCTCGCCGACCGACTGCGCGTGGTGCCGCTGCGCCCCCGGCCCGGCTGCTCGCTGTGCGATCGCGGCGCGGCTCCGCTTGACCTCGACCCCCGCCGCTACCTAGGACCGGACTGCGCCGCGCCCTAGTCCCGCCGCACCGCGGCCCTCTCCGGAGACGACCCATGGAATGCACCGTTCGAGTTCCCACGCCCCTCCGCACCCTCACCGCCGGCGCTGACGAGGTGACCGTCTCCGGCGGCACCGTCGCCGCGGTCATCGCCGATCTCGAGGCGAAGTTCCCCGGCATGAAGGACCGCCTCATGGACGAGAAGGGCGTGCGCCGGTTCGTGAACATCTTCGTCGGGGACGAGGACATCCGCTTTCTCGAGGGGCTGGCCACCGAGATCAAGGCGGGCGACCGCATCAGCATCGTGCCCGCCATCGCCGGCGGCTGAAGAGAGCCGGCGAGACGTGGACGCGCCGATCGACGCCGAGCGCTTCGTGCGGCAGCTGCTGCTGCACGAGATCGGCGAGGCTGGGCAGCGGCGCCTGGGCGCGTCGCGCGCGGCGGTGGGCGGCCCGGGGCTCGCGAGCCGCGTCGCCTCGAGCTACGCGCTGGCCGCCGGCCTGGGCGGCGTGGACCCGGGCTCGATCGACGAGGATGCGCTGGCCCCGGCGACGGTGTGCGCCCACCTGGCGCCACGCTCCGTCCTGGCCGGGGCACGCGCCGCCCTAGCCGCGATCCGCGCCGGGGTGGGGCTCGCCCCGCGTTCTGCGCGCAGCGAGGTTGCACCTGGTCTCCGCTCCGCGGACAGGTTGCCGTGAGCCGGCCGCTGGTGCGCGCGCGCAGGCTGAGCGGCGTGCTCGAGGCCGTCGGCAACACGCCGCTCTTGCGCCTGCGATCTGTCGCGAGGGAGACGCCCGGCGTCGAGGTGTGGGCGAAGCTCGAGCTCGCTAACCCTGGCGGCAGCGTGAAGGACCGCGCCGCCAGCCGCATGATGACGACCGCCATCGCCGACGGCCGCCTGACGCCCGACAAGATCCTGATCGACTCGACCAGCGGCAACACCGGCGTCGCCTACTCGCTGTTCGGAGCCGCGCTCGGGGTGCGGGTGAAGCTGGTCATGCCGGCGAACGTGTCGCGCCCGCGCAAGGACATCGCCCGCGCCTTCGGCACCGAGGTGATCTTCTCCGACCCCATGGAGGGGTCGGACGGCGCCATGCGCCAGTGTCGCGCCATCGTCGACGCCGACCCGGAGACCTACTTCTACCCCGACCAGTACGCGAACCCAGACAACCCCAATGCGCACTACTTCGGCACCGGCGTGGAGATCCTCGACACGCTCGGTGACCGGCTGACTCACTTCGTCGCGGGCATCGGCACCAGCGGCACCATCATGGGCACGTCGCGGCGGCTCCACGAGCACACCCACCCCGTGCACTGCGTGGCGGTGGAGCCGACCGAGGCCCTGCACGGGCTGGAGGGGTTGAAGCACCTGCCGAGCTCGCTGGTGCCGGCGATCCACGACGGCGCCGCGTACGACGAGACCCTGCGGGTCACCACCGAGGACGGCTGGGACATGTCCGAGCGCCTCGCGGCGGAGGAGGCGCTGCACGTCGGGCACTCCTCGGGGGCCAACGTGTTCGCGGCGCTGCAGATCGCGAAGCGCCTCCACGCCGAGGGCAAGCCGGGGTGCGTGGTCGCCATCGTGTGCGACCGCGGGGATCGCTATTTCGCCCCCATGAAGTGGGAGAAGAAGTACGTCTGGTGACCCCATGGTGGACGTGATCGACACCCCCTGGATCCGTGGCGGCCTCCGCATCCGCCGCTCCGTGCTCGACGCCGTGGCGGAGGACGCGAAGCGCGGCTACGCCGAGGACGAGGAGGTCTGCGGTTACCTCCGCGGGCCGGCGGGCGACCCGCTGCTGGTCGACGAGCACGTGGTGATGCAGAACGTCGCCAACAAGCTGCACGCGATCGACCCCGAGACGTACTTCCGCACCGCACGCACCTTCTTCGCCTTCAACGAGAAGAAGTTCGACGACGCGTTCCAGGCGTCGCGCGCGGCGGGCACGCCGATCAAGGTGCTCTACCACTCGCACCTCGACGCCGGCGCGTACTTCAGCCCGACCGACGAGGCGGTGATGAGCATGGGCGAGCCGCCTGCGGCCGAGGGGCAGCCGGCGCGCCTGGGGCCGGGACCCCACTGGCCGCTCGCCTTCCTGGTGACCAGCGTCCGCGCCGCCGGCGTCGACGATCAGAAGCTCTTCGTGTGGTCGGGCGTGGCCTTCGTCGCGGCGCCCTTCACCATCGTCGACTGACGCCGAGAATCAGGGAGGCTCCACATGGCGAGCGACGGGTTCGTCGTGTGGTTCACCGGCCTCTCGGGGTCGGGCAAGAGCACCCTCGCTGCGCGCCTGGCGGCGGAGCTGCGCGGGCGCGGCGAGAGCGTGGAGCTGCTCGACGGCGACGAGGTGCGCACCCACCTTTCCAGGGGGCTCGGCTTCTCGCGCGCCGATCGCGACACCAACGTGCTGCGCATCGGGTTCGTGGCGCGGCTCCTGGCGCGCCATGGCGCCTGCGCCATCACAGCCGCCATCAGCCCCTACCGCGCGGCGCGCGACGAGTGCCGCGCGGGCACCGACCGCTTCCTCGAGGTCTGGTGCCGCGCGCCGGTGGAGGCGCTCGCCGCGCGCGACCCCAAGGGGCTCTACCAGAAGGCGCTACGCGGCGAGATCACCGGCTTCACCGGCGTCGACGACCCCTACGAGGAACCGCTCGCCGCCGAGGTGGTCTGCGACACCGCGGCGGAGGACGTCGAGGCGAGCCTGGCGCGGGTGCTGGGCGCCCTCGGCGAGCGCGGCTGGCTCGGCGGCGGAGTTGCGCCGCCGCTGCGCCGCACGCGCGAGGGGGCCGATCTCGACGCAGCTCCCCACGGTGGCGCGCTGGACGAGCGCACGCCCACGGCCGCCACGCGCGAGCAGCTCGTCGCAGAGGCGAGGGCACTGGTCACTCTCCCGGTCGGTGCGGCGGTGGAGGATCTGCTCGACGCCTTCGGCACCGGGCTCCTCTCGCCGCTGCGCGGCTTCACCACCGAGCGGGAGGACCACGCGATCCTCCACGGCCGCCGGCTCGAGCGGGGCGTCCCGTGGCCGACGCGCGTGCTGCTCAGCGCGCCGGAGGAGCACCCTGCCGCCGGCGCCCCGGCGGGGACGTCGATCGCGCTGTCCGGCCGCGAGGGAGGGGCGCGAGCCATCGTCGACGTGGCGGAGACGTTCCGCCTGTCTCCCCGCACGGTGGAGATCGCCGGCGATGTCACCGTGCTGCGCACGCGCGACGGCCTGGCCTCGGCGTCGGAGACGCGCGCGCGCCTTGCCGCCGGCGGATTCCGGCGCGTAATCGGTCACATGGTGCGCGATCGCATCGAGGCGCCGCTGGTGCGCGCGGCCTTGCTCCTCGGCGACGCGCTCCTCCTCGCCTGTCCGGGCGAGCTGCCGGATCTGGGCGCGCTCGATCTGCGCCCGGCCGAGGTCCCGCGAATCTTGCTCGTGCGCGTCGCGCGCCTCCCGGCGCGAGTTCCGGCCGACGCGGTGCTGGAGGCGATCGCGCTGAAGAACCTGGGCGCGTCGATGGCGGTCCTCGATCCGGTGCCCTTCGCCGCCTCGGCTGGGGACGCCGAGCTATCGCTGCGCGCCCACCTCGCGGGTTGGCCGCGGTCGTCGCTGGGCATCGACGTGGTGGTGCTTTCCTCGCTCGAGCAGGACGCGCGGCGCGCCATCGAGGCGGCGATGCCGGCGCCGCTGCCCGCCGGCATGCTCGACGACGTGGTGGCGGCTCATCGCGTCGGCCGTCGCGCGTACCACGACCTCGCGCACGTGGCCGCGGTGGCGCGCGCGGTGGACGAGGCGGGGCAGCGCGCGGGAGAGCCGACGTCGCTGGAGACGTTCCTCGCCGTCCTCTTCCACGACGCGGTGTACGACCCGTCGCGCCGCGACAACGAGGCGCGCAGCGCCGAGCTGGCGAACGCCCTTGCCGGCCGCTGGCTGCGCGATTGCACGCTCGACTGCGCGCGCGTCGAGCACCTGATCTTGCTCACGGCGCGGCACGGCCGCATCGCCTCCGCCGAAGTCGACGCGGCCGCGGCCAGGTTCCTGGACGCCGACATGGCGATCCTCGGCGCACCGCCAGAGGTCTTCGACTGCTACGACGAGGCCGTCGCCTGGGAGTACGCGGCGGCGGTGCCGGAGACGGCGTGGCAGGAGGGACGGAGGCGCTTCCTGCAGGGGCTGCTCGACCAGCCCAGGATCTTTCTCACCGACGAAGCGCATGCGCGCCTCGACGCCGCCGCGCGGGAGAACGTCAGGCGCGCGCTGGCGCGGGTGGAGGGCACGGGCCCCGATCTCGACGAGCCGACCTTCGTCGGCTGAGCGGGCGCCAGGTGGTGCCGCGGTCGTGGCCGACTACTTGTTGACCCGCTCGATGTAGGTGCCTTCGGCGGTGTTGATCTTGACCCACTCGCCCTCTTTCACGAAGAGGGGGACGTTGATGGTCGCGCCGGTCGACAGCGTGGCGGGCTTGGTGGCGCCGCTCGCGGTGTCACCCTTGATGCCAGGCTCGGAGGACGTGATCTGCAGGACGACGTGCGAGGGGACGTCGACCCCGATCGGCGCTCCGTTGAAGAGCGTGACCGCGATGTCCATTCCCTCGGTCAGCCACTGGGAGTCGTCCCCCATCTTGTCGGCGCCCACCGTGATCTGCTCGCCGCTGCCGGCGTCCATGAACACGAAGCCGTCGCCGTCCTGGTAGATGTACTGCATCTTCCGCTCTTCGACGTCCGCCTTCTCGATCTTCTCGCCGGACTTGTACGTCCGCTCGAGGACCGCGCCCGTCTGCAGGTTGCGGACCTTCACGCGCGTGAAGGCCTGGCCCTTGCCCGGCTTGACGAACTGGAAGTCGACGACCGTGAACGGCTGACCGTCCACCATCATCTTCAGGCCCTTGCGGATTTCGCTCGTATCCATGGAAGGCGGCCGGCTCTTACCACAGCCTGGCCCGTGGTCCGCCCCCTCTTCGAGAGGGGAACTCCTTTCCGGGGCCGCCCCCGACGGCGGCCGACAATTCGGGGCGGAAAACTGGCTTCCTGAAGCGCGGCGCGGTGCGATCCCCGGGCCGGGCGACGCCCCGGGCGCAGGGCGGCCATGCACGACGTCGACGACGAGCTCAGGGAGATCAAGCGGGAGATCGTCGAGTCGCGGGGGCTCGTCATCAAGACGAACAACCTCACCAACGCGCTCTCCGCCGACCTGAAGAGCATCGCCAAGCGGCAGCAGAGCTTCGAGAAGCGTGCCTTCCGCAACAGCGCGGTGGCGTACGCACTGTTCGTGGTGGTGGTCCTGGGGCTGGTGAAGATCGCCTGGGACGCGCGCACCGAGTCGATCAACTCCAAGGATCGAGGAGCCATCGACAAGGCGGAGCGCCTCCAGCGAGAGGTCGACGAGATCAAGGCGCAGTCCGCGGCTCGGCTCTCCGCCGACGCCGCGGCGGCGTCGTTCTACGAGCTGGTCCGGGCGGGCCGACGGCGGGAGATCGTCGAGCAGTTCGAGGCGATCCGTCGACTCCCGCTGTCACGCGCCGAGCTGTCCTTCCTGGGAGACGCGGTGGAGGCCGCGCGCGAAGGCCTGAGCGTCGAGCTCTACCATCAGGGCCTCGACCACGTGCGCGGCGGGCGTTATCAGGAGGCGGCCACCACGCTGGAGGAGTCGCTCCGCATGAGCGAGAAGGCGGCGCACGCCCCCGGTGCCAAGCTCGAGCTGGCCCGCGCTCACCGCAAGCTCGGTCGGCAGCGGCTGGCGGTGCCGATCCTGGTGCCGCTCAGCGAGTCCTCCCCCAACCGGGAGGTCCTCGACGACGCGACGATGCTCCTCGCCGAGTGCCTGGTCGACGTTCAGGCCTGGAACGACGCGAAGTCGACCCTACGGTCCTTCCTGCGCCGCTTCCCCGACAGCCCCTACGCCAACGACGCGCGGATGCTGCTGGCGGACATCAACCTGAAGCATTGAAGAGCGAGCTACCTCCTCGACCGGCATCACGACGAGCGTGGTAGCCATCTCGCAGAGCGGCGCTACGCGAGCTCCACCAGCTTGAGGTAGCGCCCCTCGGGGAAGGCGGCGAGCGTGGGGTGGTCTGCGGGGGGACCGTGGGCGCCCCGCACGACGAGGTCGGAGCGGCCGAGCGCGGCGTCGTCGAGGGTGCCGAGGAAAGCCTCGAGATCGACGTGGCTGGAGCAGCTGGCCGCGCAGAGCACGCCACCCGGCGCAAGGACGGCGGCACACAGCTTGTGGAGGCGGGCGTAG
>JBKJLX010000514.1:0-3511 GCA_046596645.1 Polyangiaceae bacterium
CTCCTTCTCCTTGTTGAGGTTGAAGAAGAGCTTCCGCTGGGCCTGGGTCGTACCGAGCTTCACCAGGCGCCAGTTGTTGAGGATGAAGCGGAGGATGTACGCGCGGATCCACCACGCCGCGTAGGACGAGAGCTTCACCCCGCGGTAGGGGTCGTAGCGCTTGACCGCCTGCATCAGGCCGATGTTGCCCTCCTGCACGAGGTCCATGATGTTCTTGTAGGCGCGGCGATACTCGTAGGCGAGCTTCACCACCAGGCGCAGGTTGGAGGTGACGAGCTTGGCCGCGGTGGCGACGTCCTGCGTCTCCGCGTACTTGCGGGTGAGGGTCTGCTCCTCCTCCGGGGTGAGCAGCTTGTGGCGCTGGACCTCGCGCAGGTAGGCCTGCATCGGGTCGGTGCGCGAGAGCGCGGCGCCATCGCTCTTGGGCGCGACGGAGAGCGGTGCGTCGCTGTCGACGTCCTCGCTCTCGCCCTCGACGAGCTCGCCCTCGGCCTCGACGACGTCTTCGTCGCCGGATTCGCTGGATTCGCTCTCCTCGTCCTCGCCGTCGTCCTCGCCGTCGTCCTCGCGGTCGGCCGACGACGCCGGGGGCTCGCTGCCCTTCGCGGCCCTCTTCGTCGCAGCACCAGCGGCTCGCTTGGCGCGCGACTTCGGCGCGGCCGATCCGGGCGAGGCGGTCTTCGTGGTCGTCTTCTTCGCCAAGGCCCCTCCGGGGCGGAGGGCGGGACCGTCGCCCCGCCCGCGCTGAGGCCCAAGAGCTAGCGCGCACGGGCCTCGCGGGAAAGAGGAGTCGCGCGCGGATTCTCCCGCCGAGCGCCGCGGCCCGCCCCGGGCGGCGCCGTGCTACGAACCCTGCCGCTGTGCAGCCGGTGGAATCGACGCGAGAGGGAGGGGGGACGCGCAAGCTGCGGCCCTGGTTCCTCGTGGTCGCGCTGATCGTGGCGTGGTTCGTCGGCGCCTACGGCGCCACCAGCGGCTGCACGACGGTCGCCATCCTCCGCGAGGGGGTGGTCCCCGACCGTGCCACGCTCGAGCAAGCCATCGGCGGCGCGCCCGAGCCGGCCCAGGCGATCGCGGTCGCGCACGAGGCCGCGCGCCTCAAGGCGATGGCGGTCCAGGGGGAGACGGCGTTTCCCCTCGGCGTCGCCCGCCTCCTCCTCTCCACCGCGCTGGTCGTCGCCTGCGCGATGGCCATGGCCGGTCGGCCGGGTGCGCGCAGCTTCGCCATGCAGGCGGTCGTCGCCTACGCGCTGTACGCCGGCGTCGATTTCGCGCTCTCGAGATCGATCCGCGCGGCATGGATCCCGGAGGTGGCCGCGGCCGCCGCGGAGATCGCGAAGGGCGCGCCGGCGCAGGCACCCTTCGCCGACGCCCGCTTCTGGACGTGGTTCGAGCGCATGCGCTTCGGCTTGCTCGAGGTCGGCACCATGACGCTTGCCTTCGCCGCCCTCGCGTCGCCGCGCTCCAAGGCGTACTTCGCGGCCACCGCGGCGGAGTCGGCGCGCACCCGCCCCGACGAGGACGCGGAGCCGTGAACCTCGCCGGGGAGCGCGGCGCGAGCGCGCCCGTCGCTCGACCGGTGCGCGTCCTGCCGGAGGACCTCGCCAACCAGATCGCCGCCGGCGAGGTCGTGGAGCGGCCCGCCAGCGTCGTGAAGGAGCTGTGCGAGAACGCCGTCGACGCCGGGGCGACCCGCATCACGATCGAGGTGGAGAGCGGCGGCATGGGCGTGTGCCGCGTCATCGACGACGGCGCTGGCATGAGCGACGAGGACGCGCGCCTGGCCGTCCTCCGCCATGCCACCAGCAAGATCGCCACTGCGGAGGATCTGGTCCGCATCGGGACCCTCGGCTTTCGCGGCGAGGCGCTGCCCAGCATCGCGTCCGTCAGCCGCTTCTCCCTGCGCACGCGCCGCCGCGGCGCCGAAGTCGGCGCCGTGGTGCGCATCGACGGGGGCGGCGCGCCGCTGGTGGAGCCGGCCGGCGGACCCCACGGCACCACGGTCGAGGTGCGTGATCTTTTCTTCAACGTGCCCGCGCGTCGAAAATTTCTCCGCGCCGCCGCGACCGAGGCCGCCCACGTGACCGAGGTGGTGCAGGCGCTCGCCCTCTCCGAGCCCCGGCTGTCGGTGACGCTCACTCGCGACGGACGCACGGTGAAGGAGTGGCCGCGCGCCGACGGGCGCGAGGCGCGCGCGCGCGACGTGCTCAAGGGTGAGCCCCTGGTCGCCTGCCGGGGGTCGCGCGGCCCGCTCTCGGTGGAGGCGTTCCTCGCGCCGCCCGAGCGATCCCGCGCGGGTAGCGGCTCCTTGTGGATGCTGGTCAACGGTCGGCCGGTGCGCGACCGCGCCGTCGCCCGCGCCGTCGCCCATGCGTACGGCGGCGTGATGCCGCCGGGGCGCTACCCCATCGGCGTGGTGTACCTCGATCTTCCGCTGGAGCTGGTCGACGTGAACGTGCACCCGCAGAAGGCGGAAGTTCGCTTCGAGGACGCGCGCGCAGTGTTCGACGCCGTCGTCCGCATCCTGGGCACACAGCTGGCGACCGCCCTGGGACCACGGCTGGCCCCACGCGCGCCAGGGGCCGACGCGATCCGCGCTCCGGCGCTGCCCTCCTGGCTCGGTCAGGCCAGCGCGGCGCCTGCCGAGTGGCGCGGCAGCGGCGCGGTGCAGGTGACGCCCGCGCAAGGCGAGGCGGCGCGCGAGCCCACGTCGTTCCCGGTGCGCGAGGTCGCGAGCGACGGGGCCAGCCTGTTCGCGGGGGCGACCTTCATCGCCCAGGTGCGTCGCCTGTTCCTGCTCTGCGAGACCTCGGAGGGGCTGCTCTTCCTCGACCAGCACGCCGCGGCCGAGCGGGTCACCTTCGATCGCTTGCGTCGCGACTACGCGTCGCGCCGGGTCGCCTCGCAGCGCTTGCTCGTGCCCGAGGTGGTGCGCGTCACGCCGGCCGAGGTGGCGCTGGTCGACGAGGCGGGCGATGCCATCGCCGCCTCCGGGCTCGAGGTGCGGCCGGCCGGGCCGGACGCGGTGGCCGTCCACGCCGTGCCGCAGCTCCTGGTCCGCGCGCGCCCCGAGGCCCTCGCGCGCGACGTGCTCGCGGAGCTGGGTCGGGCCGGCGGGCGCGCGTGGTCGGGCGCGGTCGACCTCGCCCTGGCGACGATGGCCTGCCACGGCTCGGTGCGCGCCGGCGACGAGCTGTCGGCTGACGAGGCGCGCGCCCTCCTCCTCGCCCTGTCGGAGGTCGACTTCGCCGGGCACTGCCCGCACGGCCGTTCGGTCGTCCACCGCCTGGGCTGGGCCGAGCTCTACGCGCGGGTGGGGCGGTGAGCGGCGCGCCGGTGGTCGGTCGTGTGGGGCGGGTGTCTCCCCGCGGCGGCGCGCCACGCGCTCCGATCTCGCGAGAGCAGCTCGCCCGGCCGGAGCCGGACGAGCTGGTGGTCGTCGTCGGGCCCACCGCCTCGGGCAAGACCGCGCTCGCGATCGATCTCGCCGCGCCATCGGTCGGCGAGATCG
>JBKJLX010000579.1:0-13265 GCA_046596645.1 Polyangiaceae bacterium
GTTCCTGCGCATGCTGTGGAACGCCGGCGAGCACTCGGCGGCGGATCTGCTGCCGGACATCCAGGTGCCGGTCCTGGTGGTGGGAAGCGATCGCGACTCCTTCACGCCCCTCGCCGCCTCGGAGCAGATGGCGGCGGCGATCCCCAAGGGTGAGCTGCTGGTCGTGTCCGGCACCTGGATGTCCGGCAGCAGATCCGCCGCCGAGTGCTCGCCGGCGTTCCACAGCATGCGCAGGAACATGGGGAGGTCGATGTCGACCATGTGCTTCAGGTACGGGAGGAGATCGCGAGGGTCCATTGCCTTGGCGTCGATCTCGCCGGTGAGCATCGCCACCCGCATCGCCATCTCCGAGGGGACGTTGCCCCACAGCGCGCGCGCGAGGTGCGGGTGCGCGTCGACCGTCGCGATGAGGCGCGGCAGGACGTTGGCGAGGACCTCGCTGTTCTTGAAGGTGTGCGTGACGCGACCGGAGGAGCCGCAGAGCAGCACCAGGCCGCGCACCTTCTCCGGGCGGAGCCGGTACGCCTCCAGCGCGACCTGGCAACCGAAGGAGTGGCCGAAGAGCACGACCGGGGGGTCGCCGATCTCCCGCCGGACCACGTCGAGATCGCTCGCGTGATCCGACACCTGGAGCGCCTCGGGATCGGCCGGCGGCGCGCTGCGACCGTGGCCGCGGTAGTGCCAGTGGGCCACCGCGACCTGCTGGGCCAGCGCGTCCCACAGGTACTTCCAGACGAAGCCATCGCAGGCGATGCCGTCGCAGAGGAGGGCCGTGAGGGCGCCTGCCGCGGCGAAGCCCTCAGGCCCAGGCCGCTGACGGACGAACAGACGCGTGCCGTCCCTTGCGAGAGCGAGGGACTGGCTGGGCGTCGAACCCGTCTCGACGGACGGCGCGGTGGGCGTCGACCCCGATGGACCTGCCTGAACGGCCCGCTCGGGCCGGCCCAGATCAGGCCGGCTCGGATCAGGCCGGCTCAGCCCAGGTCGGCTGTCGCGGTCTTCCGCCATCCCTCGATCAGTCGCCCGCGTCGTCGTCGTCGCCGGTCACGTCGTTGACGCTCGGGAGCTTCTTGATCTCGAGGCGCGCGAGCTTCCAGGCGCGCTGCACGACCCAGGACAGCGAGCGGTCCAGGCGCGCCGCCTCCTCCTTGATCTCCTGCAGCATCGACTCGGGGAAGTAGAGGGACTGCTTCCTCTTGTCGGTCTTCGACGCATCGTTCTTGATGTCGTTCATCTTCGCTCCCCGTGGGTCATGGGCGAGAGTGGCGTTCCGACACTACACGAGCCCACCGGGCACGACCAGAGGGCCTTCCGGCCCCGGCGTGCCACGCCGGGGCTGCTGCCCGTTCAGGAGAGCATGGTGTCGGGGGAAGCAATCCGACCGGCGATGGCGCTGGCGGCGACCACCAGCGGGCTCGCCAGGTAGACCTGACCCGGGCCGCTGCGGCCGGGGAAGTTGCGGTTGATGGCGCTGACCGTGACCTCGTCGGCTCGCTGGGAGACGCCGGGGCCCGCCTTGATGCAGGCGCCGCAGGACGGGTCCACCAGCTCGGCGCCCGCCCGGGCGAAGACGTCGAGGTACCCCTTCTCCTCCGCGTAGCGGCGGATGTCCTGGGATCCGAACTGGATGTAGAGGTGGACGCCCTCGGCGACCCGGCGACCGGCGGCCACGGCCTTTCCGAGCACCTCGGCGTACATGTCCATGTCGGCCTTCTTGCCGCCGGTGCAGGAGCCGCCGTACGCGATGTCGATCTTCACGTCGTGCCCGGTCTTGTCCCGAAGCGAGCCCAGGGGGACGCCGTTCCGCGGATCCCCGGGCAGCGCCACCATCGGCTCCACCGTGGCGAGATCGAGCTCGAAGGTGGCGACGTACTCCGCGCCCTCGTCGGCGCGGACGATGCGACGCCGCACGTCGCCTCTGTCGAGGCCACGCTGCTGCACCAGGTAGTCGACGATCACCTCGTCGGCCTCGACGATGCCGGTGAAGCCGCCCGCCTCGACCGCCATGTTGGTGAGGGTGGCGCGCTCGTCGAGGCCCATCGATCGCACGCCGTCCCCCGCAAACTCGAGCACCTTGCCGATGCCGTCGCCGCTGCGCCAGAACGGCTGCGACAGCAGGTGCAGCATCACGTCCTTGGCGGTGACGCCAGGACGCAGCCTGCCGGTGAGGATGAACTTCGCGGTGCCGGGAACGGCGACGCGCACGTCCTTGGTGTACCAGGCGTTGGCCATGTCGGTGGAGCCGACGCCGAAGGCGAAGCAGCCGAGCGCGCCGGCCATGCAGGTGTGCGAGTCGGTGCCGGCCACGATCTGCCCGGGCAGGGCGATCGCCTCGATGACCTTGTTGTGGCAGATCGCCTCGGACCCGACGGTGCGGCCGTCGCGCTCGACCTCGCCGTAGAGCTTGATGCCGTGCTTCCTGGTGAAGCTCTCCTGCACTGTGGCCAGCGACGCTGCCTGCTCCTTCAGGCCCATGTCGACGTGGGCCTTGGGCATCACCAGGTCGAGGAAGGTCAGGTGATCGCGGAAGGCCCACACGCTCGCCGGGTCGGTGACCGTGGCGTCCTTGCCCATCGCGGCGACGAACAGCGACTCCGCCATCGGCGTCACGTACTCGTGGGAGAAGCGCACGTCGGTGCGGACGAACAGCGAGTCGCCCGGCTTCACCGCCGGCACGCCGAGCTTGCCGCTCGTCGCGTCGACGATGGCGTGCGCGGCGATGATCTTCTCCGCCACCGTCATCGGCCGCTCCGCGGTCTCGAGGGCGGGCGGCGTGACCTCTCCAGCGAGGCGCGCGCGGTTGTATTCGAAGAGGCCGCCGTGCTCGACCACGTCGCGGCTGATCGGGTCGAGCCCCCTGGTGAACTCGCTGATCGGGATCTCCTCCCCCCGCTCGATGCGGTCGAGCACCGAGAAGTCGGTGGTGGTGAGGAGGCCGATGTTCTGGCAGTTCTGGCCGTAGATCTTCTCGATGCTGCGTGCGACGACGACCTGCACGCCGCACTCGCGCTCGCTGTAGGGCGCGGTCTCGCGCGAGCTGCCGCAGCCCTTGGAGCGGCCGGAGACGATGGCGCCGAAGCCGCCCGTCCTGATCGCGTCGCGCTGGATGACGCCGCCGCGCAGTCCGACGAGGCAATAGCGGGCGAGCGTCTCGTCGTAGTAGTAGCAAACCCACCCTGGCGTGAGCTCGTCGGTGGAGATGTTGTCCACCAGCGCCTCGCAGTCGGGGCGCGCCGCCGGTCCCCCGGCGAACGGCGTCGCGCCCTCGAGCTGCGCACGCAGCGGCGCCTCGTCCTTGGTCAGGTAGAGGATGCGGCCCTGGACCTTCACGGAAGTGCGACGCGCCATGGTCCACGAGGCGTAGCCTCCCCGGGCCGAAGCGCCAAGGGATAGGCAACCCCACCGCGATGCAGCAGCCCGTCCTCGTCCTCGGAGCCGGCCTGGCCGGGCTCTCCGCCTCGGTGCACCTGCGCAAGCGCGGCGTGCCGCACCGCATCGTCGAGCGCGGCCCTGCGCCCGGTGGACACGCGAGCACGGTGGAGGAGGCGGGCTTCCGCTTCGATCGCACGGGACATCTGCTCCACCTCCGCGACCTCAAGGTCACGCAGGACGTGACGGCCTGGCTGGGCGACGCGCTGATCGCGGTGCAGCGCCGCAGCGTGGTGTGGTCGCAGGGCGCGGTGACGCGCTACCCCTTTCAGGCCAACCTGCACGGGCTGCCGCCGACCGTCGCCGCGGAGTGCCTGCTCGGGTACCTGCACGCCCGCGACGCGCAGCGCGACGCCGCGCACGGGGGCGCGCCCGAGCGCGACCTGGGGGAGGAGACGTTCGAGGGCTTCATCCTCCGCCACTTCGGCGCCGGGATCGCGCGGCACTTCATGGTCCCCTACAACGAGAAGCTGTGGGGACTGCACCCGCGCGAGCTCTCGGCGAGCTGGACCCGCCGCTTCGTGCCTGTCCCTCGGCTGGAGGACGTGGTCGCCGGCGCCGTCGGCGCGCCCTCGCCGGAGCTCGGCTACAACGCGCAGTTCGTGTACCCGCGCTTCGGCATCGGCATGCTCGCCGACGCGCTGACCGAGCGCGCGACCACGGTGGAGACCGGTCGAGCGGTGACCGCTCTCGACCTCGAGGCGCGGGTGGCGGTGCTGGAGGACGGCGAGCGCGTCCGCTTCGAGAGCCTCATCTCGACGCTGCCCCTGCCCGCGCTGGTCGCCCTGGTGGACGGTGCGCCGCGAGCGGCGCGAGAGGCGGCGGCGCGCCTCCGCTGGACGCACCTCTGGTACCTCGACGTCGCGCTCCACGGCCCATGTGAGCGCGACTGGCACTGGTGCTACGTGCCCGACCCCGAGGTGCCATTCTACCGCGTCGGCAGCTACTCCAACCTGTCGGCGGCGATGGCGCCGCCCGGCGCCGGCTCGCTCTACGTCGAGCTCGCCTCGCGCGAGCCGCCGGACCTGCCGGCGCTCCTCCCTGGGGTGGCGCGCCACCTGGTGGCGATGGGCGTCGTGAGGAGCTCGGAGCGGATCCGCTTCGCGCGGGCGCGGCGCATCGACCCCGCCTATGTCGTCTTCGATCGCCACCACGCCGGCAGCGTCGCCGCGCTCCACGCCTGGCTGGAGGAGCGCGGCGTGCGCTCCACGGGCCGCTACGGCGCCTGGACCTACGGCGGCATGGATGACGCGATGGTTCAAGGACGTGACGCGGCGGCGTGGGCCGAGGGCCGAACCGGGTGAAGCGCGCCTCGCACCTCCCTCTCCTGGGGAGAAGGTGCCAGGCTTGCAGCGGCGCCGCGGGCGTCTTCATACTCGTGGGGTGACTGCTTCAGCGAGATCTTCCCTTCGTGGCGCGCCGTGGATCACAGCGTTCGCGGTATCCTCCAGCCTGGGCTGCGCGAGCGTCCTCGGCCTCGACGACTTCACGGACGCGGGCGGCGGCGGCGCCACCAGCGGCGCCGCCGGGTCGACCGGTGACACCACCGCCACCGGGACGACCGCCACCGGAGCCGTCACCTCGACCGTCGACGCCGCGTCGACAGGTACCAGCGGCGACGGAGGCGGGCCGGACCAGACCGCGAGCTCCGCCGGTGGTGGCGGCAACGGCTCCGGCGGCGACACCGGATCCGGGGGCACCGGCGGCGATGGTGAGGGAGGAGCCGGCGGCGCTGGAGGCGGAGGGGTCACGTGCCTGACCGACGACGAGTTCGTCGTCTTCACGTCGCTCGAGCTGGGGCAACAGGCCGTCGACGACGAGCGCATCGTCGTCCTCTCCCGACCGAGCTCGAACCGGGTGCACGTGGGGGTCAACGCGGGCATCAGCCAGATCGTCGCGCGCACCGTCCGCGTCGCGGCGGTGCCGGACCTGCGGTCGGTCGTCACCTACCCCCAGGTTGCCGACGGCATCCGCCGGCGCATCATCGGCGGCTACACCACGGCGCAGTCGGTGGTCTTCTGGGGCGAGGAGAACGGGCGCTTCGGCGAGTTCGAGTTCCCGGGCAACGACGACATCGGCAACACCAACGTCGTCTTCACCCCCTACCCGATGCCGTCGGGGTGCACACGCGGGCGCGCCATCGACGTACGGCAGGGCGAGGACGGCGTCGTGCGCTTCGCCGCCACCTGCTCCCACGAGCCGGTGGCCAACTTCGCGACGCTCTACGTGGGCAAGCGGGAGGCGGTCGAGTTCGTCCTCACCAACGACGACGTGATCAACGATGAACCGGTGCCCCACCTGAACGTGCGCGGCTACGGCTACGTCGCCGGTGAGCACGTGCTCTTCACCGGCCCGGACGATTTCAGCCCCAACGACGGCGGCTTCGTGCGCTTCGGCGCGACCGCGAACGAGATGCTGTCGAGCATCAAGGACGTGCAGCCGCCGCCCAACCACGGGGTCGCCTTCGTCGTCGGCCCCGAGATCGACGCGCGGATGTTCCTCGCTGCGCTGCACGCCGACCCGGTCGCCCTGGGCAACGGTCAGCTCGACGGCGCGTACCGGACCGGCTCCGTGGTGGCGGACGATCTCCCCGGGGTGGCGGCGGATCTCGTGTCGGCGCTCCCGGACGCCATCCCGTTCACCGACTTCGCCGAGGTCGCGCCGCCGTTCCAGGTGCAGCGCGCGGGGGCCTTCGTGGTGGGGGCAGCGGTCTCGAACTTCTCGCTCGCGGAGCCGAACCGGGTCCGCATCAACCTGTGGGAGGCCGACGGCACGATCCTCATCGCGAACTTCGCGGCCGCCCAGGCACCGGACAACTTCACCTTCCTCGCCGCCGGCGCGGCGTCGTCGGGCTTCGGCAACCTGACCACCGTCTGGAGCGAGGTCGTCGGCGGCGACTATCGTGTCCGCGCGACCAACGTGCAGTGTGTTCTGCCCTGAGGCGCGCCAAGGCGACGTTCTCTAGGGGACCTCGCGCCAGCGCTCGACGAGAAATGGCAGCGCAGTCTGCGACATCTGCATCAGGTGCGAGATGTGGTGGGTCGGCTGGTTGCCGGAGTAGCCGCGCACGTGGAGGCCCCCCCGATGGGCCTCGGTCCGCTTCTCCAGCCCCACCATGTCCGCCTTGTTCAACACGCCCTCCATCGCTCGCAGGATGGGGAGAGGGGTCGTGCCGCTGACCTTCACCCGCTCCACCTGGAGCTGCTTCAGGACGTAGTCCGTCGTCTCCTTCACGCCGAGGTAGTCGACAGGGTCGATGTTGGAGTGGGTGATGACGAGGAGCTTCTCGCCCTTCGCCGCCCGCGCCGCCCAGCGGATCATGGGCTCGATCGGCGCCGGCTCCAGCTTGCGCGTACCTGCGCGGTACCCCGCGTGGAAGCCGTCGAGGAAAAGGATGGCGTCGATGCGGTCGGCGTTCCCGCGGTCCCCGACGGCGCGCAGCGCGCTGCCGTAGCCGGCGCTCCACCCGACCATGGCCAGGCGGCGGACGTGGGCGTTGGCGATGCCGCGCTCGGCGACACCCTTGGTCGCGCGCTCGATGGCGTCGTCGAGCGCCCTGGGGTTGGTGAAGCGGTCCTCGTACGCTCCCGACCCGACGCCGAGGTTCAGCACGAAGACCGCCGCGCCGGTGCCCACCGCCTCGTAGCTCTCGATGGCGAGGTCGGTGTTGCCGTGGCTGTGGATGATGAGGTCGAAGGCCCCGTCGGGCGCTGGCGCGAACGAGGTGGGGATGGCGAGGATGCCGCCAAGCACCGAGCCGCGCCCGAACTTCACGTCGGCGACCTCGGGCTCGGGCTCCTCCTCCGCCGGGAGTGGCGGGGCGATCTTCGCGGGCGCACGCGGGCTGGGCGGCAGGCGCAGCGCGGTCGACACGCTCTCCGGCATGCGGCCGGTGGACCACATCCACCAGCCGAGGCCGAGGAGGGCGCAGACCAGCATGCCGAGCGTGGCGATCGGGCCGTACCAGGCGCTCTTCGACATCGGCAGCGGCGGCAGGATCGACAGCAGCGTCTGCCGCACCGTGCGCAGCGTGTTGCGGGCCGCATCGATCGATGGGCGCAGCGATGCGCGCGTGAAGCGGCCGGTGATCCCGCTGCCTGTGTGTCCGGAGCCGGCGGGGCGGCCCGACCCGGTCACCGTGGAGGGCGAGCGCCCGGGCCCGTCGCCGCTCTCCGGCGCGTAGGAGATCTTCGGCGCGGCCGCGACGTCGCTCGCGCGGCCGTCGATCGACGGCCGGCCCTGCATCGTCCCCGAGGCGCGGGACGGGTAGGCCGGCAGGCGCTCCGGCGGCGCCGATGCGGAACGGGGCGGGGGGATGAGCAGCGTCCTGCCCGGGCCGCCGGCCGGGCCCGCCACGACCTCCGGCGGCGACGAGCCACCGGGCGCTGAAGTCCCTCGGCCACCCGTCTCGGATTCGCGAGGAGGCGGATCCGACGACCGCATGGGCCCATGAGTATCACGACCGGGACCTGCTAGACAGGCGCGCGACGTGGTCCCGCCGCCTGTGATCTCGATCGTCATCCCCATCTTCGACGAGGAGGGCATCCTCCACGCCGCGATCGTCGACCTGCGCGAACGCCTGTCGCACCACGGGCTCGCGGTGGAGATCGTCCTCGCCGAGAACGGCTCGACCGACGGGACCATCGCCGTCGCGCGGGCGCTGGCGGCGAAGTTCCCCGAGGTCCGCTGGATCTCGATCGACGAGCCGAACTACGGCGCGGCGCTGCGCTGCGGCATCGAGGCGGCGCGGGCGCCCATCGTCGTGTGCGAGGAGATCGATCTCTGCGACGTCGACTTCCTCCTCCGCGCCGTCTCCCTGCTCGAGGCCGATGAGGCCGATTTCGTGGTCGGCTCCAAGCTCCTCCCTGGCGCGAGCGACGAGCGGCCGGCGCTCCGCCACGCCGCGAGCCTGGTGTACAGCGGCGCCCTCCGGCGCATCCTCGGGTTCCGCGGCACCGACACCCACGGCCTCAAGGCGTTCCGGCGCGACGTGGTGCTGCCGATCCTGCGCGCCTGCCGCGTCGACAAGGACGTCTTCGCCAGCGAGCTGGTCCTGCGCGCCGAGCGCGCCGGCGTGCGCATCGTCGAGATCCCGGTCCGCGTGAAGGAGCTGCGCCCGCCCTCCATCGATCTGGTGCGGCGCCTGCCCGGCGTCGCCTCGCGCGTGGCCCGCCTCTGGTGGGCGCTGCGCTGAGGGTCAGCGCGCCCAGGACATGGGGTCGACGGGGGCGAAGCGCGAGCGGATGGCGACGCGCGCCGGGCCGTCGAGGGACTTCGCGATGGCGAGCGCGATCTCGGTGACGTGGAGGCAATATTCGGGCGAGAGGCGGCTCGGTCGCCCCTCGGCGAGGGCGTCGGCGAGCTCGACCGGCCCCAGGCAGAAGTCGACCTTGGCGAGGCCGCGAGCGCGGGCGCGTGCCGCGGCGCCGCCCAGCAGGGTCAGCTGACGCGACATCGGCAGCTCGAAGGAGCGGCCACGCAGCGTCATCCTCCTGCGGAGGCGCACCGGGGAACGCGGCTTCCAGCAGTCGTCGGTGGAGAGCGTCCCCTCCTCGCCGAAGATGCGGATCTGGTGATCGTGGGTGGCGACGATGCTGCACGTGAGGCGCGCCACCGCCCCGGAGACGAACTGGATGCAGGCCGACGTCATGTCCGCGCCCTGCTCGGCCAGGGGGACGTCGACCTTCTTGTCGGGCACGACGCGGCCGCCGAAGGCGGTGACGCTCTCCGCCGGGCCGAAGAAGGCGACGAGCCAGGTGAGCGCGTAGCCCGCGTGCTCGAGGGTGTTGCCGACCTCCAGCTCGTCCTTGTACGGCCAGGGCGCGCCCGAGGGGCTGATCCATGAGCGGAAGCTCATGCGGTGAAGGAGACCGTCATCCATCTCCGCGTAGGCGAGGTACGGCGCCCCGATGGCGCCGTCGCGCAGGGCCTTCCACATCGTCTGCGCGGGCTCGGCGAGGAGGCGCGATGGCGCGCCGGAGATCCGCACGCCGCGCGCGGCCGCGACGCGCACCAGCTCCTCCGCGTCGGCCACCTCCATGGCCAGCGGCTTCTCCGAGTAGACGTGCTTGCCCGCCTCCAGGCACGCCTTCGACACCTCGAAGTGGCTCCCCGGGTTGGTGAGGTTGAGGACCGCCTCCACCCGGTCGTCGGCCAGGAGGTCCTCCAGCGAGGGCCAGGAGGAGAGCGCGTGGTACGCGGCGAACCGCGCAGCGCGCACGGGATCGCGGTCGTACACCCCCACCAGCTCGAGCTGCGGGTGGCGCCGCAGCGTGGCCATGTAGAGGTCCGCCACGTAGCCGCAGCCGACGAACGCGATGCGCATGGGGGCGAGGTGTAGCCGGCGAAAGGGTCGCCGTCACCCGGCGGGTCCAGTCGACGTCCCGCTCACTCGCAATCGGCGAAGAGCGCTCGGTGCAGGGCCTCGCCCACCGCCCGCTGACCGGCCTCGTTCCAGTGCAGTCGATCGGGTGAGGCGAACGTGTCACAGAGTCGCTCGACGTTGCCGCAGGAGAGGGCGCTGCGGGTGTCGAAGGTCGCGTCGATCCGCCCCGCCCTCGCCTCGGCGGCGATCCAGGCGTTGATGTCGCGCGCCATCTGCGCGCGGGCGCCGTCGTAGTCGCGAAAGCCGGCCCACGGCGGCAACGAGAGGACGATCGCCGCGGCGCCGCGCCGGCGCGACTCCGCGATCATCCACCCGAGGTCGCGCTGCACCGCCCCGGCGGTGCGCTTCGCGGTGATGTTGCTCAGCGCGTCGCCGAGACCGCCGAGGACCACCACGTGGGTCCAGACCGGGCGGTCGGGGCCTGCCCCCACCGCGGCGGCGCCCGGCGCCCCGCCCTCGTCGCCCTCGCCGAACACGTCGCGGAGGAAGCGCCGCTGCATCATGTTGACCATGTTGCCGCCGACCCCGAAGCTCTCGAAGCGGCTCCTCGGGCAGCGCTCGGCGAGCACCTTCAGGTAGATGCCGCCGTGCGACCGCGGATCGGTGAACGAGTCGCCGATGGCCGCCAGGGCGTAGCGGCGCCGGGCCGGCGCGCCCGGGGCGGCCGCGGCCGACGATGGCGAATTGGCAGGTACTCTGGCCGCCTCCGACGGATCGTCGGACGCCGCAGCGGAAGCCGGCGGCGGGGTGGACGCAGGGACCGAAGACGACGCGACGGCCGGCGGCGACCGTTCTTCGCCCGCACAGGCGACGCTCGACGCCGCCACCGCGGTGAGCAGGGCGACCGCGGCGACGCCGCGGCCGCTCACAGCTCGGTGACCGTGAGCTCGAACGAGCCCGACGTGCTGGCGGAGTCGACGAACACGAAGTAGGTGCCGGGGGGCATCGCGGACACGACGAGCTCGCTCTTGAGGCTCCCGCCGCCGTCGTCGTTGCAGCCGACCTGGGCGCCCACGCAGCTGGCGGAGCGCACGTAGAGCACCGGGTCCCAGCCGGCGGCAGTGCCCGCGTTGTCGAGGGAGAACAGGAGCGACCTGGCCTCGGGGAGGACCAGCCGGAACGCGACCTCGGGGCCGGGCGTGGTGGGGCAGCTCGCGGTGGTGGTGGAGGTGAGGTCGGCCGGGGCGCCGACGGTCGTGCCGCTGCGCACGATGGGGACGCCGGAGGCGACGGTGAGATCGACCACCGGTCCGCCGGCGCCGTCGCAGCTCGGCGTGACCACCGCCTCGTCGTCGTCCCCGGCGCCGGCGCACGCGGGATCGGCGGCGTCGACCAGGCCGTCCTCGTCGTCGTCGACCCCGTTCTCGCAGGATACGGCGTCGCCGCAGCCGCTGAAGTCGAGCTCGCATGCCTCGTCGCAGACGACCAAGCCGGCGCTTTCGCCCACGTCGGCGCAGGTGGCGCCGTCGAGCTGTTCGCCGTCGCAGACCTCATCTCCGTTGATCGCGCCGTCGCCGCAGGCGGCGCTGCCGCCGGTGCCGCCCTCGCCGGCGCTGCTGCTCGAGGTGCTGCCCTGGCCTCCGCCCGAGGACGATGTCGCGGTCGAGCCCGACGGGTCCCCCGCGCCTGCGCCCGGTCCGCCGCCGGCGCCGCCCTCGCCCCCGCCACGCCCGTCGGCGCCGCCCCCGCTGGGGCCCGCGCTCGCCTCCTCGGGCGAGCCGATGGCGTCGCTCCTGGCGCACGCCGCGACGCCCATCAGGGTCACCGCGAGGAGGACCTGGTGGCTCGGGAGGGCGAGGAACGACGCCAGGCGGGCCATCGGGGAGCCGCGGAGGGTAGCACGCGCGGGCGTCCTCCCGGGCAGCGCACGACGCGGGCTCGACGCAGCGCGTAGCGACCACTATGTGCACGGCTGTGGCTGGTTCTCGCGCGGCACCCTCCTCCGAGTCGGACTTCCCCCCGGCCCCCTCCCGCCGGGGTGGCACGCTCCACCGCGGCGCCGCCGAGGTCGACGTCGTCATCATCGGTGGTGGCGTCAACGGCGTCGGCGTCGCTCGAGACGCGGCGATGCGCGGCTTCAAGGTCGCGCTGTTCGAGCGCAACGACCTGGCCTTCGGCGCCAGCGGCAACTCGAGCGGCATGATCCACGGGGGGCCGCGCTACCTGGCCGGCGATCCCGGCGTGACCGAGTCCTCGTGCCGCGACTCCGGTCACATCCAGCGCATCGCGCCGCACCTGCTCTTCCGCATCCCATTCCTCTACCCGGTGGAGAAGAGCGCGCGCAGCAAGGTGATGCTCACGCTCATCGACGCGTTCTTCCAGGCGTACGACGAGTTCCAGCCGCTGAAGCGCGGCAAGCCGCACGCGCGGCTGACGCCCGACGAGATGCGGGCGCTGGAGCCGGGCATCCGCGGCGATCTGCAGGGCGGCGTCTCCTTCGACGAGTGGGGCATCGACGGCGCGCGGCTCTGCGTGGCCAACGCGGTCGACGCGGTCGAGCGCGGCGCCAAGGTGTTCGTCGGCACCACGGTGGAGGTGATCGAGCGTCGCGAGGACACCGGCCAGCCGGTGGCGGTGCGCTGGCGCGACCTCCGCAACGGGCGCACCGGCCGCATCACCACCAGCGCCGTCGTCAACGCGACCGGCGCCTGGTCGCCGATCACCGCGTCGCTCTCCGGCCTCCCCGCGAAGCGAGCCCGGGTGCGGGGCGGCAAGGGCATCCACATCGCGTACGACCGTCGGCTCACCAACTACGCCATCGCCGCCCACACCATCGACGGCCGCGAGATCTTCATCGAGCCGTGGCAGAACATGAGCGTCATCGGAACGACCGATGACGACTACTACGGCGACCTCGACGACGTCCGCGCGACCAGCGAGGAGGTCCGCTACCTGGTGCAGGGGATCGCTCGCGTCTTTCCAGCGATCCAGACCGCGCGCGCCATCCACACCTGGGCCGGGGTGCGCCCCACCCTGTACGAGTACGGCCCGCTGGAGGACCGCCTGTCGCGCGACCACCGCGTGATCGACCACACCGCGCACGGCGCCCCCGGGATGTACTCGATGGTCGGCGGCAAGCTCGCGAGCTACCGCCTCTTCGCGGAGGAGATGACGAACGTCCTCTGCGAGGTGTTCGCCTCCGGCGCGCCGCCGGGCTCGCACCTGTCGGCGCTCCCGGGCGGGGATGCGGAGGTCGACCCCTTCCGCTTCGCCGAGGACCTGGGCATCGACGCGGTCGCCGCGCGGCGCCTGGTCTACCGCCACGGCTCGCGCGCCGAGCGCATCGCCGAGCGCATCCGTCGACGGCCGCGCGAGGCGCAGGTCGTGTGCCCCTGCGAGCCGGTGCTCGAGGCAGAGGTGCGCCACGCGGTCGCCGCGGAGATGGCGCGCAGCGTGGAGGACGTCTCGCGCCGCACCCGCCTCGGCCTCGGCGCCTGCGGCGGCATGCGCT